>CAYUKM010000026.1:3283-26488 GCA_964445255.1 uncultured Acidimicrobiales bacterium
AGGTTGTCGAGGTTGAGTCGGAGGCTCCTGGTCCGATTGAGGCTCCACCTGTTCCAGAGACCCCTGAGGTTGTTTCGGAGATTCCGGAGGTTGTCGAGGTTGAGTCGGAGGCTCCTGGTCCGATTGAGGCTCCACCTGTTCCTGAGGTTGCGGAGGTTGTGGCGCCTGTTGCGGTTGAGGCTCCTGGTCCGATTGAGGCTCCACCTGTTCCTGAGGTTGCCGATGTTGTGGCGCCTGTTGCGGTTGAGGCTGCCGCAGTTCCAGGCATCTTTGAGGTTCTTGAGGCTCCTGTAGTTCCAGATGTTGTTGAGTCCGTTGCGTTTGAGGCTCCGGCTGTTCCAGAGACCCCTGAGGTCGTCGATCCGTTTGCGATTGAGACTCCAGCTGCTCCAGAGGCTCCTGTAGTTCCAGATGTTGTTGAGCCCGTTGCGTTTGAGGCTCCGGCTGTTCCGGAGACCCCTGAGGTCGTCGATCCGTTTGCGATTGAGACTCCAGCTGCTCCAGAGGCTCCTGTAGTTCCAGATGTTGTTGAGCCCGTTGCGTTTGAGGCTCCGGCTGTTCCGGAGACCCCTGAGGTCGTCGATCCGTTTGCTGCGGTTGAGACCCCAGGCGTATTTGAGGTTCCAGAAGCTCCTGAGGTCCAGCCAGTTGCGTTTGAGGCCCCAGCAGTACCCGAAGTTTCTCAGACCCCTGATACCCCTGTTGCACCGGACGCCAGCCCCTTTGCATTCGATGTGCCGCCTGTCCGTCAGGTTGCCGAATCCTCCTTCTTCGAAGGACCCGCGGCGGCACCTGACGGTACGGTCGCTAGCCCGTTTGCGCCAGATAGCCCACAGACACCGGAGCACCCAGAACTTCCCGCAACGGCTTCGGTTGGGCCAACGGGTTACACGGTTCCGAGTCTTCCCGATGTCCCTGAGCCACCAGTGCCCCAAACGCTGGTCGCGTCGTCAACGGGTTCCGAAATTGCATCTCCGATCGATTCGGTCTTCGCCACAACGAGCCAGCCTGGCTCACAAGCCCCAGACGAGTCACAAGCGCTTCCGGCGTGGGACGACACAGCGAGCGATAAGACCGACGTTGCCAGCGGTGAGGTTGATCGACCAATGTCGATCTTCCGTACCTCACCGGACGACACCCCGGCCCCCGCAATGTCACAACCAGCGTCCAACGATGATGACGACGGTGACTGGGTCAGCCATCACATCATCGAGCCAGAGCGGGATCACGGCCTCTTTGATGAGGTTCCCTCGGCCAGTGCTGCGCCGACCGCGCCGACACAACTCGAGGGCGATGCGCTTTGGCACGTCGAACCCTATGTCGCCCCTGCAACCCCCGAGATCGCGGGTGATCAGTCCGAGGATCTCTGGAATACGGTCGCTGAGACCGAGGAGATTCTTTCCTCACTCGATCCGAGCGTAGGTGTGGCTGGAGCGCCAGTTGGTTTTGAGGCGAGGGAGGAACGGGTCGATCTAGCTGCGCTCGCGCCGACCCCTGTTTCTGACGCTGAGATCAAACAAGCTGTCGATCTCACACCGAAGTACGGCACCGACGAAGATCTTCCGATTCCGGATTTCACGGGCGTCTACGACGAGACCCCGGGCAACTGGACCGTTCCTGGTGAAGATGAGATCGCTTCAGCCGAGGGGTCGATTACCCAAACTACCGCCATGATGCGCAGGGATGAACTCGACCGCTTGCGCCCAGCTGGCGAGGTCATTGCAGAGTCCGACCTGGAGGAAGCTTCGGGTCGTCAACCACGGGTCGTTCTCATCGCGGTGCTGTTTGCGCTAGTCGCTCTTGCGGTGTTCTTCCGCGAAGAACTCCTGGCATTTATCCCGTAGCACCGCTCGGGTTCGGATCTACTGGTTCGACCCGACGAGGATAGCGATACCGAAACGCTAGCCACGCGAAAAGCCCTGATGCGGTAGGTAGCCACAACGACACCCCTCGATACGCCAGCACGGCAACGCTCGCAACATCGAGCGGTATCCCCGAGAGGACCAGCACCTGGGTGAGCCCGACCTCGACAAAGCCGAGCCCGGCCGGGGTGATCGAGATCATAGAAAGCACGGCGCCGGACGCATAGGCGATCATCACCAGGCTCAGTCGCGGCTCGACATCAACCGCGTACAGCGCGAAGACCAGGACCAGGTAGTCGAAGGTCCAGTTCAACGCGCTTGCAGCGGTGGCCTGCCTCCAGCGCGAGCCAAGAAGTTCGCCAAGTCGGTCTCGCTCTCGAACGACATTTTCTGGGTCGACCTTCCAGTCCTTCCGAAGCACGCGTCCGACAACACGGAGAATTCGATCCAAGACACGAGAAGTAAAGATCAGTGGAGTGGTGCTGCGCAGCATCACGACGCCGACACCGAGAAGCAACACACACATCACTCCGGAAGCGATGGCGATCGGTGACAAGCCCTCGGGTATGGGAGCACCGAAGAAGGCGATCGCTATGCCGATGGCGGGGATCGCGGCCAAGGCAGCGGTCGAGAGGATCGATGTGGCAGCGAGGGCGCCACCCGCCTGCGAAGGGCTGGTTCCACTAACAGCGAGCATGCGATAGAGCGTTGCCCCACCCGCAGCCGCGCCGCCGCCTCCGGGGAAGACTCGACTAACCGAGTTGGAGGTCAACTGACTGGTTGCTGCGACGAACCAGGACAGCTTGGGGAGCAGGATCTTCATCAACCACCACAGCGATGCAAAGCTGAGAATTTCGGCCAACACCATGAGCACAAACCACTCAACCCGGATGGTCCGTAGGCGTTCTGCCTGGCTGAGGACCTCGAGTAATCGGTCGATGAGTTGTGGCGCGAAAACCGAAATTGCCAGCACGACAATCGCGATAAGCAGCGCCCTTTTGACCGCACCCCAGATGTAGTCGAGATCGCCGACCGCGGGCATCTCAAACGTCTTCGCTGGCGACGCGTCTTCTTCAGCCTCCAGCTGGGCGCTGGGGGGTTCGTTTTGGGAAGTCGATTCGATTTCTCCACTTCCGGTCATTAAGCGATCGTACTGCTACGCGTGTCTTGCAGCACCGCGGGGGTTTGCTAACTTGCAACCGATGTCGTCGGTCAACGAGGCCCAACGAGGCCGCTTTATTGTCTTCGAAGGCGGGGACGGTTCTGGCAAGTCGACCCAGGCCAAGCTTCTCGCGGATGCACTTGGTGCTGAACTCACCCGGGAACCTGGGGGGACCCCCATCAGCGAGAAGATCCGCTCCCTTGTGCTCGACCCAGCACACGCTGAACTCGATGCCCGGACCGAGGCCCTTCTTATGGCGGCATCGCGAGCCCAACATGTGGCGGAGTTGATTAAACCAACGCTGACTCGAGGCGTCTCGGTAGTGAGCGACCGGTTTGTTGCTTCCTCGCTGGCCTACCAAGGAGTTGCGAGGTCGCTCGGGATCGACGCAGTTGCACAGGCCAATGCGTTGGCACTGGACGGACTCAAACCCGATCTGACGATTCTGCTGAAGGTCTCGGCCGAGGCCGCCCGCGGACGTCTGGGAGACGAACTCGACCGAATTGAACAGGCGTCGCTCGATGATGTTGTGGTGAGTACCTATGAGCGGTTTGCAGCCGATGATCCCGATGGTTGGCTGGTTATTGAGGCTGAAGGGTCGGTCAATGAGATCGGTGCTCGGGTTCGCTCGGGGGTTCGGGAGCGCCTCGGTCTATGAGCACGTTCGATTCCCTCATCGGTCAGCCCCAAGTCGCAGCGCGACTTGGGGCCGCTGCGAAGTCGCCAGTGCACGCGTACCTCTTCCTCGGACGACGAGGCACCGGCAAGCGGCGTGCGGCAGCGTTGTTGGCTGGTGAACTCGTAGGAACCGACGCCGACCGGGATCGAAATCGAAAGCTGGCGCTTCGTGAAGAACATCCTGATCTCGTGATCTTCGAACCCGAGGGAAACTCACTGCGTACCGACGAGGTCGAGGCGATCATCGTTGAGGGATCGCGTTCGAGTGTCGAGGCGGGACGCAAGGTCATCGTTATCGACCGTTTTCACGAAGCGACTGCGGAGGCGGCGGCACGACTGCTAAAGCCAATCGAGGAACCTCCACCCTCAACGATCTTCGTGCTGCTGGCCGAATCGGTACCACCGGAACACATCACGATCGCCTCCCGCTCGACCACGATCGAGTTTCCCGCAGTCACAATCGACGATATTCGCGTCGCTCTGCTCGCACAGGGTGTCGCCAGCGAGTTGGCAGAATCGGCCGCGGTTGGATCTGGTGGCGATATCGGTCGTGCCGAGTTACTCGCAACCGATGAGGCGTTCACTCACCGTCGAGGGCTGTGGTGGGACGCACCTGAACGGATTGGTGCTAGCGGTTATGACGTGACCGAACTGGTCGCTGACATCATCTCGGCCACCAATGACGCGCGAGAACCGCTCGATGCGCAACACGAACGCGAGTCTGAGCAGATGGACGAGCAAGAGTCGCTAACCGGCGTGCGTGGGTCCGGGCGTAAGGCCGTGGATGCTCGACACAAACGCGAATCTCGGATGCAACAGACCGATGAGTGGCGCATGGGACTCGCAACGCTCGCACAGCGCTATCGGGCCGAGCTCGACAACGACGTCGCACACGTGGACCCGGGAACGGTCATCGACGCGGTCGCAGTTCTCAACGACGCAACCGACGCGCTCGTAAGAAACCCAAATTTCGACCTCTGGCTACACGCCCTGTTCCTGCGCCTTCCTCACCTGGCCTAACGCAAGGCCACGGTTTGGACCCGGTGGGTGTGGTCTTTGGCCAGAATGCAGTTCGCGCGAGTTCGGGTTGGGGCGATGTTGGTTTCCAGATTGGGTGCGTTGATCGTGTCCCATAGATCTGACGCGATCGCTGTCGCTTCTTCTTGGTCGAGGTCGGCGTAATGGCGGAAGTACGAATCTGGGTTGGTGAACACCGTCTCGCGTAAGGCGAGGAAGCGTTCGATGTACCACTGTTTGATCGCCTTTGGGTCGGCGTCGACATAGAGCGAGAAGTCGAAGTAGTCCGACACCACTCGAGGCTCCGAACGGTTGCCGCCTTGGAGAACGTTCAGGCCTTCAACGATCAAGATGTCGGGACCGTCAACGATGACTTCTTCATTCTCGACGATGTCGTAGGCAAGGTGCGAATACACCGGGGCAGGGACCGGGCTCTTCCCGGACTTCACGTCTTGCAGAAAGGCGAGCAGGCTGGCGGTGTCGTAGCTCTCGGGGAAACCTTTGCGATTCATTAGGTCTCGACGCTCCAACTCCGCATTGGGGTAGAGGAAGCCATCTGTTGTTACCAGCGCGACCTGAGGATGTTCGGGCCAACTGGCGAGCAGCGTTTGCAGGAGCCGAGCTGTCGTACTTTTACCCACCGCCACGCTCCCGCCGATACCGATCACATATGGCAACGGGCGGGGAGCGGTTCCAAGGAAGGTGTGGGTGACCGTCGTGAGCGAACGGGTGGCTACCACGTGCAGATTGATTAACCGGCTCAACGCCAGATAGATCTGCTCGACCTCATCGAGATCGAGATGCTCAGTAATTCCTCGCAACTCGTCGATGTCGCGCTCGGTGAGGGTGAGGGGAGTCGCATGTCGAAGTGCGGCCCACGACTCACGATCAAAGTGCTCAAATCGATCTGCCATCAACACACTTTGGTCGATGACCGCGGCACTCCCTGCATTCACCGAACCCGCATTTGGAAAGATCAGCTGAGGGGTGCACCCGCCTGGCGCCGAGAGAAGCCGCCTCCGCCTGGTTCTTCTCTCAACGCCCAGGTGTTTAAGGTGCTCAAGCGTCGATGCTGCATGGGTCCGAATCGGCTGACGTGGGTCCAATTCGTAGCGTGGTGCATCTTCGACTCGAGCTGAATCGATAGGTAGATCGATGTATCAGGGACGGGCCATATGTACCCCCTAGACTTCGGGTGGAATGCCGGATTTCTTGAGCGCGAAGTGAACTGCTGGCCCGATCTTCACTATTTCGTAACAACGTCTCGCAAATTTGGCAGCCCCGTTTAGCTCAATCCGTGGGGTGGATGTGTCGACCTTGGCATATGGGGTGGTTTGTTTACACCGCGTCAAAGCTCGACGGGGCTGATGACTTTGACGTAGCAATACGAGAGTTGGCGCAAACGCTGTTGCCCTTGGGTTCGACGATCGAAGAGGTCGAAGGTGACGCGCTGCGGATCGGCGGAGTCACTACTCACTTGACCAACCTCCGCAAGGCCTGGGTAGAGCAACTCGCTCAAGACCGGGTTCCGTGGCTCGAACGAACCGTTCGAGCGCTCGTATCCCGTGAACCGATGCCAGACGCCGTGGATCTGTCGCGCTTGCGGCCGTCGGTTTCCTCGCAAAACGCATTGGGACTCAACGCCCTGTCGGCGATGGTCGATGGCGGGACAAGCGGTAGTGGAGATGTTCCCCACCGGGCGATCGGGGGTGACTTCACCTGGACGGTCGTGTGGGATAGGCCGGCGACGATGGAGCTCGTCGCGGCTGAACACCTCGAGACGTGGGGATTGCCATTCGCCGAGCTACTCGACGCCGCCAAGCGAAACCTGGCCATGGCACCCTTTCTTGGATGGGACGTCGTGGACGGCAGAATCTTCGCTCCCAAAGGCGTCGATGACTACGACGGCGCTCGAGCCTTTCTTCCTGGCCAGCTCGACTTCTTGCCCTTCGACGAAGAACGGGTCGTCTTCCACCCAACCCGAGCGAGCTGCGCGGTGATGTCGATTGGCGATGACGAAGCCATTGCAGTTGCCGCTGAACAGGCGCTTCGCCACGTAGGGGCTGCGAACCGAGTGAGTCTGTCGCCCCTCGTTGGCTACACCGGCAACTGGCGTCCGTTGCGACTCGAACCGAACCATCAGGCGTATCGAGACTGGTCCCGACTCGTGACCTATGACCTCGCCGCTGCCTACGAGACACAGCACCGTCTTCTGGAGCCCCTCCTAGGCGAGACCGTATTTGCAGCGAGTTACGTCCCGATCGAGCAGGCCGACGGTGCACTCTCGTCCTATTGCACGTGGACTCGCGGCGTGGAGAGCCTGCTTCCTGAGGTTGAGCGTCTCGCGTTCTACGAAGAAGGGGCCGAGCCGTTCTTGGTTCCGTGGGCGCACGCCCTCGAGGTGTGTGGTCATTTGATGGAAAGGACCGACCACTCGCCGCCACGCTGGCGCGTCATCGGCTTTCCTACGCGAACCGAACTCGAAATTCTTCGCCGCTCGGCGATGTAGCGTCGCCGGCGATTTCGGATCTAGTGCTGGGCGCGTTGGGGCCAGTCGTTGAGCAACGGGATCGAGGAGTTGTCGGCGGTGTCACGCACGTTCAGTACCTGATGGAGCTGAATCTCGTTGCGCTCGAAGGCCACAGCAGAGCCAGCCATATACAGACGCCAGACCATCGCACGACCGCGACCCACCTCGGCCACTGCGGTCTCCCAGTTCGCCTCGAGGTTGGACACCCAATTTCGGAGCGTCTTGGCGTAGTGCAGACGGAACGATTCCATGTGGCGGGACTCAAATCCCGATTCCTGCATAGCGGTGATGGTGGCGCCGATCTCGTGGAGCTCTCCATCGGGGAAGACATAGCGCTGGATAAAGCCCTTGTCGCCGAGTCCATCGAACTTCGCCGCCCGGCTGATGGCATGGTTGACGAATCGACCGTTCGGCGTCAGGAGCTTCCGAGCTTGAGCGAAGTAACGACGCTGTTCTGTCGGGCCTCCGACGTGCTCGGACATGCCGATCGAGCTGATGGCGTCGAACGGGCCATCGGGAACGTCGCGGTAGTCCTGCACACGGATCTCGACTCGATCGGCGAGACCGGCATCGGTGACGCGCTTGCGAGCTCGTTCAGCTTGTTCGACCGAAATGGTCACCCCGACCGCATGCACGCCGTAGTGCTTAGCTGCGTGCATCACCATTGAGCCCCAGCCACACCCGATGTCGAGCAAACGCATACCGGGTTGTAGGTCGAGCTTGCGGCACACCAAGTCATGCTTGTTTGACTGTGCGGTGGCGAGGTCGTCGGTTTCGTTCTCAAAGATCGCGCAGCTATAGGTCATCGCCGGGCCGAGCACCAGGTCGTAGAAATCGTTCGACACGTCGTAGTGGCTGGAGATCGCTGCCGCGTCCCGGGCGCGAGAATGTAGTCGTCCCTTCAGAACGATTTCTTCTGGGGGCGGAGCAAGACGTTTGAGGTCGCGCAGATCTCGCACGTTCTCGACGCCGAGCAACTGTGCTGCAGATTTGATCATCGACACGTCGAGCGACGGCTTGGCGACGAGGCCATTTACCTCGAAGACACCGAAGATGTCGCCGTGGATCTCCATTTCGCCCGCGATGATCGCCCGTGCAAAACCGATCTCTTGGCCTCGCGCCGCGACGATTCGCTGGATCGCATCTTTCGACAGGATCTCGATATGGGTAGCGGCATCGGCTGGACCCATGTCGGTTCCGTCGTATGCGGTCACCCGGACCGGTGGATTATTTCCGATTAGAGCAGTTATTAGATCTTGTACGCGCATGACTGCAACCTCCCCGCGACTGACTCGCGATCCGTTGGCGTAAATGGTCGCGCATAGAGCATCGGCGCGACAAAACGGAAAGGCCGACCGTTAGCTCGATGTAATGAGACGGCGACGGGCCTAGTTGGGCAGCAGCTGGGAGCTTGTCGCTGGGGAGGATTCTGGCGAGCGGCGAACCGGCATCGCTGCGAGATCTACTTCGAGGGGGCCTGCACTAACACTCGCAAGTAGTGCCGAGAGTTTCGCGTTTATCTGGTCGAGGCGCGCTGACCGCAGTTGCGACTGCAGTGCTCGTGCCCGCGCTTGGCGTGCACTTGCTGTTAATGCGCCGTCTCGCCCGTCGCTTATGTCCATGATTTTGCCCTACCCAGTCCGCCATAGGTTCCTACTCGCAAATGATGTTAGGACGACTCTGAGCCGGGCGCCACGAGTAGGGCACCCAAATATGGCGTAATTTGTCGAACCGGGCCGCCACCGCGACTGTTCGAAGGGCCACGCGGAGTGTGACATATTTCCGCTGGTCGTGTTGGAGACTTTCTAGGCGGTGGCTAGGGTAACTGGCTGTGCGTTCGACGTTTGCGTCAAGCAAACAGCCGGACATCTGAGTCTCTCAGAACACAATCGACGTCTCGCCAGGCCTCCGGGAACCAGCGGGCACAACCGAAAATTCGCTCCGCTGGGCCATGCCCATGCGGAGCGTTCGCGTGAGCGGGCTGCATTAGCAGTTCCTCCCAAGAACTTCCACAAGGGACTAGAGCCATGGCCACCAAAGCCATCGTTGGTGAAAAACTGGGAATGACGCAGGTCTGGCGTGACGACAAGGTCGTCCCCGTGACCGTGCTCAAGGTGACGCCGGTTCGAGTCGTGCAGATCAAGCACCCCGAGACTGACGGTTACTCCGCCCTTCAAGTCGCCATCGGCGCACAAAAAGAACATCGCGTCACTAAGCCGATGCAAGGAACCTACGAGAAGGCTGGCGTCGAGCCGGGCCGCAAGCTCGTTGAATTGCGTCTTGACGACGTGAGTGAGTTCACCGTCGGCCAAGAGATCGGCGCCGATGTCCTCGTTGAGGGCGACGTCGTCGACGCCACGGGCGTCAGCAAGGGCCAGGGTTTCACCGGTGTGATGAAGCGACACAACTTCGCTGGTCAACGTGCGAGTCACGGTGCTCACCGAGTGCACCGCATGCCCGGCTCTGTCGGCCAGTGCGCCACCCCGGGTCGCATCTTCAAGGGCAAGCGGATGGCTGGACGCAGCGGTGGCCAAAAGGTCACTACCCAGAACCTCACCGTCGTTGAGGCCAACGCCGAGGAGAACCTTGTCTTGGTGAAAGGAAACGTGCCCGGTCCAAAGGGCGGCACGATCCTGCTCCGCAACGCCGCGAAGAAGTCGGAGGCTAACTAATGGCATCAATCGGTGTGAAGAGCATCTCCGGCAAGTCCGCCGGTAACGCAGACCTCGATGACCACATCTTTGGCATCGAACCCAACATTTCCGTCATGCACCAGGTCGTGACCGCCCAGTTGGCGGCACGTCGTGCTGGTACGCACTCGACGAAGACCCGCGCTGAGCGCCGTGGTGGTGGCGCCAAGCCATGGCGTCAGAAGGGCACTGGTCGTGCTCGCCAAGGTTCGATCCGTTCACCGCAATGGCGTGGTGGTGGCATCGCCCACGGCCCAAAGCCACGTGACTACAGCCAGAAGACACCCAAGAAGATGATCAAGCTCGCGCTTCGATCCGCGCTGTCCGATCGTGCCGCCGATGGAAAGGTCGTCGTAGTCGACTCATTCGACTTCAGCGCTCCAAAGACCACCGACGCCCTCGCAGCGATCGATGCCCTCGGACTCAGCGATGAAGGCCGCATTCTTGTGGTGCTCGGTGATGACGACGTAAACGCAGCCCTGAGCTTCCGGAACATCCCGAACGTTCACGTGCTGCCTGCGGGCGAACTCAACGCCTACGACGTGCTCGTGGCCGATTCGGTGATCTTCAGTGAGGCAACTCTGCCCGTCGCTGACGCACCAAAGCCAAAGAAGGTAAAGGCCGCACCAGTGCTAGCTGAGGCGAGCGCTGACGACGTAGCTGACGCAGTTACAGAGGAAGAGGAGTAACGCGATGGCAGTCGACCTTCGTGACGTATTGCTCGAGCCAGTGGTCTCGGAGAAGAGCTACAGCCTTCTCGAGGACAACATCTACACGTTCAACGTTGCTCCTGATGCCACCAAGCCAGAGATCAAACAAGCCGTCGAGACCCTCTTCGAGGTCACGGTTCTCAAGGTGAACACGTTGAACCGCAAGGGCAAGCGTGTCCGGGACCGCCGTTCCGGGAAGATGAATGTACGCAGCGGTGCCAAGCGAGCGATGGTCACGCTCGCCGATGGCGACGAGATCGACCTGTTCGAGGTATAAGTCATGGCTCTTCGCAAGCGTAAGCCCACAAGTCCTGGCCGTCGTTTCCAGACATCGTCGGACTTCTCAGAGATCACCAAGACCACCCCGGAGCGCTCGCTGCTCGACAGCAAGTCCCGCACGGGTGGCCGCAACAACTACGGTCGCAAGACGAGCCGTCATCGCGGTGGTGGCCACAAGAAGCAGTACCGCATTATCGATTTCAAGCGGGACAAGGACGGCGTGCCGGCAAAGGTCGCAGCTGTCGAATACGACCCCAACCGAAGCTGTCGCATTCTCTTGCTTCATTTCCACGATGGCGAAAAGCGCTACGTACTCGCTCCCGAGGGAGTCCAGGTTGGCGACACGCTGCAAAACGGCCAGGGCTCCGAAATCAAGCCCGGCAACGCGCTGCCAATTCGCTACATCCCTGTCGGTACCACCTTGCACAACGTCGAGCTGCAGCCCGGTGGCGGTGGCAAGATCAGCCGTTCGGCTGGATCGAGCGTGCAGTTGGTAGCCAAGGACGGCCCACACGCAATTCTGCGCCTGCCAAGCACCGAGATGCGTCGTGTTCCGATCGATTCCCGAGCAACCGTTGGTGTTGTGGGTAACGCTGAGCACGAACTCATCAAGATCGGTAAGGCCGGACGTAACCGCTGGAAGGGCAAGCGTCCACAGACCCGCGGTGTTGCAATGAACCCAGTCGACCACCCCCACGGTGGCGGCGAAGGAAAGACGTCGGGTGGTCGCCACCCGGTCTCGCCATGGGGCAAGCCAGAGATGCGGACCCGCAAGGACAAATTGCCGTCCGATCAGATGATCATTCGCCGTCGCCGCAAGCGCGGATCGCGACGGTAGGAGGGTAGAAGAACATGCCACGCAGTCTGAAGAAGGGCCCATTCGTCGACGAGCATCTGCTCAAGAAGATCGATGCCCTCAACGAGAACAACGAGAAGCAGGTCGTCAAGACTTGGTCCCGTCGCTCGACAATCATCCCCGACATGCTCGGCCACACCTTGGCCGTGCACGACGGGCGCAAGCACGTACCGGTCTATGTCACCGAAGCAATGGTCGGCCACAAGCTTGGTGAGTTCGCTCCGACGCGAACCTTCAAGTTTCACGCCGGCCAAGAACGAGGTGGACGTCGATGACCGGATTGAAGACCAACGAACGTCCGGGTACCCGCGCATCGGTCAAGCACGTTCGAGTATCGGCCTATAAGGCTCGCGAGATTCTCAACAAGATCCGCGGTATGCACGTTGCCGACGCGGCTGACTATCTCGACCTCTCCGAACGGGGCGTCGCCGAGCCAATCTCGAAGTTGCTCGACTCTGCAGTCGCGAACGCCGAGCACAACGATCTCCAAGACGCCGAAGAGCTGTTCGTGTCCGCCTGCTACGCAGATGAGGGATCGACGATGAAGCGCTGGCGTCCTCGTGCTCGCGGACGAGCTACTCGAATTCGCAAGCGCACCTGCCACATGACGATCATCGTCAGCCGCATGGACGACGAAAAGCTCGAGATTCGCCGCAACCGCGCGGAGAACCGCAGCTCCGCTAAGTCGAGCCGAGCCGATCGTTCCGCACGAGTGGCGGCATCGAAGGGCGAAGATGTCGCCGACGAACCAGTTGAGCAGAGTGCTGACGAAGAAGTCACCGCAGCGATCGGCACCCTCGGCAATCCAGCCGAAGGCGATCATCCCTATGGCGACGGCAGCCACGTTGCGCTCGAGGATGACTCCATGCCGGAAGGCTTCCCCGTCAAGGGCAACGCCGACAGCGGCAAGTTCCACCAACCCGACGGCCGCTGGTACGAAAAGACCGTCGCTGAAATCTGGTTCACCGACGCCGCAGCCGCCGAGGCCGCCGGTTTCATCGAAGCAGGCACCAAAGCCAACGCCTCCGACACGGACGAGGAAGAGTAACTCATGGGTCAAAAGATCAACCCCTACGGCTTCCGCCTCGGTGTCACCACCGATTGGAAGAGCCGCTGGTTTGCTAGCCGCGAGGACTACGCGAACTTCATCATCGAAGACAAAGATATTCGCACCTTCATCATGAAGGATCTGCCGCATGCGGCGATCAGCCGGATCGAGATCGAGCGCAAGTCCAGCCGTGACAGCCTCCGTGTAGACGTGCACACCGCTCGTCCTGGAATCGTCATCGGCCGCAAGGGCGCCGAAGCCGACCGTCTTCGCCAAGGACTGGCAAAGATCACCGGCAACAACAAGGTGCAGCTCAACATCCAAGAGATCAAGAACCCTGAGCTCGACGCCGCCCTGATCGCTCAGGGTGTAGCCGATCAGCTGCAGGGTCGAGTTGCGTTCCGTCGTGCTATGAAGCGCGCTGTCCAGAACGCACAGAAGGCCGGCGCCCTCGGAATCCGTGTCCAGAGCTCGGGTCGCCTCGGCGGCTCCGAAATGGCACGTCGCGAGTGGTACCGAGAAGGTCAAGTTCCTCTACACACCCTCCGCGCGGAAATCGACTACGGCTTCCGCGAGGCTCATACCGCTGCGGGACGCATCGGCGTGAAGGTCTGGATCTACACCGGCGAGCGCCTTCCATACAAGAGCGAAGCGCAGACCAAGATCGAGCGCGAGGCTGCAATGGCTGTCGGCGAAACCTCCGGTCAGAGCCGTCCTCGCCAAGTCGTGTCCAGCTCAGCTGCTCCTCGTAAGCCAGCCGAAGGAGCGACCGAAGCAGAATCGACAGAAGATCTGAAGCCGCTCGTTCCCGAAGCGGATCCGGAATTCGAGAAGCTGCTCGCAGCAGAAGAAGAAATCGACGCATCTACCCGCACGAAGGATGAAGCCCTCAACTTCCGTCCTGGCGATGCGGACTAGAGAGTAGGTAGCACAATGTTGATGCCCCGCAAGGTTGCACACCGTAAACATCACCGTGGCCGGACGCGTGGAAACGCAAAGGGCGGGACCGAGGTCACCTTTGGCGACTACGGACTGCAAGCGCTCGAACCTGGCTGGATCACCGCTCGCCAGATCGAGGCAGCACGTATCGCCATGACCCGTCACATCAAGCGTGGTGGCAAGGTTTGGATCAACGTGTTCCCCGACAAGCCAGTTACCGAGAAGCCTGCCGAAACCCGTATGGGTTCAGGTAAGGGCAATCCGGAACGCTGGGTAGCGGTTGTTCGTCCGGGCAAGGTCCTGTTCGAGTTGAGCTTCCCCGACGAAGACATCGCTCGCGCTGCTATCGAGCGCGCGATTCAGAAGTTGCCAATCAAGGCCAAGTTCGTAAAGCGCGAGGAGGGTTTCTAATGGCGAAGGGAAAGAAGCTGATCGAGTTGTCAGACGCCGACTTGTTGTCGCGTCTCGACGAAGTCTCCGACGAGCTGTTCAACCTGCGTTTCCAGAACGCCACAGGTCAGCTCACGAACGTTAAGCGCCTGGGTCAAGTCCGCAAGGACAAGGCTCGAGTGCTGACCGAATTGCGGGCCCGCGAGATCGCAGCGGCCGAAGCACTAGAAGACGAAGCAGAAGTAGAGGCCGCATCATGAGCGATGTAGAAGAAGCAACCGACGTCGTCGACGAGGTCGCGGTTGAAGAGGAAGCGGCGGTCGCAGAGGCCCCGGCTCCTGCAGAAACTGCAGTCGTTGACGACCAAGGTCGACAGAATCCACGCAAGGTTCGTGAAGGTCTAGTCGTTTCGACCTCGATGGATAAGACCATCGTCGTCGAGGCCATCGACCGTGTACGTCACCGTCGCTACGCCAAGACCGTGCAGCGCTCGAACAAGTTGTTCGCGCACGACGAGACCAACGACGCAAACGTTGGCGACCGTGTCCGAATCCAGGAGACCCGCCCGATGTCGAAGCGCAAGCGTTGGCGTCTGGTCGAAGTGATCGAGAGGGCCCGCTAATGATTCAGCAGGAATCTCGACTCAAGGTCGCCGACAATTCCGGCGCACGAGAAGTGCTTTGCATCAAGGTGCTCGGTGGTACCCGCCGGCGCTATGCCAGCATCGGCGACGTCATCGTCGCAACGGTAAAGGACGCCAACCCCGGCGCCGCCGTCAAGAAGGGCGAAGTCGTCAAGTGCGTCGTCGTCCGTGTCAAGAAAGAAATTCGTCGCCCAGATGGTAGTTACATCCGGTTCGACGAAAACGCGGCTGTGCTCATCAACGAGCAAAGCCAGCCACGTGGTACTCGTATTTTCGGCCCGGTAGGTCGTGAGCTTCGTGACAAGAAGTTCATGCGTATCGTGTCGCTGGCTCCGGAGGTTCTCTAAATGAAGATCCGTAAAGGCGACCAGGTCCAGGTGCTCCAGGGCAAGGACAAGGGCAAGACCGGCGAGGTCGTGTTTGCCTTCCCTGACAAGAACACCGTCATCGTCGAAGGCGCCAACCTGATGAAGAAGCACCAGCGGCCTCTTGGCGAAGGAAACCCGGGCGGCATCATCGACATCAATATGCCAATGGATGCCAGCAATGTCGCGGTGCTGAGCCCCAAGGACGGAAAGCCGACTCGCGTTGGCTTCAAGAGACTCGAAGATGGCACCAAGGTGCGCATCTGTAAGCGCACGGGAGCAGAGCTCTAATGACTGCAACCACAACTATGCCTACTTTCAAAACCCAGTACTACGAGGAAATCCAAGCGAAGCTCAAGGACGACCTCGACCTGCCCAACATCATGATGGTTCCGAGACTCGAGAAGATCTCGGTGAACATGGGCGTAGGCCAGGCTGCGTTGAACAAGAAGGCCATCGAAGGCGCACTTGTCGACCTGTCGATCATCACCGGTCAAAAGCCGTCGGTGACGAAAGCCAAGAAGAGCATCGCGAGCTTCAAGCTTCGCGAAGGCCAGACGATCGGCGCTCGCGTTACCTTGCGCGGCGATCGTATGTACGAATTCCTTGAGCGTGTAGTCACGCTCGCAACCCCTCGGATCCGTGACTTTCGCGGATTGCCGTCGAAGAGCTTCGACGGTCGAGGCAACTACACCTTCGGCGTTACCGAGCAGTTGATCTTTCCGGAGATCAGCTACGACAGCGTCGATACCGTCCGCGGTATGGACATCACCATTGTCACCACCGCAACCAACAACGAGCACGGCAAAGCGTTGCTCGATGCATTTGGATTCCCATTCCGGAAGGAAGGCCAGTAATGGCAAAAAAGGCGCTCATCAATAAGCAAAAAAAGACTCCAAAGTACAAGGTCCGCGCCTACACCCGTTGCCGTGTGTGCGGGCGTCCGCGAAGCGTGTACCGCAAGTTCGGCCTGTGCCGTATTTGCCTCCGGGAAATGGGACACGCCGGTGAGATTCCTGGTCTCAAGAAGGCCAGTTGGTAGGGGAGGAGACACGTTATGACAATGACCGACCCCATCGCAGATATGTTCACCCGAATTCGCAACGCGAACACGGCGATGCACGATGACGTAAACATGCCGTCCTCGAAGCTGAAAGAGACCCTCGCGGCTCTCTTGAAGTCTGAGGGTTACATCACCGACTACGCGGTGACAGACAACCCGAATGGCCCAGGGCGCATCCTGAGCATCGATATGAAGTACTCACCGGAGCGCAAGCGCGTGATCTCGGGGCTGACCCGAGTTTCTAAGCCTGGTCTTCGTGTGTACCGCAAGTCCAACGAGGTTCCCCGTGTTCTCGGCGGGCTCGGCGTCGCCGTGCTGTCGACCAACCGTGGCCTCATGACCGACCGCGAAGCTCGCCGTCGCCGTATCGGCGGCGAAGTGCTCGCCTACGTCTGGTAGGTAGTTATGTCTCGTATTGGAAACGCACCCATCACCATTCCCGACGGCGTCGACATCTCGGTGACTGGCCAAGACGTCACCGTCAAGGGTTCAAAGGGTGAGCTGTCGATAACGCTCCCTGGCGAAACCACCGCGTCGATCGAAGAGGGTGTCATCACCCTTGTACGTCCCGACGACACCGGCCCTTCCAAGGCCATGCACGGCTTAGGCCGGACCCTGGTCAACAACATGATCATCGGTGTAAGCGAGGGCTACCAGAAGAAGCTCGAAATCGTCGGCGTTGGTTACCGTGCCGCGGCCAAGGGCAAGGATGGCTTGGAAATGCAGCTCGGTTTCAGCCACCCGGTCAAGATCAAGGCTCCCGAAGGCATCGAGTTCGAAGTGCCTGAACAAACCCAGATCATCGTCAAGGGGATCGACAAGCAACTCGTAGGCCAGGTCGCGGCCGACATCCGCAAATGGCGTAAGCCAGAGCCTTATAAGGGCAAGGGCATTAAGTACGAGGGTGAGCGGATCATCCGCAAGGCCGGAAAGGCTGCGAAGTAATGGCAAAGAACGTTTCTGCCGAGCGTCGTCGTCAGCGCGAACGCCGTCACTATCGAGTTCGCAAGAACGTCAACGGTACGACCGAGCGTCCACGCCTCGCGGTGTTCCGCTCCAACAAGCACATCGTCGCCCAGGTCATCGATGACACCGAGGGCAAGACAATCGCTTCGGCATCCACGCACGAAAAGAGCTGGGACGGCCGGGGCAACACGGTTGAGGCCGCCACAAAGGTCGGCGCGCTCGTCGGCGAACGCGCCAAGGGCGCTGGCATCTCATCCGTCGTATTTGATCGAGGCGGCTATCAGTACCACGGGCGAGTCGCCGCGTTGGCTGATGCTGCTCGCGAAGCAGGACTGGAGTTCTGATGGCGTACCAAGACAACAACCGCAAAAATAATGATCGTGAAAACGAAGGTGGTCTTCGCGACTCACGAGTCATTCACATCAACCGTGTGGCGAAGGTCGTCAAGGGTGGTCGTCGCTTTAGCTTCACCGCTCTCGTCGTAATCGGCGACGGCGCGGGTCAGGTCGGCCTCGGATACGGCAAGGCCAAAGAGGTCCCACTGGCTATCCAGAAGGGCACCGAAGAAGCCAAGCGCAACCTGTTCTCTGTTCCCCTCGCTGGTGGCACCATCGTTCACCCAGTTCTGGGTGAGATGGGCGCAGGCCAGGTTCTGCTCAAGCCTGCAGCTCCCGGTACCGGCGTTATCGCCGGTGGTGCTGCTCGCGCCATCCTCGAAGAGGCTGGCATCCAGGACATCCTCAGCAAGTCGATCGGTTCGCCGAACCACATCAACGTGGCCCGCGCAACAATCGCTGGCCTGCAAGACCTCAAGCGTCCCGACGAGATCGCTCGTTTGCGCGGCCTCGACGTCGAAGAGTTCGTACCCGCCGGCCTTCTACAGGCCTACAAAGAGTCCCAACGAGACAGCGCTGGCGGTTCAGCCACCGCTGGTGTCGTAAGCGGATCGTAGACTCGAGGACGACGACATGTTGCAAATCACACAGGTTCGCTCGACCATCGGCACCAAGCCCAAGCAGCGTGGCACCATCCGCGCGCTCGGCCTTGGTCGCATCGGTCGTACCGTCACTAGGCCCGATACCCCAGAGGTTCGCGGCATGATCAGCCGGGTTCCACACCTGGTTGACGTTGAGGAGGTCTAACAATGACCATCAAAGTTCATGATCTCAAGCCCGCTGACGGCTCTCGCAAAAACGCGAAGCGCAAAGGTCGCGGTATCGGCGGCAAGGGCGGCAAGACCGCAGGCCGCGGTACCAAGGGTCAGCACTCGCGTGGACGCGGCAAGGTACGCGTCGGCTTTGAAGGCGGCCAGATGCCGCTGCACAAGCGTGTTCCAAAACTGCGCGGCTTCACCAACCCGTTCCGGGTTGAGTACCAGCCAATCAACCTTGACACCCTCGCCGAGGCCGGATTGAGCGAAGTAACTCCCGAGACCCTTTACGAAGCCGGTCTCGTCGGTAAGAACTCACTCGTGAAGATCCTTGGCCGTGGCGACGCTCCAAGCGGCGTGACGGTGAAGGCTCATGCGTTCTCCAAGAGCGCTGAGGAAGCGATTTCAGCTGCTGGGGGCTCCATTGAGGTGCTTCCAAAGCCTTGGGGCGACTCACCTCGTCCGCCGGCTAAGGGAAATCAGCACACCAACCGATAGGCACTTCTCACTTCCTTTTTCTGAACTGTTCACCATGGCCCGCGACGACCTAGTGAGCCGATTCAGCTACCTTGGTAAGGGTCTACTACAGAGGAATTCTCGTGGTTTCACGTATCGCCAACATGTTTCGAGTACCGGATCTCCGGTTCAAGATCCTATTCACGCTCGCAATGCTGGGGTTGTACCGACTCGGTTCGTTCATCCCTGCGCCAGGTATCGACACGCTCGCTGTCCAGCAGTTGCGTGAGAGTTCGGAGCAGCAGGGTGGCATCATCGCCTATGTTCAGTTGTTCTCCGGCGGTGGTTTGACCACCTTCGCTATCTTTGCGTTGGGCGTCCTCCCGTACATCACGGCGTCGATCATCATGCAGGTGCTCGGCGTGGTCGTGCCCCGTATTGAACAGTGGCAACAGCAAGGCGCCGTGGGTCAGCGAAAGATCACCCAGTGGACCCGCTACCTCACGATCGCTATTGCGGTCATTCAGTCGACATCGTTTGCCTTCCTGTTCAACCGTGCAGATGGTCTCGGCGGCGGCTTCGTCCTCTTGCCGAAGTTCAACGTCTTCACCGTGCTTCTCGTAGTTCTCACCCTCACCGCTGGTACCGCACTGGTCATGTGGATGGGCGAGCTCATCACCCAGCGAGGCATCGGCAATGGCATGTCGTTGCTCATCTTTGCGTCGATCGTCAGCCAGTTCCCTGCACAGTTCTCGACCCTGTGGACCAACCAAGGCATCGCAGCAGTGGTTGCATTCGTCATCATCTTGGCGATCGCTCTCGTCGGCATCGTGTTCGTCGAGAACGGCCAGCGTCGTATCCCGGTCAACTTCGCCAAGCGAGTTGTCGGCCGCAAGATGTACGGCGGACAGAGCACCTACATCCCGCTCAAGGTCAACCAGTCGGGCGTTATTCCGATCATCTTCGCAAGCTCGGTTCTCTACCTGCCGAACCTGATCGCTGTAGCGCTACCAGATACCGCTTGGGGCAACGCGGTCCGAAACTTCGTAGACCGCAACCTGGTCGACCCGACCGCGTTGCTGTACATCATCGTCTTCGGCTTCATGATCGTCGGGTTCGCATACTTCTACACCGCGATCACCTTCGACCCTGCCAAGCAGGCCGACACGATCCGTAAGCAGGGTGGTTTCATCCCAGGTATTCGCCCTGGCCCCCAGACCGAGCACTACCTGCAACGCATTCTCACCCGCATCACTTTGCCTGGTGCGTTGTTCATTGCTGCGGTAGCCCTGCTGCCGAACCTGATCATGACCGCTATCGGCTTTGACCTCGATCCTGGTCACGGTGGTGGCTTAGGTGCCGCAGGCTTCGGATTCATCGGTATTTCGATCCTGATCGCCGTCGGCGTTGCGCTCGAAACCATGAAGCAAATCGACAGCCAGCTGACGATGCGTAATTATGAAGGCTTCCTCGCAAAGAAGAAGTAGCCGGGGCAAGCGAGAAGTAGTCCCGCTGGCGCTTCGTAATTCAGAACTCAGGAGAGCCGCCATGGCAGCACGAATTATCGTCCTTGGGCGTCAGGGCGCGGGGAAGGGCACACAATGTGCTCGCCTCGTCGAAAAATTTGGCCTCGTCCACGTATCCACCGGAGACATGTTGCGAGCCGCTGTAGCTGCCGGAACTCCTCTCGGTCAGCGGGCCGAAGCGATTATGCAAGCTGGCGACCTCGTCCCTGACGAAGTGATGATTGGCATCGTTGCTGCACGCCTTGGTGAAGCCGATGTGATGGAGAACGGGGTTCTGCTCGACGGCTTCCCACGGACGCCCGGGCAGGCCGACGCGTTGAAAGCGTTCTTGGATGGGCAAGGCTCCGCGCTCACTGCGGCACTCAACATCGACGTTCCCCTCGATGAGGTCAAGCAACGGATGGTCGCACGAGGCCGCGAGGACGACACCGAAGAGAGCATCACCCGGCGTCTCGAACTCTATGAAGAACAGACCGCCCCGTTGATCGCATGGTTCGCGGCGCGTGACCTGTTGATCGTCGTCGATGGTTTGGGCGACGAAGACGAAGTCTTCGCCCGCGTTGAAGCCGCGCTGGCGCTGTAATACGCCGCGGTCGCAATCCGTCGGCTAGCGCCTCCTCGATGCTCGGCGGTTGGCCGGAGGCCGCGTCCGCCCGCACCGGCTTCGCAGCTGCGGGCTAGCTCGGCTGCTGCAGAGCCCGATTACTTGCCTCCGGCGGGCGTTGCACGCAGCGTCCTCGGTCGCTTCGCTCCCTGCGGCTAGGATTTTGCCGCGGTCGCAATCCGGCCCTGGGGGCCTCGATGCTGGGAACCCTGCGGGTTCCTGCAGTTGATCCGGTCGGGTTTTCCCGGTTGGGCGTGGAGCTTGTCGACGAGGAGACCGGTGGCCTTCTACACCAGGGCGGCTTTGTGGTCTCGTGGCAGGCAAACGGAGAGAGCCCGGAGGCGGTGTTGGATGCCTTTGTGCCGGTACTCGCCGATGTGGGAAACCAAGCAGAGGTTGATTCCGATCAGCGATGTGATGATTCGAGCTTGCGGCTGTTTATGGTTGACTCGATCGATTTACAGGGGTCAATGAGGCTCTTTTATGATGTCGACGAGGGGATCGTTCGGCTACTTGCAGGTTGGGATTTACGGCCCCCCGTACTAATCGATTGGATTGACGCACCGACGTGCGCGCTCCTTGGCGCTTCCTAACTGGCAGAGCTCACCTTCGTTCCCGCACTAGGGGCATCTGAAGGATTGGTCTTGGCGCCGGGGACGCGGAACCAGCGGGCGTTGCCGTGGCTGTGCACCGCTTCTAGGCCGACCTCGTCGAACCACGGAAACCAGTTTCCGGACTTCACTACTACCCAACGCCGGGCGACTCGTTGGGCTCGCTCAACCCACTCCTGGTCGAGCGTGGTGTCGGTCTTCGCGACCGCGCGGAGCAGGGCGAACGAGGCGTCGGAACTCTTCGGGTTCTCGAACATCGGGTCGATCAGCACGACGTCTGCTGACTGTGCGGGCTGGGCCTCTAGCCATTCGCGCGCGTCGGCGTGCACGAGGTTGATTTCGGCGGCGGCCATCGGCACTGCGCCGTCGTACTCGGCGAGGGGTGGGTTCTCGTCGGCCATGTGAAACAGGGCTGGGCTTGCTTCGATAGCGGTCAATGAGCCCTCAGGGCCGATGATGTGAGCGGCAACCACCGCATCGCGTCCGAGGCCGTAGGTGCAGTCGATCACATCGTCGCCCGGACGCAGGTCGGCTGCTCGCTTCAACGGGTCGCTATCGCCAGCGTTGATGTGGCGAAGTCGCACCGCGGCTGTGCTGAGGTTGGTCTTGAGCTGGCCATCGGCTGTGGCGATGCACAATCCCTTGGCGGTAAAGAGCAGAACCGCGTCCGCATGTTGGTGGACTCGGCTCATCGGGTCTTCGCGCCGATCGAAGAACGGGAGGTCCCACTCGGCGGCGCGAGCCTTTGCCAACTCTCGAATGGCGGTCGACGCTTTCAGGCTGGTGGTCACGCCAAGTCGTTCGGTCATGGCTACCTGGGTACGTCTCGACAGAGGCCTAGCTTCCCGAGACCGACGCTGCCACGCCGATGAAGAGAAATGCGAGGACCGCCAAAATGATTACCCCAATGATCACCGTGCCAATTATGCCGATGATCTTTCCTGCGGTGGCCATGTCGCGTTTCGAAGGGTCTCGTCGGCCGGCGTCGATGGCTTCTACCTCTTGGCGTCCGTAGTACCAGCCAACCGGCGACAGAATGCCGCAGACGACCAGCCCAAGAATGCTGAGGACCAGCGAGACCACCGCTTTGGACTCCTCGGGGTAAACCGCCGCCGGGCCCGGTGTTGGGTATGGGACCCGTGGCTGAGGACGGCCGTCAGCCGGTGTGCCTGGCGGGTTTGGAGGAACTTGCCCGCTGTCCTGCGGTTCGAAAGGATCCATCGATATGTTGTAGCAGATCTAGCCCCAACCGAGTTCATGGAGGCGGTCGTCGTCGATTCCGAAATGGTGGGCGATCTCGTGCACGACGGTGATCTGGATCTCCTCGATGAGCTCCTCGGTGGTGGTGCACATCTCACACAGCGGCAGTCGATAGATCGTCACCTGGTCGGGCAGCTCCATGAGTCCATAGGAATCACGTTCGGTAAGTGGAACGCCTTCGTAGAGGCCCAGTAGGTCCGGTTCCTCTGGGTGACGGTCCTCGATGGCCACCACCACGTTCTCGATGTAGGCCAGCAACCGTTCATCGATCGCATCGAGCGAGGTCTCCACATATCGACGAAAGGTGTCGGCGGACATGTATTCCACAGCGTCGATGCTAGGACCAATGCGCCCACAACCTTCGCGATTAACCCGTTCCCCAGTTGGTTGCTTGGCCTAG
>CAYUKM010000027.1:0-2545 GCA_964445255.1 uncultured Acidimicrobiales bacterium
CGTTGTGCGCAACGGCGATGGTCCATCGCCGCTCGGTAGGAGATGAAACGCTGATATTTGGCGTCCACGGTGCGCTGCTCGGCAACGCCATGACCTGGTGGGATCACAGCACCGGTTCGATCTGGACCCAACCAACCGGCGAAGCAATCGCCGGGCCTCGCATCGGCGAACGGGTCGACCTGTTGCCATCGCAGTTCACGTCGTGGCGAGCATGGCGAGACGCACACCCCGACACCCTCGCGCTCGATGTGCCCGCAGGGCCGTCATCGTTCGACCTCACCGACTTCAGCATCGTGGTCGACTTCACGACGGACTCCGCTGCCTACGCCGTTCCCGACCTGCGCCGCGTGGGCGTGGTGAACGATGTCGTGGCCGATGTGCCGGTCGCCGTCGTAGTCGACCCCGCCGATCCGACCCGATGGGCCGTCTACTCGCGAACCGTGGCGGGTGAAGTGCGAGAGTTCGACATGGCCGACGGCTTCCTCGTCGACCTAGAGACCGGCACCCGCTTCACCCCCGCGCGCGGCATCGGTGTCGACGGTCCGCTGGCAGACGAAATCCTCGATCAGGTAGCGGCGTTCACGTCGTTCCCCGACGACGTCGGAACGTTCTGGCCTGACGCACGGGTGTGGACGCCATGACCCGCTTCCCGATCTTCCTTCGCATCGACCCCGGCACCTGGACCCGCGTCCAAGTCGAGACCCTCAACCGCCGAGTCCTCACTGTCGTGGCCGCGTTCGCCCTCGCCGCGTGGAACCGGTTCGGCGCACAAGGTTTCCTCGGTCCACGCGCCCCGCTGCGCCTGTTGCTCACCGGCATATGGGGCTGGCTCCTGCTGTCGGTTGTGGTGTGGTTCCTCGCGAGCCGGGTTAACGAAGATCTCCGCAACGACCCGCTCTACGGAATCCAGCGAGCCGCGGTGTCGATGACGGTCACGCACTTCCCGGTGATCATCATCGGCTTCTACATGGCCACCTTCGGCGCCTTCATCCGCACCCCGATCCCCGGGTTGCTGCTGTTGGCCGTTGCCGTGTTCGGCTGGATCCCCTCGCTCTACATCCGCGCGATGCAGCACCTCACCGGTGTTGACCTAAAGGCGGCGGCCGTGGCGATGATTGGCCCCTACGTGCTGTGGCTGGCGACCGTGGGTCAATACTTGTGGCGACAGGTCGGACACCTGATCTGAACAGGGCCTAATTGCACCTGCGGCTCTACCCTGTAGTGATGGCAACCTTCCAGGAACTGCTCGCCGAAGCAATGGCGGCGATTACCGAAGTCGACGCTCCGGAAGCCGCGCGCCGCCACGCTAACGATGCGGTCCTGCTCGACGTGCGTGAACCCGACGAAACCCAATCGGGCAGCGTTGCCGGTGCACTGCTGGTGCCCCGAGGCATGCTCGAACTCCAGATCGAACAAAAGGTCACCGACCGCTCCCAACCGGTCGTCGTCATGTGCGCTGGCGGCACCCGTTCTGCGCTGGCTGCCAAGACGATGCTCGACATGGGATACACCGACGTCGTATCCCTGGCAGGCGGGTTCAACGCCTGGAAGGACGCTGGCTTCCCGTGGGGTGAAGACGCAGGCCTGTCGATGGAACAGCGTGCCCGCTATGGCCGTCATCTGAACCTTCCCGAGATCGGTGAGGCTGGCCAGCAGGAACTACTCGACGCCAAGGTGCTTCTGCTCGGTGCAGGCGGCCTCGGTTCACCCGCGGCGCTCTACTTGGCCGCCGCTGGCGTGGGCACGCTCGGCATCGTCGACATGGACGTCGTCGACGCCTCGAATTTGCAGCGCCAAGTGATCCACAACCTCGACCGCCTTGGTGACAAGAAGGTCGACTCCGCCGCTGAAACCATCCGGCTCTTGAACCCCGACGTCGAGGTCATCAAGCACGCGGTCCGCCTCGACGCCTCGAACGTGATCGAGCTGATCTCGGGCTATGACGTCATCGTCGACGGGGCTGACAACTTCCCGGCTCGCTACGTCCTCAACGATGCGTCGGTGAAGCTCGGTATCCCGGTCGTGCACGGATCGATCTTCCGGTTCGAGGGTCAGGTCAGCGTGTTCGACCCCAAGCGCGGTCCCACCTACCGAGACATGCTCCCCGAGCCGCCACCACCCGAGCTCGCGCCGAACTGCGCCGTCGCCGGTGTGCTCGGCGTGCTGCCCGGCATCGTCGGTTCGATCCAGGCAATCGAGGCCATCAAGTTGCTGCTCGACCTTGGCGACCCGCTCATTGGCCGATTGCTCGTGTTCGACGCCCTCGACATGGCGTTCTCGGAGTACGCACTCGAAGTGCATCCCGACAACCCGGTCACCCATGAACGTCGAGAAGAGATTGCCATCGTCGACCTCGAAGGCCTGTGCGCTCCGGTGATGGTTTCTCAGTAATGACCCAGGGGTCGGTAGTCTTTCTGCCGTGAAGGGACTCATTCTCTCCGGGGGAGCAGGTACTCGGCTGCGGCCGATCACCCATACCTCGGCCAAACAGCTGGTGCCGATCGCCAACAAACCGATCCTGTTTTACGGGATCGAGGCCATGGTC
>CAYUKM010000027.1:2645-26182 GCA_964445255.1 uncultured Acidimicrobiales bacterium
CGGGTCGAGTTGGATACCTAGCCATGGCTACTCGCGTCTTGCTCACCGGTGCGGGCGGCCAACTCGGCACCGACGTTGTGCTCGCAGCACCGGCCCACACCGATATCGAGTTGCACCCATTCGATCGAGCTTCGCTCGATGTAACCGACGACGCTCAAGTGAACAAGATCGTCGAGTCGGTCCACCCCGATGTGATCCTTCACGCAGGTGCCTACACCGCAGTCGACGACTGTGAGTCGAACGAATCGCAGGCCACAGCGGTCAACGCGGAGGGAACCAAGAATCTCGTAGCCGCAGTGTCGCAATCGGGGGCGCGTGTCATCTATGTGTCCACCGACTACGTCTTTGACGGTACAAAGGCCGATCCATACCTCGAAGCCGACATGCCCAACCCGGCGTCGGTGTATGGACGGTCGAAGCTCGCAGGCGAAGATTCGGTACTGGCCATGGGAGACGCCGGCCTGGTCGTGCGTACTTCGTGGGTCTGCGGCGCTCACGGCGCCAACATGGTCAAGACGATCCTGCGGCTGATGGGGAGCCACGACACGCTGACCTTCGTCGACGACCAAGTCGGCAAGCCGACCTTCACCGCCGACCTCGCTCAGACACTGCTCACCCTCGCCACCCGTGGAGACAGTGGGGTCATGCACGTAACCAACGAAGGGGTCGCGTCCTGGTACGAGTTCTGTCGCGAGGTACTCATCGCCGCCGGAGAAGACCCCGATCGGGTCAAGCCCTGCGCCACGCATGAACTACAACCGCCACGTCCGGCCCCCCGTCCGGCAAACTCCGTCCTCGCTAACACCCGCTTCGCCGAACTGCGTCTACCGTTACTGCGTGACTACCGAGAGCCACTCAATGAAGTCGTTGCAGCACTCACGGCATCGTAATCATCTGAGGGTTCTTAATTCCCGAATCTGACCTTGCTGCCCACCTTCGATACGGTTGTATGGGGCTGGTTGAAGGGACTTTCCAACTAATGAAGAGGTTGAGAGGCGCACTCGCGGGTGCAGCGTTGCTGTCGGTGCTATCTACAACGGTTACACCCGTTGGCGCCCAAGAGGCTGTTGAACCGGTGGAAACAGACGAGGAGCTTGTACTTTCGCTCGACGGCCATGGGTGGGGCCATGGACGAGGCATGGGCCAATTCGGTTCCCTGGGCTACGCGATCGACTTTGGATGGAGTAGTGAGCAGATCCTCGATCACTACTACGGCGACACGACCGCGGGTGTCCAACCCAACTCCCTGCTCACCGTGCGCATCGACGCAGCAAACGACGATCCAACGGTCGTTCAGGTAGATAGCGGCTCGGTCGTGCTGATCGACGAGAACGACGAAGTCACCCACGTAAGCGACGGCCAAGCGATGCGACTCACCGCCGTCGATGGCGGTTTTGTTCTCGCTGATGCTCCTACCTGTGCAGGTCCTTTCGTCGACCGTCCCGGCGTCGTTGCGGCAGAACAACTTCGCATCAGCACCGTCGACGGGTCGCCCACAGCACCAACAGCCTCGATTTCTGAAATCCCGGACGGCACCATCGTGCTCGGCGACTGGAACGGTGATGGCACCGACACGGTCGCCATCGTCGACGGCACGACCTGGACACTCTTTGACGGCAACGGGAACAACCCCGCCGCATCGTTGCGCACCACATTCGAGATGCCGCTCGGCATCGCCTTGTCTGGCGACTGGGACGGCGACGGCGTCGATACCGCAGCGGTTTTCGATGACGGCATTTGGACGCTCGGAAACGGCGAAGCAACCGCTACCCGACTGAGCTTCGGAGACCCCGGCGACATGCCAATCGGCGGCGATTGGGACGGCGACGGCAACGACGACCTCGGTGTCTGGCGGGACCGAACCTGGTTCCTCTCGCCTGGAGCTGGCGCACCCATACAGGACTTCCGCTTCGGGTTTGCGAACGACGAAGTATTCGTAGGCGACTGGGACGGCGACGGCTTCGATGACGTCGGCCTCGTCCGCCAAGGCGAGCTCATTCGCCGCCCCGGCCGAGCAGACCGAGGCACCGCACTGCCACGCGTTGAGCTGCCCGCCAACGGCGAGTTCCACATCGGCGACTTCAATGGCGATGGTGTCGACGAAGCCATTCTCGGTCTCGCCGCCGACATCGGCGTCGGCGAGCCATTCGAGCAGGCAACCGAACAAGTCGAGCTCACCCCTCGTCTCGATCCGTTCCTTCCTCTCGATGAGACCATCCAGCGTTGTGTCTCGCTCAGCGAACAGCGGTACTACCGAGGCGAACTACGGGCCGTCAACAACGATGGCAACCAGCGCACGGTCAACGCCGTGCCCGTAGAGGCATACCTTCGTGCTGTCGTTCCGCTCGAGATGCCCGCTAGCTGGGCGCTACTCGGCGACGGAGCCGGGGCAGCAGCCGTCCAATCCCAAGCGGTGTCGGCCCGTTCCTATGCCCTCGGCGAGAACCGCACCAGCTACGCCCGAACGTGTGACACGATCAGCTGTCAGGTCTACGGCGGTCGCGCGGTGCGACGCAGCGGCGTGATCACCGACAATGAGCATCCGCTCTCCACCGAAGCGATCGATGCGACCACCGGCGTTGTCCGCATGCGTGACGGCAACGTCGCCCGAACCGAGTTCTCCAGTTCAACCGGTGGCTGGACCGCAGGCGGCGTGTTCCCGGCAGTCGAAGACCTCGGAGATGCAGTCGACCGCAACCCGAACCACGACTGGACCGAAGAGATCCCAGTCAGCGACCTTGAGGCCCGTTACGGCGGTCGTCAGCTCGACCGGGCATTCATCTCCGAGCGCAACGGTCTTGGCGAGGACGGTGGCCGAGTGATCGAGGTGACCCTGATCTTCGGTGATGAAACTTTCTTGGTAGACGGCAACGACTTTCGACGCAGCTTCGGTCTGCTGTCGGACTGGTTCACGGTCGACTTTGATCGAGAAGCGATCGAAACCGAAGTACTCGGTGATCAAGAAGTGCCTAGTGGGCGCGAACGTGCTCCGATCGACAGTTGCATCTGCCCGGACCTCTGGCCCGATCCTGACTTCCTCGCAAGCCTCGAGGCCACCCCGTAAGGGGCCACTTAGCCAAGCTTACGCGGGCTCGATCTCCAGCGATGCAAGCACTTCGTTGACCAGCGGTACCAACACGTTGCGTTGGCGATGTGAGCCGAGCACGATGTACAAACAGAACGCTCGGCCGTTCACGTTGAAGAACACTTGACGACCCGATTGACCCTGGAGCGTTCGCTGCATCTGTTGTGGGTGAAAGTCTTCCGGTGAAAGCTCGGGAATGCCCGAGTGGGCAAAGAGAGCCGTGTCTACGCTCTCTGGCCCGTGCTCGAGCAACATCACCATCAGCGCGCCGGAACTCATCAGCTCGACCGCCCCTGAACCGAAGTCGCCACGCTCTACGGGGAGGGCGAAGTTTGCGAGGTGGATCACGTTTCGCTCGACCCCGACATCACCTGTCGGGCCGCCGAGGCTCCGGCCGTCGAACTCGGGGGTGCGGTTGAAGATCTCACCTTCCCAGCCACCCGGTAGGCCAACGGATACGCCGCCAGCAGAAAGAGTGTTCATGGAAGCTCCATTCCAGAAAGTTGAGATTGGGTCACAGCAGCCCTCCGGTCAGTCCCCACACGCCAACTGCGGTAGCGGTGGCCAGAGACACGACGGCCCCCGCCCGTGAACGGTCTCGAAGTTGGTCGAGGGTGCGGTGAAAGGCTCGTAGTCGGTCGGCGGAATCCACCCGGGCGGCAGCGAGTACCGTGGCGCCTCGAATGGCGCCGAACAGTGCGCCGAGAACCCCAGCGGTGACGGGGTCACCGATCAGGATCATGGACACCACAAGCAGGTGTATGAGCGTCGTGGTGATGATCGTTGAAATGCCAAAGCCCAACTCGGCACCCCAACCACCGCCATATACCCAACCTCGGTAGTTCTGGATCCAGTTCTCATTGACCTGTCGGGTCCGTGTCGGAAGGACGCGCTCGCGGTGTGTGGCTTCGAGCACGGTGGCGACCGCAGCTGCCAAGGCCACCAGCGCGATGCGAGCAGTTGAATCTAACGGGACTACAGCCAAGAAGGCTGCGCCGAGGAATCCCGAGAGCACCCCGAGGACGAGTCCTCCGAGCGTGCTACCCAACACGTGGGCGATCGCGGTGTTGATAAATCGATTGTTGCGACTCCGCTCACCGAACGGATGAATGCTGGAAAGCATCGACTCGCCTCAGGGAGACCACGTCGAGCGAAGCGCTCCCGCAACCGCGGCGATGCATCCGATGATAAATACCAGCGTCATCGCGGCGGCTCCTCGCCGGGGTAGAGCGTGGGGTCGTCTGGGCGAATGCCAGCGGCTTCGAGTTCGGCGTCGATACGGCGCTCGTTCTCTGCTTCGACATCGGCGTCGGCTCGGGCGAGCAGCGAGCCCACCTGCGACCACGTCGACGCTGCCCCTTCGCCCTCGATTGAGGACGTGGTGCCGTCGACGAGAACAAAGTACGGCGAGACCGGCACGCCATAGTCATTCCATGCCGGTGACGACATGACCACCGCATGGCGAGGCGGAGCGAGGTTTGCGAGCGCAGCGGGGCTTTCCTCGTCGTTGCTGCGGGTGACGATGACTAGGCGATCGACTCCGCGGGGCAGTGGCGGGTCGTTCCTGAAGGCATCCCAGAAGTTCTTGCAGGTCGCGCAACCGCTAGTGAGAAAGGCGAGCAACGTCCGCTCGTTGCGGCCCGATAGTCCTACAACGAGGCCTCCTCCGCGTGGCGTCGAGCCCGAGATGTCGTGGACGGTCCCGTCGCCGGTGCCTTCGATGACCCGCTCTGAAGCGTGAGGAACGCGGCGTGCGGGGTCGGGGAGAAGCGTGGTTGCTCCGGAGGTGTCGGCAGCTCCGTCGTGGCCGAAGGTGATGCCGAGTTCATTGAAGGCGCGAAGCATTTCGCCGTGGCTGCGCAGCAGCCCCAGCACGAGCACCGTCAATACGATGACGGCGACGGTGAGTGCGCCGACGACCCAGATCATGTCGGTAGTTGCCCCGGTGTCCAATTGCCGGCTTGCCAGCTGACAGGGATCTCGCCTTCGCCTGGGCCGAAGGTGAACTTTTGATCGACTGGACCTTGGAGGCGCCAGCGGCCGTCGTCGCGAACGAATCCTGGCCGTGACCGGCCGTCGAGTTCCCAGTCGCCAACGACGTACTGCGGGGTGAAGGTGCCGAAGTACAACTTGAGCCGTGGGAAGCCGCCATCGGCGGTGTGGCGCAAACGCCATTCGGTGGTTGGCTTGTCGTCGGTGCGGGCGAGCTCTCGAACTCCTCCCACGCCGAACGAACCGGTGCCGTTCCAGTCGCCGGCGATGGGGATGTCGGTCTTCTTGCCATAGCGGAAGCTGCGGTCGGGAGCTCCAGCAGACGCGGTCTCGCGCAGTTCCCAAATGAAGCGTTCAGCCTTGCGGACGCCGATGCCGAACACGCCGTTGCCGTTCCAGTCGCCGACCACGGGAAGGTCACCGGGCTCACCGAATGTGAACTGGAGGTCGGGTGGTCCGGCTGAATTGTCGTTGCGGAGCAACCACTGGTTCCCGTTGCGGACCACGCCGACGGTCCAGGTTCCGTCACCATTCCAGTCGCCCATGACCGGGGTGTCGCCTGCTGCCCCGAACTCGAAGCTGATGGTTTCTACCTGGTTCTCGTCGCCGCGGGCGTAGGCCAAGGTCCACTGGCCATCTTTGAAATAGCCTGGCAGAGCGCCACGGGTTGGCGTGGGTCGATCCAGGCACGGGCGATGGTGGAAGCGGGTGTTGTTATCGGTCGCCGATGCTGTGGTGCAGGTTGGATCGAATCGCCAGGGCGGCGTGCAGGTCACGACGCGACAGACGATCGGGCCGAGGCACGAAACCGACTGGGCGCATTGGCCGTACCGGAATGCGGTGCAGCAGGCTTTGCGGTTGTTGCAGTCGCCCTCGGCGCACTGGCAGTCGCATTGGTCGGTGGAGCGGGTGACGCCGCTCGGCCCACAGGGACCCGACGGGATCGCGTTGCAATCTAGGTAGTAGCGGGGACCAGCGACACCGCTCGCAGTACAGAACGAGGACCCGTCGACCTTCCACCAACCGGCGGGGATCGTGTCGGTCGGGCAGGTGTTCTCTCCGGTCAGAGTGCAGCAGAACTCGGTGTAGCCATCGCAGCAGGTCTGGCCACAGTCGCAGTCCTGGTTGTTGCAGCGACAGATCGCGGCATAGGCCGTACCCGGGCGCAGTGTGTACGCGACCGGTACCGTTGCCAGCGCGGTGCCGGTAAGTGCTGACTTGCTGAGGAACCCACGTCGCGAGGTTCGATTTGCGATGGCCGAGCCAGCGCGATCGACGAGACGGACACTCATTGGTTACCCCTTGGGTGTGGTGTGGTGTTCTTCAGAGCGAAGGTGGGAGCTGTCGCAGGCGCCGTTCCTCGCACGAGGGCGAGATTGCGCGGTGCGAAGGTCAGTGCAGCAATGCTTAGCGCGACGGCGGCGATGGTGAGGACAGCGGCCAGGAATCCCTCGATGAGCGTCCCGTCGAAATCTGCAAGTGAGACCGGGTTGGTGACGGCGAGTGCCGCAACCGCCGCTGCCGCGGCATTAAATGCCGCGTGGCCGATGGTCGGTGGTGTGTCTTCGTGTCCAAAGCAACCGCAGCTGATGGCGGCTTGGTTCCCGCTCAGTGCCCAAAGAATGAACCCGGTGAAGCCCGCGTAGCTCAGCGCAACCAGGCCATACAACGCAGCCGCTCCGGTGATCGCCGCAGCGACGCCGAGAACCACTTCGCCGGCACCCATCAGACGGGCGGCTACCAATGGTTTAGGGATGCGCAGCACCTCAAGCGCGGCCGCGGTCGGAGACGGTGACCGGACTTTGGCCACACCGGCCACGACGAGCACTCCCAGCGCGACCATCAACGGGCCGGTCAACACGTTCACGACGAGCCATCGTAGTCCCGGTCGGCAGGTAGATGGTGAAGCGGGCGAGAGAACCGTAGATCGGTATAGCGCAGAGCTAGTGTTGGCGCCATGTCATTCCAGTTTGTGGTTATTGGAGGCGGTCCTGCCGGAGTCTCCGCGGCAACGCATGCAGCGCGATTGGGTGCGGAGGTCATCTTGATCGAGCGAGACGTGATCGGCGGAGCCGCTCACCTTTGGGACTGCATCCCCTCAAAGGCCATGATCGCAACCGGTGGCGCGCTCTCGTTCCTCGGCCGAAGCGAAGGCATGGGCCTCGAAACCGTCAATCCCCACATCGACATCGCTAACCTCTCCGAGCGGTTGACCAGCATCATGGGGCACCTCGAACGCTCAAACAACGACTTGCTTTCGTCCCAGAGCGTCCGGATCATCCAAGGCACGGGCTGTCTGACCGATTCACACACTGTCGAAGCCAAACTCGCCGACGGCAGCACCGAGGAACTTCATGCTGACGCGATTCTGTTGTCGACGGGTTCCCGACCTCGAGTGCCTGACTGGTGCTCCCCTGATGGCGAACGAATCCTCACCACTCGCGATGCCTACCCACCGCCGGAGATCCCCGAGCATCTGACGGTGGTTGGTTCGGGTGTTACCGGTGTGGAGTTCGTCCATATGTTCGCCTCCCTCGGCTCGGAGGTCACCCTCATCGTTAGTCGCCAGCACGTGCTTCCAGACAAGGACCCCGAGGTTGCCTATGAACTCGAACAGGACTTCATTCGCCGCGGCGTGAACCTCTTGAAGGGCGCTCGGAGCACCAGCATCGAACGGGTTGGTGACGGCGTTGTGGTGAATTGCAACGACGGCCGTTCGGTAACCAGTAGCCACGCGTTGCTAGCAATCGGCTCGATCCCGAACTCTGACTCGTTGGGGTTGGAAGCCGCTGGTGTTGAATCGGAGGGGGGCTACATCCAGATCAACGAGAACGCGCAATCGAATGTGCCCCATATCTATGCGGCCGGTGACCTCTCAGGCAAGCTGCCCTTGTCGTCGGTAGCCACTATGCAGGGCCGCAAGATCGCGGAGCATGTGATGGGTGTCGGCGAACACCAACGCCATATCGATTACACCAAAGCAGCATCGGCGATCTTCACCGAACCCGAGATTGCCGACGTTGGGGTTTCTCAAGCTGACGCGTTTGCCCATGGCCGCAAGGTCCGGGTGACCAAGGTGCCGTTCTCGGCATCTGCCAAGGCACTGATCAACGACGACCCACGGGGTTTCGTGAAGCTGATCTCGGACCCTGCCACTGGCGTCGTCCTCGGCGGCTCGATCGTAGGACGCCACGCAGCGGAACTCATTTCGATTGTGGCCCTGAGCGTCCGGAACGAACTGACCGTACGCGACCTCGCCGAAACCCTCTTCGTGCATCCAACCCTCAGCGAAACCATCGCGGAGGCAGCCGAGTAGGGAGAGCCTCTATGAGGCCTCGATCGTCACAAGCAGGTCGCCGGCGCCGACCGTGTCGCCTTGGGCGACCGCTACCTCGGTGACCGTGCCATCGATGTCGGCGTTGATCGCGTTCTCCATCTTCATGGCTTCGAGGGTTACGACCGCATCGCCTGCTGAGACGGTGTCGCCGACCGCGACGTTGACACCAACGATCGTGCCCTGCATAGGCGCGGTGATCGATCCGTCGCCGCCTCCAGCAGGTGCGCCTTGGGCCGACGGTGCTCGCTTCGCACGGCGAGGCGCCGCTGGGACTCCTACGGTCTCTGGAACCCACAAGGTGACCTCGTACTTGCGACCGTTTACCTCGACCGGAACGTTCTTCTTGGTGAGTGGCTCATCGCCGTCGACGGCACCGTCTGCGGGTGACGTCACACCCGTGAGGTCGAGACCGTTCTCGACCCAATTGGTCGAATGGGTGTTGTCTTGGAACGCTTCGGCTTCCAGGATCGCGATGTCGGCGGGAATCGTTGTCGCGACGCCTTCGATTGCCAACTCGTCCAATGCACGGAGTGCGCGTCGAATGGCGGTCTCACGGTCGCGTCCCCAGACGCATAATTTGCCGACAAGGTTGTCGTAGTACTGGCTGATCTCGTCGCCGGACTCATAGCCGGTATCGAACCGGGTTCCGAAGCCGTCGGGTACCGCCAGCGAGTTGATCGGCCCCGGAGAGGGGAGGAAAGCGCCTTCAGCGGGGTCTTCTGCGTTGATGCGAATCTCGATCGCATGTCCGGTGATGGTGACGTCGTCTTGGGTGAACGACAGCGGCTCGCCTGCAGCGACGCGTAACTGCTGCTCGACGAGATCGATGCCAGTGACGAGTTCGGTCACGGGGTGTTCGACCTGGAGGCGGGTATTCATCTCGAGGTAGTAGAACTTGCCGTCCTCATAGAGGAACTCGACCGTCCCGGCGTTGGTGTAGTCGCACCCGACAGCGACGTCGATCGCGGACTGGGACATGTCGTCGAGGATCTTTTGGTCGATGCCCGAAGCTGGAGCCTCCTCGATCAGTTTTTGGTGGCGGCGCTGGGGTGAGCAGTCTCGGGTGCCAAGCGAAACGGTGTTTCCGTGAATGTCGGCGATGATCTGGACTTCGACGTGGCGGGGGTTGGAGAGGTAGCGCTCCATGTAGATCTCGTCGCGGCCGAAGTACGCGAGTGCCTCGCGCTGCGCGGACTCGATCGCTGACTCCACCGCGTCTGCGTCCTCTACGACCTTCATGCCGCGGCCTCCGCCGCCATATGCGGCCTTGATCGCAACGGGCCAACCGTGTTCGGCACCGAAATCAAGGACCTGCTGCGGGTCGGTGATCAGCTCCGTGGTGCCCGGTACGCCAAAGACCCCAACTTTCTCTGCCGCCTCGCGGGCGGAGATCTTGTCGCCCATGACCTCGATGGCTGCCGCCGGTGGGCCAATGAAGGTCACGCCAATCTCGGTGATGGCCCTAGCAAAATCGGCGTTCTCGGAGAAGAATCCGTAACCGGGGTGGACCGCTTCAGCGCCGCTCTCCTTGATGATCCCCAACATGGCTTCGGTGTTGAGATACGACTCGGCGGCGGTCTGGCCGCCCAATGCGTAGGCCTCATCAGCAAGCCGTACGTGCAGCGAATCGCGGTCGAGTTCGGAGTAGACGGCGATGGTCCGTACCTCAAGCTCTTTGCATGCGCGGATAACTCGAACGGCGATTTCGCCGCGATTGGCGATCAGAACGCTTGAGAACATCCCTTGTTAGTAGTCCAAGACGCGAGCATCGGGAAAGTTGGCTCTCTGTGAACCTGGTGACAGAGTGTCCATATGGATGTCTCCAACTGCGCCACAGGTCGCTTCCAGACCGTCCACTGGGTGCCGCAAACCGGCTCGACGAATGCAGATATTCGGCCCGTTGCGATGGAGAACCCTGACACCCCACAGGTGCTGTTCACCGACGAGCAGACCGCAGGCCGCGGTAGACGTCAGCGCACCTGGACGATGCGAAGCGGCGGCGGGATCATGGTCTCGTTCTACGTGCCGTGGACAGATGCCGAGACCGCCCACGCGGTGAACACCGCTGTCGCCGTCTCGGTCGTGGACGCCATCGCCGAGGTTGCAGGTGCGGGCGTCACGCTCAAGTGGCCCAACGACGTTGTTGTCCAGAGCGCTGATGGCAGCGCTCGAAAGCTCGCGGGAATCCTCGCGGAGATCCTGACGAGTGGCGCCACCGTCCACGGTGTGATCGCGGGGCTCGGCTTGAACGTTTCGTGGCCGATCGCAGCCGACATCCAGGCAGCACCAGATGAGCTCGGCGGCGCTATTGCACTCGATGACCTTGTCGATGGGCAGGTGGACAGGGAATCGCTAGCAGCCGCGATCGTTTCACACGTTGATGTGCGGCTGAGCGCCTTGGCCGACAAGGGTGTGCCTGATCTGCACGCTCGGTATCACGAGCACAGCTCCACGATCGGGCGCCGAGTGCGCGTTGAGCAAGTGAGCGGGGCGATGGAAGGCACCGCGCTCGCGCTCGATCCGACCGGTGCGCTGATCATCGATGTCGAGGGGCAACAACAACCGGTGTTGGCTGGCGATGTCATTCACCTTCGCGATGCACCGAGTCAGTGAGCTTCCAGCTCGCCGATAACCTGGTCACTCGATGAGCACCTCCACCCGGCGCCGCCGGACTTGGCCGCAACGCCTTCTCTTGCTCTGCGGGCTGTTGATCGCGGTAGCGTTTTTCGCCGGGGCGCGCTTCTTTTGGGAAGCTCGAACCGTCCTCGCTGAACTGCCTCGAATTCGTGTTGGTCCGGGCGTCCTCGCCCAGGGTGGCGAACCAGGCGATCCGCTCAACTTTCTGGTCGTTGGGGTGGACAGCTCCGAAGGTCTCGACTCCGATGACCCCGTGCGTGTCGGTCGAGACCTCGAAGACGAAGCTCGCGGTGTGGTCCGGCCAGACACGATCCTCGTCGTGCGTCTCGACCCGGCCACTGGCGAGGCAGCGGTGCTGTCGCTTCCGCGAGATCTGCTCGTTGAGGTGCCGGGTGGTACGACGACCCGCATCAACGCGACCCAAGCCGTAGGAGGTTTGGACTCCCTCATCTCCACCGTCGACGCCAACTTTGCCATCCCGGTAAACCACTTCGTGGTCGCCGACTTCGCCAGCTTTTCCGAGGTCGTCGAGCTCGTCGGGGGAGTGCCGGTCAACTTCCCGTTCCCGACCCGCGATCGTGGATCGGGCCTAGCCGTCGATGCAGGATGCTGGGCGCTCGACGGGAGCGAGGCCCTCGCCTACGTGCGCGCTCGCAGCATCGAAGAGCTCATCGACGGGGAGTGGGTCCCGTTGGGAGCAGTCTCGCCCGACCTTGCCCGCATCGAACGCCAACAAGAGTTCATGGCCTTAGCCCTCGAGCAGGTTCTTTCCGTAGCCCGTTCCGACATTTCCAGAATCGACGACTTCATCGAGGCAGGATCCCAGGCGGTTCAGCTCGACGAGAATCTGACCCCCGGCGACATGCTCGACCTCGCATCAGCGTTTGCCGACTATGACACAGCGGCGCTCGAGGTCTCGACCCTCCCCGTCGCTGCGCTGTTCTCCGCCGAAGGCGCGTACCAAGGCGAGGAATTCCTCGCAGCCGAAGCGGCGGATCTCCTGCCCTTCTTCCAAGGCACCGCAAACACCGTCCGCCCCGAGGATGTGATGGTCACCGTCGACACGGGCGACGATCGCCATGTCGCGGAACTCCTAGAGCGCGGGTTCGACGCAGCACCAATTGAGCGGTCCCACGACGGGCCAACCCGGGTCGTCTTTAGTCCAGAAGACAGAGACCAGGCGTTGTTGTTAACCCGCTACCTCGATTCGGTGCCGACCCTCGAAGTCGTAGCCGATACGGGGGTGCGCCTTGCGGTAGGCCCTGATTTCTCAGGAATTCGCCAGTTTCCGCGCCCACCGGCCGATATCGAGCCCGGTCTAGACGCTGAACTACGAGGGTTCGCGCAAAGTCAAGCGCCCGAGGAGGCCGTGGAGCCTTCCGTCACGTCGATTGTCACTTCCACGAATGCTCCTCTACCCTCGACAAGTGGCGTGACGACTGCTGAGCCAAACGACCCAACGACAACGGTGACAACGAGTTCTACCGTTGTGGTTCGTGGTAGGCCCCCTGTCGACGCGACGTGCCAACTGACGGGCGGCTAACAAGGAGACATACATGGCAGCAACAGAGCTTCAGTCGACCTCGCGGATCGCGGTTATCGGTACCGGTTACGTGGGACTGACCACCGGGGCATGTTTTGCGGAGCTAGGCCACGACGTATTGTGCGCCGACATTGTTCCCGAAAAGGTCGAGTCCTTGAAGAAGGGTGAGATCCCGATCCATGAGGATGGGTTGGAATCGATCGTTCGAGAAAACATGAAGGCTGGACGCCTGAACTTCGTCCTCGGCGCAGAGAACGCCGTGAAGGATCGTGAGTTCATCTACCTGTGCGTTCCTACGCCGCAGGGTGCCGATGGCCGTGCGGACCTTTCCTACGTAGAGGCCGCCGCCAAGGAGATTGCGCCGCACTTGGATCGTGGCGCAGTCGTCGTAAACAAGTCGACGGTTCCTGTTGGTTCGACCCTGTTGGTCGAGCGGGCGCTTCAGCGCCGAGACGTTCACGTCGTTTCGAACCCGGAGTTCTTGCGTGAGGGTTCGGCGGTAAGTGACTTCTTGAATCCTGACCGAGTCGTTATCGGCGCTGACGATCGAGGCGCCGCTTCTCGGGTGGCTGCGCTCTACTTGGGCGTACGTGCTCCGATTCTGATCACCGATCCTGCTTCAGCGGAGACGTGCAAGTACGCAGCGAACGCATTCTTGGCGACCAAGATCAGCTTTGCGAACGCCGTAGCCGCGGTATGCGAAGCTGCCGGCGCCGATGTCGCCGATGTATTGATGGGTATTGGCTACGACAGCCGTATCGGTCACCACTTCTTGCGCCCCGGTCCAGGCTGGGGCGGCTCGTGCTTCCCGAAGGACACCAAGGCGATGATCGGTATCGCCGAGGATGCGGGATATGACTTTGCGTTCCTCAAGGGCGTGATCGAGGTAAACGAACAACAATTCGATCGGGTGGTCAACAAGATCACCTTGGCCGCCGGAGACGACTTAAGGGGCGTCAAGATCGGCGTCCTGGGCCTTACGTTCAAGGCCGGGACCGATGACATGCGTGATTCGCCAGCGATCGAGATCACCCAACGACTCGTCGACGCCGGCGCTGTCGTGCGGGCCTATGACCCGGTGGGCAAGGACTGCCCGATTCCCGAGGTCGAGGTCTGTGACGACGCTTATGCCGCCGCTGAGGGCGCCGAGGTGCTCGCGATTCTGACCGAATGGAACGAGTTCAAATTCATCGATCTCGACAAGCTCGCCGGGGTGATGGGCAACAAGCACATCGTGGATGCTCGCAACCTGCTCGACAGAGGAGCCGTGCGTCGCCGAGGTTTCACCTACCAGGGCATCGGTCGTAGCTAATGGCCCGAGTCGTAATCACCGGCGGTGCCGGGTTCCTCGGTTCACACCTTGGGGATGCACTCCTCGATCGTGGGGATGAGGTCGTCGCCGTCGACAACTTGGTCACCGGTGAAACGAGAAACATCGAGCACAACTTCGGTCGCAAGGGATTCAGCTTTGTTGAAGCTGACGTGTCGAACTACCTCTGGGTTCCAGGAGGCGTAGACGTCGTGATGCACTTCGCGTCGCCGGCATCGCCGATCGACTACCTAGAGATGCCGATTCAAACGCTCAAGGTCGGATCCTTGGGTACGCACAACAGCCTCGGTTTGGCCAAGGCCAAAGGTGCCAAGTTCTTCATGGCATCCACGTCCGAGGTCTATGGCGATCCGCTGGTGCATCCCCAAACCGAGGCCTACTGGGGCAACGTGAACCCCGTTGGCCCCCGTGGCGTCTATGACGAAGCGAAGCGCTTCTCCGAGGCCATGACGATGGCGTACCACACCCATCACGGCCTCGACACACGCATCGTTCGGATCTTCAACACCTACGGGCCGCGCATGCGCCCCAACGATGGCCGTGTCGTATCGAATTTCATCGTGCAGGCACTTCGTGGCGAGGACCTGACCATTTATGGTGATGGATCCCAAACCCGATCGTTCACCTACGTCGCTGACGAGATCCGGGGCTTCTTGGCCCTCTTGGATTCCGACATCCACGATCCGGTCAACGTCGGCAACCCGAACGAGTTCACTATTTCACAGCTGGCTGAGATGGTTACCGAATTGATCGACACGGGATCCAAGGTCACCTACCACGACCTCCCCGTCGACGACCCGATGCAGCGCAAGCCCGACATCACCAAGGCTCGTGAGGAACTCAACTGGGAGCCCGTCGTGCAACTACGAGAAGGCCTCGGACACACCATCGAGTATTTCAGGACGTTGCTGAAGGCTTAGCCGCCAGGCTCCTTCGTCGCTATTTTGGCGGCACGCGTTCAGCACGATTACTCCCCTTTAGGGGGAGCGAACAAGGGGCACACAGCCTGGGCGCCGGAGGCGGTGTGTACGTTCGGGCCGGATCCGAGCACTACGATTCTTTGCGCAATGCAGATCTTCTATTTGAGCAACCGGCCTGAGGTCTTTCGGGACACTTGGGCGTACGTGGTTCACAACATGGCGTGGATCGCGGAGGCCGTTGTCGTCGCGCCGCTGGCTACTCACGGCGGCTTTGCGTCCGACCCGCGCGTTCGCCTGATCGATGAGAGTGCGCTGAGCGGCCTGAGCACCTCTGCTCTCGGGTCGCTCGACCATGTGCAACGCAATGTGACCCTGCGTCGGGCTGCGATCGCCGGCGATGTTCTGGACGACACATTCATCATGTCCGACGACGACTACCGGCCGATGAAGCCGGTGCCCGAGGCGTTCTTCACCGGTGATGGGTCGGGTGACATCGGCTACTACTTCCACGACCTGCCGTCATGGCCTGGTGACTCGACCGACTATGACGCCGCCCAGCACGTGACGAGCGAAGTGCTGGGCTACCTGGGCGCTCCGCGGCGCGCCTATGGCTCGCACATGCCACAAATCATTCGCCGAGATATCTGGGATTTCGCGTTCGAGCATTTCGATGCGTTGCGCAGTGATCAACTCGTCGATGAGTGGAGCCTGTACTTCAACATTGGGCAGTGGCGGTTTCCCGAGCGCTTCGGCGATCCGCGGCCGTACGAAACCATGTGCTGGCCGCCACGGTTGCACGAGTTCGCCATGTGGATCCGCCCGCCCGCCTACGCCTTCGAGAACTTCTATCCCGAGTTTTACGAACCCGAAAATCTCTTTCATGGGATCCCGTCGGACTTCGACGAGGCGGAGATTGGCCGCCGCAGTGTCGAAAAGCTTCTTCGCTGGTCCGAACTGGGACGTCGCGCCGAGCGACTCGATTTCGACCCAGCGATCTTTGACCCGTGGACCAAGCAGCACCCAGGTCGTGTTCTGCTGTTCCGTGCGTTACGACAAGTCCGCTGGGCGCAAGGACATCTCGCGATCGGTGATCGCCAACGCCTCGGGCAACTGTCCGAGCGCATCGACGATCGGTGATGAAGGTCGCATACTCGCTGACCCAGTGCGCTCATACGGTTCCGGGCGGAACCGCAGTTTCCGCACTGGAACTTCGAGATGCACTCATCGGCCTTGGCGAGATGAGCGGCGAACCGTTGGAGATCGTCGCCGTTGGCGCCCAGCCCGGGAGGGGTCCAGCACCCCTTAGTGTCCCCGAACCCGCGGTCTTCTACCCGATGCCGTATCCGGTCTTGTACGACCTGTGGAACCGTACCGCACGCGGCGCGGTGGACCGATTGGTTCCCGACGCCGACGTGATCCACATAACCATGGGGTTCTGCCCTGCCCGGCGCCAAATCCCCCAGGTGTGCACCGTGCACGACATGTTCCCGTTCGCACACCCCGAGCTATTCACCGCTCGCGGTGCCAAGGTCATGAAGGCGGGCCTGAGTCGGGTCTTCGAGCGCGCCGATCTGATCGCAACACCGTCGCAGGCCAGCGCTGATGCGATCGTGTCACGAAGCGGTTTGTCGAACAACAAGATTCGCGTGGTCCCGTGGGGAGCCACACCGAAGCGCTTCAGCGAGGACCAACTCGCCGAAGTGCGTGATCGGTTGCGATTGCCAACCAAGTTCGTGATGTTCGCGGGCACGCTCGAACCACGAAAGAACCTCGATGTGCTTCTCCAAGCGCTTAACGCACCTGGGGACACCGCAAACCTTGTCATCGCAGGCCCGCAGGGTTGGGGCGAGATCGGCGAGCGAGTTGCTCGGAGCGCCTCGGACCGCTTGCGTGTGCTCGGCTCGCTAGATCGCGAAGACCTCCTCGCAGCGATGACGCTCGCTCGAGCGGTCTGTATGCCGAGCCTCGCCGAGGGTTTCGGCCTGCCAGCATTGGAGGCGATGGCTCAAGGCACACCCGTGCTCCACAGCGATTGTGAAGCCCTCTGTGAAGTGGTGGGCGACACTGGACAGAAGTTGGCATCTGATGATGTCGCGGGCTGGTCACGGGCCATGACGGAGTTCTGCATTGACTCCGCCCTGTCCGACGAGCTCGGCCACCATGCTCAGGTTCGCTCGCAGCAGTTCACGTGGAAGGCTGCGGCCACTGCTATGTATGCGGTGTATGAGGAACTCCGGTGACCGCTTCGCTACCGGCCTCTCCGTCGGTTCTGCTCGCCGCGGGTACCGCCACTGGCGCAGGTACGTCGGTGGCACTCGTAGAGGCGTGTCGAACGCTTTCGGCACAAGTTCACAGTGGATCGATCGCTCGAGCTGAAGTTCACCTGCCACCACAAGCAAATGACGCGGCCAAAGCTGCTAGTGGTCTCTCATTGGTGCGGCCGGGCCGGTTGAGCGCTATCGCCGGAGAAGTCATCTCCCGATCCCAAACCGATATCTACATCGGTTTCGCGGACCGGCTGCCCATCACCCCAAAGGGAAACCAGTTTCGGGTGATGGTCGTGCAAAACCCGCACTTGTATGAGTCCACCGAGGCGCCATCGCTGGGGAAGGCGGCACGGATCGCTCGCACTCGTTGGGCTCGCTGGTCCGCCACGAAAGCCGATCTCGTGGTTTGTAGCACCGAGGCCAGCCGAGGAGCACTCATGTCGGCGATCCCATCGCTGCGCCCCGAGCGGATCATCGTCCGGCCGATTCGGCCAGAAACTCCACAACCCCGAGGGGAGGTTGCCGCGGTGATCGAAACCGTGATCCTGCTCGGCGATCTCTATAGCTACAAGCGCTTCGACGTTGCGTTAGACGGCGTGACGGCTTGGGCCACCGAACGCGGGAACCCGGAGGAAATTCGTGTCGTTCACTGCGGGAGTCCACGAGACGACCTAGCTGTCTCGCATTTCCAGGCAGCGGTTACACGCGCGCGTTCGGAAGGACTCACGGTGGACGAACGTGGGCCGGTGAACCACGATGAGGCGATGAACGCCTTGCTCGAAGCCGACGTCCTGGTATCTGCCTCCGAGGTCGAGACCCAGGGACTCACGATTCTTGAGGCTCTCGCCGTTGGCGTGCCGGTCCTGGCGCGAGGTATCGGCCCGGTCATCGACGTAGCAGGGACAGCGTTTGAAGCGTTCCCCGTCACCGGTGAGGCCCAGGACATCGCCGAGGGGTTGACCCGGATGACCGGCCTTGAAAGACGACGAGAACTCGTCCAAGCAGGACTCGAACGTGCGCAGATGTCCGCCGGATGGAACCTGCTTCCGGATTGGTAATACCAGGCAGGATTACAAGCTGTCAGCCCTATAGTGTCCGGACGTGAAAATTCAGGTCCTCTGTCCGCATTTTGAGCCCGATAGCGCCCCGACGGGTGAGTTCATGAGCGCCATCGTGAACAACCTGGGCGCGCGAGGCCATGAACTTCACGTTGTTACTGCACTGCCCTGGTATCGACACCATGCGATCGAGCCAGGTTGGGAAGGCAAGCCGGTACAGCTGGAGTCCCGGGACTGGGGCAAGATCACCCGCGTTCATCCGTTTCCGACCGATAAGACCAACATTCCGGCCCGGGCGGCGGCCTTCGGCGGGTTTACCGCGATTGGGCTCGCCTCGGCACTAACCACCAGATTTTCTCCTGACGTGGTGTTCGCGATGTCGCCCCCTATGTCGCTCGGGTTGTCGGGCTGGATGGCAGCGAAGCGGCACGGGGTGCCCTTTGTGTTCAACATCCAAGATGTGTTCCCTGACGTGGCTATCGAAACGGGCACCATCACCAACCCATCGGTGATCAAAGCGGCCAAGCGTCTAGAGAAGTTCGTCTACGACAATTCCGACGTCGTCACCGTGTTGAGCGAAGAAATGCGACGCAACGTCGAAGGCAAGTCTGATTCTGAGACCGAGATCATTCCCAATTTCGTCGACACCACGACGTTCAGTCCACAACCGATCGAAAATGCCTACCGCAAAGAGTTCGGTCTAGAGGGCAAGCGCGTGGTGATGTATAGCGGCAACGTCGGGTTCTCGCAATCGATCGAATTGCTCGCAGATTCCGCTCGCGAACTGGCCCACCTCGACGACGTCGTCTTTGTCGTGAACGGCGGTGGGTCGGCGATCGGCGAAGTGCACAAGCGAGCTCAAGGACTCGACAACTTCCGCATCATCCCGTATCAGCCGGTCGAGCGGGTGCCCGAAGTGCTAGCAGCTGCTGACATCCACGTCATCCCCCTCCGCAAAGGCCTCGCGTGGTCGAGCGTGCCGTCCAAGCTGTACAAGATCCTGGCGGTCGAGCGCCCGGTCGTCGCGAGCGTCGATCAGGGAACCGAGGTGGGTCGGGTAGTAGTGGAGGCCGGAGCAGGGTTCTCGGTTCCACCCGACGTTGCCTCACCCATGACCGAGCGCCTCGCGGTGCTCTTGGATGACCCCGCCATGCGTGCAGAGATGGGCCGTAGTGGCCGACGGTGGGTCGAGCAGTGGACTACCCCAGCTAGGGCTGCTGAACAGTATGAGGGCGTCTTTCGCCGCCTCACGGGCCGAAATTAAGGAACAGATCCTTAACAGGGCATAAGAGGATTACGGGGGTGCCTGAGATATCGGGCGACGAGTCGCTACTATTACCTGCCGTGGCACGTAAAGACTCTTCAGACAACAACGCCTCCGATTCCTCGAAAAAGGTTGCCAAAGCCGCACGTGCGGGAGCAACCTCCAACTCGAGTAAGTCAGACGGTCGTTCGTCGGGTTTCCCGATGGCGCTCGCTGGCATCATTATCGCAGGTTCAGCGCTCGTATTTTTCGCCTGGCAGGGGCGCGATGTTGCAGCATTGCAGCCAACCTTCGGTGATCACTGGCACAACGCCTATGGCATCTGGGATTGCACCATTGGCGAAGAGGGTGGCTTCCAAACTCCAATCCAGGATCCACAGACCTCGAATGCTGGTATCCACACCCACTCCGATGGTGTGGTGCACATTCACCCATTCAGCTCGACCGCCACAGGCAACGGCGCCACGCTCGGCACGTTCCTTGAGGCCACCGAAGCGCAGCTTGAAGACGATATAGCGCTCACGTTCGCCAACCGTCCCGAGCTGACCGAGGAAGGCGTTACCTGCAACGGCGAAGAGGTCGTACTGCAGATCCAGCGTTTCGACGTCAACGGCGAGCCGCTTGATCTCATCACTGAGAACCTCGACTCCTATCGTTTCGGCGGCGATCTCGAAACCTTCACAATCGCACTCGCTCCACTTGGTGCGGAGATTCCGGTGCCTCCTGCTGATGCGCAGGCAACCGCAGAGGCGGCGTCACCATCGGTTATCCGGACCGACGGTCTAAATGACCTCGGCGCAACCGGTGGAGCCATCGGCTTCGATGAGGACGGCGTTCTCCTCGATCCAGATGGTGCCCCAATCCTTGATGGAGAGGGCGAGCCAATCACCCGTGCTGATCTCGAAGCTGAGGTCGAGACCGAGCTCGGTGAAGACGACGACGGCTAGTTAAGTCGTTTCGGAGGGCGGGGCACTCATCTCGTCCTCCAAACCCAATTCGACATTGATACGGCTCGACGAGTCGGCTTTGTTATCGCCACCGACCCCAAAGCGCAGTTCGATGCCGTGCTCGTCGCATATCGCTGCTTCGGGGACAAACTCTGGCTTGCGGTCGCCGCCGTTGGCGAAGATCAGGTCATAGTCCCCACCGAACTCTTCAGCGAGTTTCGCTAGCGAGGCGCTGACCGTGCGATCCTCGTCCACGGCGATCATGGCGTGGTCGACGAGGGCTAGGGCCTTCACCACACGAAGACGGTCGGCCTCGTCGATAATCAGCTTGCCCTTCTTCATGATTTGTTGGGCGTTGTTGTTCACAATCACGAAGACTCGATCTCCCAGTTCAGCTGCACCCTCGATCATGTCGAGATGACCCGTGTGGATCGGGCTGAAATACCCGCTCACAATCACTGCAGTTGGTTTGGTTGCCATTTTGTCCAATCGCTCGTACAAATTCATCGAAATAGGTCCTCGCCCGGCTTACGAACAATGTCGGCAGCAACACTGCCTTTCGTGAACCATGCGGCAGGAATTCCCCGAACAATTGCGGCGGGAACCCCGGTGCTTTTGCCCATTACGAGTTCTGCTGCGCTTGCGATCTCATCGACCACGGCCACTTCGGTTACCTGAAGCTCGCGCCCGTATGTATCGCTAGTTCCCCGCAAATCGAGAATTGGCCCGATTCCGGCGCTGCCGATGGCGATATCGGTGACGCCCCTGCGCCACGGCCGACCGAAAGTATCAGAGATAATGACCCCGATCTCCACGCCTTGTTCAGCTCGAAACACGTCGCGGATCCGTCGAGCGGAGCGATCGGAGTCCACGGGCAGCAAAGCCGCGTAGCCTTCCTCGACGTTGGAAAGGTCGACCCCGGCGTTCGCACAGACGAATCCGTGCGTTGTTTCGCTGATGATGAGGTCGCCGCGCCGTCGAAGCACCCGAACCGACTCATCCTCCACGATCGACTTGTGGGCCAACGGGTCGGTGGTGTCGATGGGAACGATGCGCCCCTCGGCTTTCGAAACCACCTTCTGGGTTACGACGAGAATGTCGTTGTCGACGAGTGTGACTGCACCGGTGATTAGCCGCGTCAGATCGTCGCCAGGAGAGATCTCGCCGATCGACCGGACGGGGATAACGCGTAGTTCCTCGGGTGTGGTCATCGGGTCCCCTTTGTGGGTAGCTGGCCGGCTGTCAGGGTGGCACGAGCCACCGACCGGCGACGAGCAGGGTCTGCCATGACCGTGTCGGCTACATACGGTACGACCCCAGCGGCCGCAACGTCGCTCGCGAGAGCGGCGTCGGCGTCGTCGATCAACAAGACGTCGACAAAGGGCGCCCACAAGGTGGCGATCCCCGCTGCGTCGCAGCGGTGCCCGAGCGACGTAAGCATGTCGGCCGCGGGACCTTTGAGTGCATTGCCGCCCACGATCGGCGACACCGCAACCCGCATGGCTGTCGACACCTGCAACGCGTCGTCAATCCCTGGGATGTCCAGGACAGGCGCGATCGATACAAGAGGATTCGACGGGGCGATGATGATGGCATCGGCACTATTGAGCGCGTCTGTCACCTGGGGGGTCGGTCGGGCCCTCGCGATGCCGTCAAAGGTCACCGACGACACCGGCACCGCGTGTTGAAGGCCAACGAAGTACTCCTGGAATGAAACGGTCTCGCCGGTATCTGCTCGCGTGATCTGTGTCGAGACGCGATCGTTGCTTGCCGGCAAGATATTGACCTCGACTTCCCAAGCCTTGCGGAGCGCGTCGGTCGCTTCGGTCAGCGTGGCGCCTTCGGCGAGCATCGCGCTTCGGTGCATATGCGTTCCGAGGTCTCGATCGCCGAGGCTGAACCAGTCGCGGCACCCGTAGCGACCCAAGGTTTCCATGGCGTTCCAGGTTTCATCGCGCAGCCCCCAGCCACGCTCGGGGTCGATGGCATCGGCCAGTGTGTACATGACCGTGTCGAGGTCGGGGCTAATCGACAGACCGTGTAGTTCCATGTCGTCGGCGACATTGACGATCGCCGTTATCGACGACGCTGGAACGACATCGATGAGTCCTCGCAGAAGCCTCGCTGCTCCGACACCGCCGCTGATGACGACGATGTGTTCAGGATTCGTCATGTGCGACCCGGGCCCGAGCGTCGGCTAACACGTCGTGGAGTGTGGTTTCAAATGCGATCTCGGGGGCCCAACCGGTGTCGGCAGCTAACGCTGAGGCGTCACCGCGGACAATCGGGGTGTCGACTGGCCGGATCAGACCGTCACGTTGCACGAACCGCACGTCGGCAGTTGATTTGGCGGCCAGGCCATGGGCGATGTCCTCAATTGCACGATCTACTCCCGAGCAGACGTTGTAGATCGCACCCGGGCGCCCCTGGAGGGCGACCAGACGGTAGGCGCGGGCAACGTCGCGGACATCGACAAAATCTCGGCGGGTATCGAGCCTGCCTACTTCGATCTCGGTGTCCCCGGTCCGTTCAGCACGAGCGATCTGGTGGGCGAACGCTGAACTCGCGAACCGGGGTTGTTGGCCGGGACCGAACTGGTTGAAAGAGCGAAGACTGATGACCTCTTGATCGCGTCCGTGGAAGCTCTGCATGACGAACGCCTCGGCGGCGAGTTTGCTGGCCGCATAGGGGTTGTTGGGCCGCGGCGTCGTCGCTTCGGTAATCGGGAGCTGTTCTGGGGTTATTGAGCCGTAGACCTCCGCACTGCTGGCAAACACCACGCGCTTGACACCTGCCTCATAGGCAGCGTCAAGAACGTGCATGGTTCCCTCGACATTGCACCGCACGGTGTCCACGGGCTCCTCCCACGCTGTTGGCACATGGGCTTGTGCAGCGAGGTGGTAGACAACGTCGACATTTGCCTGACCTATAGCGTCGCTAATCGCTGCTTGATCGGTGATATCTACGCCTCCATCGGCCCGATCCACGGCCACAACCTCGTCTCCTGAGGCCTGCAGATGAGCCTGGAGAGCCTGTCCGACGAAACCGGACACGCCGGTAATTAGCGCACGCATGTGACGAAGTCTCGCGCGGGGTGTTGGTCAGCGATACCCATGAACAGATAGCGTATCGGGGCTGTGCCTTCGGCTTCTGAATC
>CAYUKM010000028.1:0-25097 GCA_964445255.1 uncultured Acidimicrobiales bacterium
TTGTGTAGCCCATGTTCGTGAGCAGCTGCTCGAGCTTGGTGCCCTCGCCATGCACATCACCAATGACGTCATAGCCAGGTTCGTCCATGTCGGTCATTGGCTAAGTGTGCCAGGCATAGTTCGCTCTCCCGCACACATCTCACCCTCACAAGATCGACGGATTCCGATCCTCCGATCCCGACACATTTGACGAGCGCCTAGCCCAGTTCGATCAGATCGTAGAAAGCCTTGAGATAGCGGGCGGATAATCCCCCTCCGATCCGCCGAGCGCAAGCAAAGCCGCGGGCCCGGACCTACTCCCTTAGGTTTGGGCCCGCTTTTGCACTGTGGGTCCTCGCTATCCGGCAAGGGCCAGTATTTATGGACGTATCGGTCCGAAGGCTTCCTTGAAGGAATCCCACGATTCTCGACGCGTTCCTTCTGCGGCGTCGAAGGCCATCGACAGCAGCGCGGCGAGAAGCGCCGGAGCGGCGAGGAATGGTACGCCGACGTAGGCGATGACCAATCCGGCGGCAACCTGTTCGCCCCATAGCCCAGCCGCGGGAATCGGCAATAGGGCCAGCACAGCGAGCAGCCACACCGGAGCCGACACCACTACTCCGACGACGAAGCCAATGAGCCCAACGAGTGCGAGCATCGACCAGACGACGAGGCTCAACATTTTCGGGCCGCCACTCTTCAGCCGGGTTCGATACGCGACCGCGGACCAAATAATCCAGCGTCGTAGGAACCCGACATCGGATTCCTTCAACATGGTGCGGAAGTAGGTATCGATCTGCTGTTCGGAGACGTCAACCGGGCGAGGCGTTGTTCCCGGCTCTCCGATGAAGTAGTCGTGGATCAGCGCGGCTGGCGTGTGTACGCCGTAGCGGCCTACCCACCAACGAAACGGTCCGGGAATGGACGCCAGGTCGGTCTGCCCGAGCGCTCCATCATCACAACCGCCTTTCACCGTACGCAAGATCTGCTCGTTGGCAGCAGTGACGTCGATGCCGAGCTCGCCCGTGTAGGTCACATCTGACAGCAGGACAAAGTGCTTCCGGTCGACCTGTCGCAACCCGAGCCCGTCGTCCCCGAACTCGAACTTCCGCCAGTATGCAGGTTTGGGTGTTGCGGTCATTTGAGTGCGCCTTTCAAAGTTCGGGCCATGCGGCTTAACCTCCAAGCTCGGCCTGCCACGGGACGTAACCGGTTCGTCGTATCTGTTCTTCGCCTTGTTTGATAAAGGCGCTGGCGGCATCGTCGCCGACGATGGCGAGTGCATGGCCAATGGCGAGGTCGGCCGGGCCGAGGTGCGCCACGCCGGTTCCGAGGATGATCGCGGTGCCGCTACAGGGAGCAAGAACTTCGGCGGCTGCGTGGGCCCATTCGGCGGAGTTGTCCAGCCGCCGACATGCCTCAATCAATAACGCAGCAGCGGGTGGCGACCAGGGGCCGGTGGGATTCTGACGGAGCTCGTCGGTCGCCTGGGATGCAAGGGCGGCGGCCTCGTCTCGTCGGCCGATCGCGGCCAGGTTGAATGCCTCAGCACAGCGCCAGCCGACGTTCGGTTCAATCAAGCCTCTCGCCCCTTCGAGCAGCTCCATCGCTTCGCCGAAGCGATTCTCGCGCCACAACCCGTGCCAACTCTGGGCGCCGAAACTGGTGAAGGCGTCGGCAACGCCCAACCGAAAGCCGGTAGCGAGGGTCGACTCGGGATCGATGACGGTGTCGAGCATGCCAACTTGACCCATTGCCGACTCGGTCAACTCCAGCGCCCATTGAACTCTGGCGGATGGATAGACGAATTGTTCGGCTCGGGCCTCGTCGAGCCGGCGCGTCAGCGCGTCGTCGAGTTGGTGAGAAATGCTGAATAGCATCGCCCGAAACTTGAGGTGGGTGCGAGCGTAGGAGGGCTCGAGTAGCGCGATTAACTTGTCGAACTCGTCGACCGTGCGTACGTCAGGTTGACGTTGATGGCCGACCTGCAGCTGTTCGTGACGGAACTCGGCCCACATCTCGTCGTCGGCCATCTCCTCGCGAGTTACCCCCTGCTGGGTTTGTTCATCTACGAGATCCAACCGGTCGCCGAGCCGCGCTGCTCGAACGAACTGATAGAGGAATTGGCCACGGAGCCGGTTGTCGACGATCAAATCGGAGTCGACCTGGCTAAGTAGCTGGAGTAGCGATGCATCGCCCCCGTGACGTTCGGTTGCGGGTAGTCCAACGAGGGCAGCGCGAGCCATCCCGTCGGCGGACCCCTGTGCCTGAGCTGCATCGAAGACGACCTGACGGTATTGCTCCATTCGGTTTAGGTCGCCCGAGCGAGCGGTCACCTCGGCTCGCAGCATGAGCAAGTCGAGCGACACCTCTTCCCCGAGCGATTCGAATGTCTCGACCGCGTATTCACAGGCGGAACGAGCTTCGGTGAATGAGAGAGCGTCGGACAGTTTCGTCGCCTCGTCCCAGAGCAATTTGGCAGCGGTTCTGGACTCGTCCTCGGTACCCGTCACGAACGCGCCGCGGATGTAGCGGACACGGTCCGCGGCCGGCAGGTTCTCTAGATCGATCAATGACCGGTAGGTCTGGCTGCGCCGAAGTCGCGATGCCCGTTGAGCGAACGCCTCGGTTGTCAGGATGTGGTCGAACCTGAATCGGCCGAGTTGTTCGGCTTCGATCACCAACCCGGCAGCCATCGCCGTCTCGAGGTGCATCAGTGCTTGCTCGGGGGTGATCTTTCCGAGCGCTGCCACCGTGGCGACATCGAACTCATAGCCAACCAGTCCCGCGTTGGTGAGCACACCGGCGACCGCACTATCTACCCGCCCACACACCGCCTGCGCGTGGTGCTCCTCGATAGTGAGTGTAGATCCGGTCACCAGGTCGTCTGGTTCCTTCGCATCCCTGATCAATGCCGATCCCACCAGCGGGTTTCCCTGCGACAACGCGTGAACCTGGGATGCGAACCGGTACACGCGGGCAGGATTCTCATCGGGGAACCTCGCGGCAACCATTTGTTGGATAGAGGTCAGCGATAGCGGGTCGACGTCGATCACGTTGACGATTCCCGTGTCTTGTCGTTTTCGCAGCTCGTTGATGACTCCCGACCAGGCGGAATCGGCACTTGCGGGACGCGTCGTTGCCAAGATGAGTACACGACCGGGTAGTGACCCCGACGCGAGCCAGCTGAACAGCAACGTCGACTGCGGATCACTCTGATGCAAGTCCTCGAGCACGATGACCAAGGGAGACGAATCAGCCAGAGTTGCGATGGTTCGTTCAACGTCTCGCCAGAAGACAAGATTGGCCGCTCCCGGGTCGGGGGAGGCGCTGAGTTGTTCGAGCGCGTCGGTTGCTTCAGGTAAGGCTTGCAACCACATGGCGTACGCGGCGGAACTACCGGTCGAGTTCGTTCCGGCACGAACGTTTGCCCCATCGATCTGGTTGGCGAACTGCGCCACGAGTTCGCTCTTGCCGATACCCGCGTCGCCGTTGACCACCACCACCGACCCACGTCCGTTCCGGCCGGTCGCCGAGGACCACGAATCGGCGATGCTATTGAGGGCCGCGTCTCGGCCAACAAACACCGACGCCCTTGGCGTAAGCAGCAACGGGAGCGGGTCGATTCTCGTGGGTTGCTCCGCCACAGTTGCCGGTGCATCCGCGATCGGGTTCTCGTCGTTGAGTAAAGCGAGTTCGGCAGCATCCAACTCTGCGCTTCCACCCAAACCGAGGTCACCGCGAAGGCGTGCTCTGCATGCTTGGAGGATCGAAAGAGCATCACGCCGCCTGTTCAACCGATAGAGGGCACTCGACGCCGCGATAACGAGCGGCTCGTTATAAGGGTCATCGTTGGTGGCGTCGAGAATCTGTTCCTCAATGTCACGAAGCTGGTCGGGGGTTGCCCGACGTGCAATGTCCTCGGTGGCGGCGATTCGTTTGCGAACCAAGCGAGCGGCCTCGCCCGCGACACCATCGCCAGCCTCTACGCCGTCAAACGGGCGTCCCTTCCACAACTTGATGCCTTCGAGTTGTGCGTCGATGTCAGATCCGTCCAGGAGGCCATCGAAACGCCACGCGTCTACATCGACCTCTCCAGAAATTCGATAGCGGCCTGCCTCGTTGACGATCAGCGCGTCCTTGTCGGCTAGACGTCCGACCAACGAATAGACCGCTTGCGTGCCGGTCTTGGGAAGGTCCTCACCCCACAGGGCATCGAGGATCCCATCGGCCTCCATGCCGTTGGGCCCGGCCGCTACGAGCACCGAGAGCAACCGGGTGTGTTGCTGGGTCAGCGTCTGTTGCTCGGTGCCGCGGCAAAGAAGCGGCACGCCGAGGCACCGCAAACAAAGAGCCTGAGTAGACAGGATGGTTCCCGCCATTTAGCAATCTCCCGCGTTGGATTACTTGTGTATCTACTGCTCTTTTTCTACCTCTTTTTCCGCCGTGAGGCCATGCGAGAACGCTGTGAGGTTGCTGTGAGGTGCCCTTCACGAAGGTGAACTCCGACAACGGAGGTGGGTGCAAGTGCACGGGAATTGGCGCGAAATCGAGAACGTAGAAGGCTTGTGGAGGCGTCACTACGACGACGTGCATCGTTATGTGCTCCGTCGATGCGGCGACGATGACATTGCGCAAGACTTGGCAGCCGAAACGTTCTTGCATGCCGCCCAAGCGAGTCGTCGCGGAACGGTGATCACGGCCGGTTGGCTCATGGTTGTTGCCAGCCGACGCCTCGCCGACCACTGGCGTTCGAGCTACCGAGCAACGGCGCTGCGCGACCGGATCGCCCATGATCAACACACCCGAGGCCACGTTGTTGCCGAGGTGACGCTCGAAGGATCGCTCGAGCAGGCGCTCGGGCGCCTCTGCGAGTCGCAGCGGTCAGGTCTCGTCTTGCGATATGGCCAGGATCGGTCCGTCCAAGAGGTCGCCGACCACCTCAACCTGTCCTACGCCGCCACCGAGTCGCTGCTCAGTCGAGGTCGACGTCGGCTACGGCAGGAGTACCAATCGCTTAGCTAGACCCGCGGCGTCGGCCTCGTGGCCGCCATCACTTGCGCAGCAAGACGGCCTCGCAGCACTCACAGTCGGGCCGGCCTCTGGCAACCTCGGAGGCGCACGCGTCTGCGCCGAACTGCTAGCCGACCAGGTTCCGCTCGTATCCGTCCGCCAAGCAGCGGCGAGCAGCTCAAACGGTGCGGGGCCACGACCTCAGGGTCGACGTCTTCTGTCGAGCCAGGCATCCGCCGCCAACGCAGCGCCTAACCAAAATGTAACGTGCCTGGCACGTTGCGTTGGAGAACTCAGCCAATGAGCTCGCGGAGATAGCGCTGACCAGCGGGCCAGGTGTCGAGCAGTGCGTCTGATCCGAGATGTAGGTGATCGCCGGCAATCTCTAGCTTGGACTCCCACGACGTGGCGAACCTCCGGGCGCGGTCCAGCGTCAGAAGCGGATCGTTGGTGCTCGCAACGACCGTGCTTGGGAACGGCAACGAGTCCATAGGGATGGGCTGGAAGCGTTTGTAGAGGCTGTCGGGTTCGGCCCAGTCGTCCTCGACATCGGCCGGTGCCACGAGCAGCGCTGCTTCGACCGGGCCATCGTGGGCTGACGACCAATGCGCAACCGCGACACAGCCCAACGAGTGGGCGACAAGTACGGCAGGAGTCGACGACGATGCAACGGCGTTGTTGATCGTTGCGACCCACTCTGCTCGCGTCCCACCCGCGGGATCGGCTTGATCAACCCATGAGCAGTTCGGCAATGACGCAGCCCAACGATGATGCCAATGATCGGCACCCGAACCCCCTCCGCCAGGAATGAGCAAATACCGGAGTTCGGAACTAACAGGCATAGCTACAGTGTCGCCGCCAACGCAGCGCCTAACCAAAACGTAAGGTGCCTGGCACCGTTACAAGACGTAGCGGGGCAGTACTTGCGCTATTACGTCTCGATGAATAGAACCGTCGTTCGTAATTTCGAACCTCGAGTGGAGCGGAGATCAGACGGTCAACGCGGTGAACACTGCGACGGCGTTGCCGATCATGCTCGCAATGATCAGGCGTTGTGTGGAGGCGTGAGCGTCCGCGAGCTTGGTCGGGTCGAGACACTTGAGCTCATGGCCCTAGTTCTGGCTCACCTCAATCACGCAGAAGTAGCCGGCGAGGTGTCGGCGCGTGTGCCGATGCTTCTAGGTATCCGCGACAAGCTTGCCCGCGCCCTCCGGGAGGAACTATGAGCTATAACACGACCGATGCGGCGCTCGCCGCAGCGGCGATCTCTAAGCATCGTTCGGGGCTCGACGACGAAGTTGGTGCGGCGCTAGCTGTGGTCGGACTGAGCGCCGATCGAGTTCATCGAGAAGCAGCGATTCGTGATGACATGATTCGAGTTGCACATCGCTCCGGTGCTTCATTGCGTCAGCTCGCCGAAGTCTCCGGTCTCGGCCGAAAGGCTGTCACCGCGATCGTTGGCGAATAGAACGGCTTAGGATTTCGCCGTCACACCGCAGGCATAACTTGTTGTCTATGGGAGACAGCGGATCGAAGATGACCGACGAGCAGCCGACATCACCGTGCTGGTGCGCCGGAAGACGACGCGCGTCGGGCAGACTGTTGCCGTGGAACTTGCGTCTCTTGTCGATCGAGCGTCGGCCGAAATCTCAGCTGCGTCCAACCTTGAGGAACTCGCTTCAGTCGAACGCTCCTTTATCGGAAAGAAGGGCGAACTCGTCGGTTTGAAGAAGACGCTTGGTTCCCTCGAACCCGACGAGCGAAAGGCCGCTGGTCAAGCGCTCAACGAGGCAATGTCGGGTTTGTCTGCGGAGGTCGCTGCGCGCCGGGCGGACTTGGCGAGCGCTGCTGAGGCAGAACAGCTCGCAAGCGAACGACTGGACCTCACCGAGGTCATGGCCGAGGTCGAACGTGGACACGCTCACCTGGTCACCCAGGCACGAGATCGCCTCGAAGACGTCTTCGTCGGCATGGGCTTCACGGTGGCCGAAGGCCCTGAGGTCGAATCAGCCTGGTACAACTTCGAAGCACTCAACATCCCCGAGTGGCATCCAGCCCGAGGCAGCTTCGACACGATCTTCGTAGACCTTGGCGAGCCCGAAGAAGTTATGCTCCGCAGCCATACCTCTCCGGTCCAGATCCGGACGATGGAGAACCAGTCGCCACCGATCTACATCGTCGCTCCCGGGCGGACGTTTCGTACAGACACCGCAGACGCCACCCACCTTCCGGCGTTCAATCAGATCGAAGGCCTGGTCATCGACAAGGGCATCGGCCTTGGCGACCTTGCGGGCACGATCGAAAGCTTCGTACATGCCTTCTTCGGCCACGAAGTGAAGACCCGCCTGCGCCCCAGCTACTTCCCATTCACCGAGCCCTCCGCGGAGTTCGACATTTCTACGCCCGACGGCGGTTGGCTCGAACTCGGCGGCTGTGGAGTGGTGCACCCCAACGTGCTCGCCAACTGCGGAATCGACCCCGAGGAGTGGCAAGGCTTCGCATTCGGCTTCGGCATCGATCGGCTCGCCGTTATGCGCTACCAACTCGACGACATCCGCGAGCTCGTGAACAACGACGTCCGCTTCTTGAGTCAGTTCTAAGAAAGCCGAGGAGAAGAAACCATGAAAGTACTCCTGTCTTGGCTGCAAGAGTTTGCTCCCGGCATCGAGGGAGACCCTGTGGAACTGGGTGAGAAGCTCTCCGCGCTTGGGTTGGCTGTGGAAGAGATGACGATTACGGGCCAAGGGCTCGATGGCATCGTTCTCGCGAAAGTCCTTGAGCTCTCGCCTCACCCTGACGCTGACAAAATCCAACTCGTCCAGGTCGACCAGGGCGATGGGGAAGCACTGCAGGTCTGTTGTGGCGCGTTCAACATGGAGGTTGGTGACCTCATCCCGTTCGCCACTATCGGAACGGTCATGCCAAACGGCATGGAGATCGGCCAACGCAAGATGCGCGGCCAAATGAGCAACGGCATGTGTTGCTCCGCGGCCGAAATTGGCTTCGGCGACGACCACGACGGCATCATGATCCTCACCGAGCAGGCCGACGAATCAGCGCTCGGAACGCCGATCACCGACGTGCTCGGCATCGAACAGGACGTGCTGTACGACCTGGAGGTCAACGCCAACCGTCCGGACGCCATGTCTGTGGCTGGCGTCGCTCGAGACCTCGCTGCAGCGCTCCGTGTGCCATTCGCGTACCCGGAGCGCCGCGTCGAACGCACCGGCGACGACGCCAGCTCCCAGGCGAACATCGAGATCCTCGACCCCGATCTTTGCGGACGGTTCGCGGCTCGCGTGCTGCACAACGTCACGGTCGGGGAGTCACCGCAGTGGATCCAGAACCGTTTGACCGCACTCGGCATGCGTCCCATCAACTCGGTGGTCGATATCTCCAACTACGTGATGCTCGAACTCGGACAACCGAACCACGTCTTCGACCTTGACACCATTCCCAACGGCTACCTTCGGATCCGACGCGCCACGGAGGGCGAGACCCTCGTGACCCTCGATGAGGCCGAACGTACCCTTGTGCCAAATGACGGCGTCATCGCCGACGAGTCCGGTGCTCCCGTGAGTTTGGCTGGCGTAATGGGCGGCTTGTCAACCGAGGTAACCGATTCGACCACGTCATTGCTGCTGGAGATGGCTTGGTGGGACCCACCTTCCATCTCCCGCACGGTCAAGCGCCTCAACCTGCCGAGCGAAGCGTCGACCCGTTTCCGCCGTGGCGCCGATTGGGGCGACAACATCGACCGGGCCATGGACCGGTTCTGCCAACTGATCGCCGAGACCGGCACAACGATCTGCCTCGGACAGGTCGACGTTCTAGGTAACACGCCAACGCAACCCCACACCGACGTGCGAGTCGACAAGATCAACTCGCTTCTCGGCACTGAGCTAACCGATGCCGAGATGGTCGGGTATTTAGAGTCGATCGGCTTTGGTGCAGCGTCTTCGGGCGAAACCCTGACGGTCACCGTGCCGAGCTGGCGCTGGGACGCCATTGGTCAGACGGCTGCGGAATTCGAACACGACATCGCCGAAGAAGTCGGACGCATGTACGGCTTTGAAGTCATCGAAAAGACGGTCCCGAAGGGCGAGCAAGCTGGCCATCTCAGTGAATACCAAGCCGAACGTCGCCTAGTACGCGAAGCGCTGCTCGGAATGGGTTGCAACGAGACCCAACCGATGCCGTTCCTTGCCCCCGGAGATCTCACCAACGTCGGTCTGCCTGACGACGGCGTTCGGCTGTCGAACCCGCTCGACGCGAACGAGTCGGTGCTGCGAACTTCGCTGCTGCCGGGCCAGCTGAAGGCCATCGCCTACAACCAATCGCACCGCAACCCCGATGTCCGCTTCTTTGAGATCGGTCACGTATTCTTGCCTCCATCTGAAGGCGACCTGCTACCCGACGAGCGCGAATACCTCGCGGTTGCACTAGCGGGCTCCGAGGCCCCGGACGCCGTGGCTTTGCTCAAAACGCTGTCGACTACACTTGCGCTTCCCAACGTGCAGGTGCGTAACAGCGGTGGCCTTCCCGGCATGCACCCAACCCGCTCGGCCGAAGTGGTTATCGCCGGACGTTCGCGCGGGTCGGTGGGGGAGGTCGCACCGTCGGTCCTTCGTGAGTATGGCGTAGATGGCCGAGTGGCTTGGCTCCAACTTGACCTCGGTGAAGTGCTCAACGGACCCCATGGCAAGCGCAGCTACACGCCAGTCTCGAAGTTCCCATCGAGCGATATGGACCTCGCGTTCGTCGTCGCAGACGATGTCGGTGCCGACAAGGTGCGCAATACCATCTCGAAATCCGCAGGGAAGTTGCTGATCGACCTCGACCTGATCGACGTCTATCGGGGGCCGGGCGTCGCTGACCGACATCGCAGCCTCGCGTTCCGTTTGCGCTTCCAAGCCGACGATCGCACCCTTACCGACGATGAGATCACCAACGCTCGCGAAACAGTGATTGCGGCTGTTGCCAAGACCAATGGTGGCGAACTTCGTTAGGCGATGTGGGGAAGTGCAGACAGCCGGTCTAGACATGTTTTGACATGTTCTCTACGATAAGTGCGTGGAGTCCGGCGGGGTCCCACGAATAGCGAGGGTTCAAGTCGCTGGCGGGTGACTTGAACCCTCCACCATTTTGTGGGCCTAAGCGTTGTCGATCCGCTTCCAGGATGGCTCGTCCGACCCGAGCGGCGATGGTCCTGTGTGATGCTTGCCCCCCACGGGCAACGGGACGTCAACTCTGCCAAAGGCAGACTCGAAGTCTGCGCAATGTTCCCGTGATGGGGCCGGCTTCGCCGGAGTGAATGGGGTAGGGCCGCCTAGTGACAGGAGCCAATTGCGGGTTCGTAGTAGCGAGACCTTGACCAACCACGTTCCCCCGTCTGCTCGCTGGAGGTCTACGGCGCGTCTAGCCGCGAATGCGGCGAGAAAGCCGGTCATGTAGTCGAGGGCCTGGACCGGGAGTGGAGTTGGCGCATTGGAGGCCGCGGCGGCTGTACCGGCCGTCACGATCCCGGTCGTGGATTGGACGATCGAATCGAACCCCCGTCGATTCGCCCAGGGGCCGATCGTGTCGAAGGCACTCAGCTGAACCAGCACTTGTCCCTCGCTGAGTGATCCAGCGTCAAAGCCACGCGACGCGAGCGCTGTGGGTCGGTAGGCATCGATCCAGACGTCGGCTTGTCGGAGCAACGACGTCATGGTCGCGCAGTCCTCGGCGCTGCGCAGGTCGAGATAGGCATTCCGCTTCCCAGCGCCAGTAGCGATCACGCACGTGTCGACACTTGGAAGGTGCGGCGCGCCGACGCGGAGTACGTCGGCGCCGTGGGCCGCAAAGACCTGTCCAGCAACAGGCCCAGCGAGAACCCTGCTGTTATCGAGAACTCGAAGCGGTTTCGCAGGTCGTGGTGGGGCGTCACCGATCCGCTCGATCGATATCAACGGGAGATCATGGGTCGCTTTGGCATGAGGATGCTGATCCCACTCTTCGAGTGTGCGTAGGTATCCCGCGATCATCCCATCCTCGATAAGGGCCGATTCGAGTTCGAGGGGGTCCCACTCGAGAACGGCAGCTTGTACCGAGTCACGATTGGGCTCACAGCCCAGTCTCTGGACAACACCCGCCGCGTGATGATCAAAGTTGCAATGCAACTGCAGGTGGCGTCCATCTTTGGTGTCGTAATAGCCCGAAAGCGGGGACCACGCGGGTACGGGCTCTCCATCGACGTGCACCGAGGTTGTGCATCGAGTTCGAACTCGGTCACCATCAATGATGTTCTGACCAAACGCTAGGTTCATGGCTCCAGCGGCCGCCATCACCGCCTGGTTCACCTGGAACGCCGATTGAAAGCCCGGCATGGAGGTGATTTGAAGCGCAGCGATGTCGAGGTCCTCACCAGGCAACAGATTGCCGATCTCGCGAATCAGTTCCTGGACGGATCCCACGATTCGACCCTAGGCGGTAACGATGGCCAATTCCTCGCGATCGCGTGCGGCGATTACCGTAGGCGCAATGTCTGGGGTTACTGACGAGCGAGCGCGGCGTAAGACGCAAGTTGCACAGGGCTATCGCCTCTTTGCCGCATATGGCTGGGGTGACGACGGTGCTGGACACATCACTACCCGCGATCCGGAACCGACGGATCACATGTGGCTGCTCGCGGGTGGGATCGCGTTCCGCCACGCAACTCCCGAAGCCCTAGTGCTCATCGGGCCCGATGGGAAGATTGCCGACGGTGTCGGGGGAGTCGGGTACTCGGGTGGCCGGGCGCGGGATCAGCTGGGCTTCAACGTCACCGCGTACAACATCCACTATCCAATTCACGAAGCCCGTCCTGACATCGTGGCAGCGGTTCATACCCATACTGCGTACGGCACACCGCTCGCAGCGCTGGTCGAGCCGCTTCGGATGGTCAGCCAGGAGTCGTGTGGTTTCTATGGTGACCAGGCGATCTACGAGGGGGAGGACGTCGACGTTCAAGAGGTTGAAGGGGGCGCGCGAATCGCTGAAGCGCTTGGATCGAACCGACTGATCTTTCTCGCGAACCACGGCATGCTCACCGTGGGGACCTCCGTGCCCGGTGCGCTCGGATTCTTCTATCTGGCTGAGCGGGCGGCGGAGGTGCAGATGAAGGCGCCCAACGCCCGGGTGATCTCCGACGCGGCTGCGGCAGCGACCTACGACGGCTATGGCCACGAAAGCACCGGCGAACTGGTCTTTGACTACTTGGTTGCTAGCAAGTTGGACTGATTCCGCAGGTACATACATTGTGCAGGTACATACATTGTGCAGGTACATGCAGGTACATACATTGTGCATGAATATGCAATTGCATGAATAAGCCTGTACGATGGGCCGGATGGAAACGGGAGACAGCCCTGCGCGGGTCGGCATCGTTGGAGCTTCGGGCTACACCGGCACCGAACTGCTTCGCCTTATCGACGGACATCCGAGACTAGAGCTTGCGGTTGCAACTGGCGATTCGAAAGCGGGTACAAAGATCGCCGATCTTTATCCGAGCTTGGCTGGCGCCTATGGCGATCGAACCTACGAGACGTTCACCCCTGAACTGGTCGATGGCCTCGACCTCGTGTTCATCGGCTTGCCACACGGCATCTCGATGAGCGTGGTGCCGGAGATTCGAGGCAAGGTCGGTCATATCGTCGACCTTGGTTCGGACTTTCGGCTGTGCGACAAGGATCTCTACCCGGAGTGGTACAAGGCCGAACACACTGCACCTGAACTCCTCGACCAATTTGTCTACGGACTACCTGAATTGTTCCGAGACGAGATTCGTGGCGCCGAACTGATTGCCGCCACTGGTTGTAATGCCGCTACCTCGGTATTTGCTCTCACTCCGCTGTTGGCTGCCGGGTTGATCGAACCCGAGCATATGATCGTCGACCTCAAGACCGGAGTGAGCGGCGCGGGTCGACCCCCTAAAGAGAACACCACGTTCTGCACGGTCGACGAGAACATCACTGCCTATGCGTTGCTCTCGCACAGGCATACTCCTGAGATCGAACAAGCCATCTCGCAAAAGACAGACGTTGCGACGAGCGTGCTCTTCACGGCGCACCTCGCTCCGATGAACCGCGGCATCATCGCCACGTGTTACGGCCGCCCAGCCAAGGAAGGGATCACCACCGACGACGCGCTCCAGGCACTCGCCGACTTCTACAAAGGCGAGCCCTTCATGGTCGTCGACGAACGAAGCCCATCGACCAAGGCCACCTTGGGCTCCAACGCGGTGCATCTCACCGCACGCGTTGATCCACGGACTGGGACCGTCATGGCGATCGCTGCACTCGACAACCTGATGAAGGGTGCGTCGGGCATGGCGGTACAGAACGCAAACCTCGCTTTGGGTATCGAAGAGACCCTCGGCCTCACCTCGATCGGCGTGTACCCATGAGCGACGTATCACCGCTCGCTCCGGCATCGTTCCCCGAGTTGCCACCCGTGGCCGGCGTGCAACTCGCCACTTACGAGGCCGGACTTCGGTACCAGAACCGTGCTGACCTGATGCTCGCAGTCGTGCCGGAGGGCTCGTCGGTCGCAGGCGTGTTCACCAAGTCGCTCTGCCCATCAGCGCCTGTCGATTGGTGCCGCTCCGTAGTCGGCCGAGGCTCTGTGCGGGCGTTGGTCTGCAACAGCGGCAATGCGAACGCCTTTACCGGCGACGCAGGCCAGACCTCGGCGCACCTAACCGCAGACACCATCGCAGCATCACTCGACATTGCGCCCGAGGACGTACAGCTTGGGTCCACCGGCGTTATCGGTGAGACACTGCCAGACGACCGGCTGGTCGCTGGCCTTGAGGCGATGGTGCCCGGTCTTGCCCCGAGCGACTCTTTGTCCTGGCAAGCCGCCGCAAATGCGATTCGCACCACCGACACGTTCGCCAAGGGTGCATCTGCATCGGTAGAGATCGATGGTCGGACCGTGACTGTCGTCGGCTTCGCAAAGGGGAGCGGCATGATCGCACCCGACATGGCCACAATGCTCGGCTATGTATTCACCGACGCAGCGGTTGCACCGGACGTGCTGCAAACAATGCTCGTCGACTCTGCCACGGCGAGTTACAACCGGATTACGGTCGATTCCGACACGTCGACCAGCGACTCCGTCTGGCTGGTAGCGACCGGCGCAGCCGGCAACGAGATGATCTCGTCAGTCGATACCCCCGAATATGCTGCGCTCGCTGCGGCGGTAAACGAAGTGAACCTCGATCTCGCGCATCAGATCGTGCGCGATGGCGAGGGTGCGACCAAGTTCGTGCAGATCACGGTGACGGGTGCCGAGAACGACGCCGCGGCGTCCACGATTGCCCTTTCCATAGCAAATTCGCCCCTCGTTAAGACCGCCCTCGCTGCGTCCGACGCGAACTGGGGACGCATTGTGATGGCGGTGGGCAAGGCAGGAGAGAAGGCTGACCGGGATTCGCTAAGGATCACGATCGGCGACGAACTCGTCGCCGAGAACGGCTGGCAAGCCGCCAGCTACAGCGAGGAACGGGCAACCGAACATCTCCAAGGCGACGAAGTGCGCGTCAGTGTCGATGTGGGAGTTGGTGAGGGCGAGGCCACTGTTTGGACCTGCGACCTCACGCACGGCTATATCGAAATCAACGCCGGGTATCGGTCATGACCAGATATGACGCTGAGCGAAGCGAAGTGGGCCTGCGTGGTTCGAACGCCCCGAGTGGAACGGGTGAGACGGCTATGAATGAACCAACCGCACAAGACGTCGCCGATCGGGGCTTTGAGCCCGCCAAGCGCGCCCAATCTTTGATCGAGGCGTTGCCCTACATCGACCAGTTCCGCGGGGCTGTGATCGTCGTGAAGTTCGGGGGCAACGCGATGGTCGACCCTGAACTCAGTCGCACTTTCGCCGAAGACATTGTGCTACTCCGCAGCGTCGGCATGAAGCCGGTCGTCGTCCATGGCGGCGGCCCGCAGATCGGCGACCTGCTGCAACGGCTCGGCAAAGAGTCAGAGTTCCGCGACGGCCTCCGGGTAACCGACGCTGAAACACTTGACGTCGCCCGCATGGTCCTCGTCGGCAAGGTCGGCCGCGACATCGTCGGAGCGATCAACGTCCACGGTGCGTACGCCGTGGGGCTTAGCGGTGAAGACGGCGGGCTTATCGAAGCCACGCCACGCAACCCCGAACTCGGTTTCGTTGGCGACATTGCCCACGTCAATCCAAACATCATCGAGCGTCTGCTCTCCGAGGAGCTGATTCCGGTGGTTTCAACCATCGGCTCTGATGCCCAGGGGCAGGCCTACAACATCAACGCCGACACCGTCGCGGGCGCACTCGCTGGTGCGCTGAACGCCGAGAAGGCCATCTACCTCACCGATGTGTCGGGCCTACTGCGAGACGTCGATGATCCAGCATCGATCATCGCTCAGTCGACCGTGGCCGAGCTGCAGTCGCTCATCGACGATGGGACGATCGCCGGTGGGATGATCCCCAAGGTCGGCGCGTGTATCGAAGCCGTCACTGCAGGCGCCAACGCTGCTCACATGCTCGACGGGCGAGTTCCGCACGTTCTGCTGCTCGAACTCTTCACCGACGCCGGTATCGGCACAAAGATCACGCTCGGAGACAACTCATGACTACCCATACCGAAGCGGTGAACGCCGGCCCTGGGCTGTCGTTCTGCCCGCTGATGTCCAACTACGGCGCGCCGTCGATCACCTTTGCGCGTGGTGAGGGAACCGAACTCTGGGATATCGAGGGCAAGCGCTACCTGGACTTTCTCTGTGGTCTTGCCGTGACGTCGCTCGGCCACAGTCACCCCGTGGTGGCTGAAGCGATTGCGGAGCAGGCCAAGACCCTCACCCATGTCAGCAACCTCTACAACACCATCCCGGGCCCCGAGGTGGCGATCACGCTTGACCGGCTCATCCAAACGTTCCCGGCCACATTGCACGGCTCCGCCGTGGTCGGACAGGGCGCCGACACAACCGCCACGGTCGCAGGAATTCCGCAACCGCCGCGGGCACAACGCGGTCAGGTGCTGTTCCAAAACTCGGGAGCCGAGGCCAACGAGGCGGCGATCAAGATCGCTCGCAAGTACAACGGGCGAGGGCGTCACGTCGTGCTGTCCGCCCTTCGTTCGTTCCATGGACGCACCTTGGCAACACTGCACGCCACCGGTCAGCCGGAGAAACACGAGACCTTCCAGCCATTGCCCGAAGGCTTCCGCCATGCCGCCTATGACGACGTTGCGGCGATGGAAGCGGCCCTCGACCCAACGGTGGGCGCAATCCTGGTGGAGCCGATCCAGGGCGAAGGCGGCGTTAACACGCCGAACCCCGAGTACTTGCGGGAGCTACGTGCCCTCTGTGATGAGCGCCAGCTGTTGCTCATTCTTGACGAGATCCAGACCGGCATCGCGCGCACCGGCGCCTGGTTCGGGTTCCAGCACGCGGGCATCATGCCTGACATCGTCACGATGGCAAAGGGCCTCGGCAACGGGATGCCGATCGGTGCCGTGTGGGCCAAGCGAGAGGTCGCCGAAATCCTGAAGCCTGGAGACCACGGTTCGACCTTTGCTGGACAGCCGCTCGCAGCATCAGCGGCTCGAGCCACGCTCGCTGTAATGGAGCAGATGGATGCTCCGACAGTCGCCGCCGATTTGGGCAAGTACCTCACCGAGGCGCTCCTAGCGCTGCCCGGTGTCGACTCAGTTCGCGGAGCAGGGCTGCTCCTTGCAGCAGAACTCAATGAAGACGGGTTGCAAGGGCGAACGGGTGGCGACATCGCAAAGCTATGCGCGGATGCCGGTGTGCTGGTGAACGGCGTGAGTAAGACCGCGCTTCGCCTCGCCCCACCGATTACAACGACCAACAACGAAATCGATGAGGCGGTGCGCATGATCGCATCCGTCCTCCACGCGGGAGCGGGAAATTGATCATCAGCAGAGCATCGAGGAGCGCAGCGACGGATTGCGAGTGCTGGAGCGACGAAGGAGCGGGAAATTGAGACACCTCTTAGAAATCAACGACCTCACAGTCGACGAGCTGCAACAAGTGCTGACCCTCGCTCGAAGCGACGCGCCCCCACAGGTGCTCGCGGGCAAGGGCATGGCGCTCGTCTTCGAGAAGCCAAGTCTGCGGACCCGAAACTCGATGGAGATGGCCGTCGCTCAACTCGGCGGTCACCCGGTCTACATCCAAGGCGATGAAGTCGGTCTTGATACCCGCGAGTCGGTCGAGGATGTCACGAACACATTGGCTGGTTTCCATGCAGCGCTCGGAGCCCGAGTCTTCAGCCACTCGGTCGTCGAACGCATGGCTGCGGTCGACCGAGTGCCGGTCGTCAATCTGTTAAGCGATGCAGCGCACCCGATGCAGGCGCTGGCTGATGTGCTCACCATCATCGAGGAGTTTGGTTCGGTCGAGGGTCGTACCGTGACCTACGTGGGCGACTCGAACAACGTGACCCGGTCGCTCGGCCTCGCTGTCGGCATGCTCGGCGGGGTCTTTCGAATTGCGTCGCCAACCGATTACAGCTTCGGTAATGATGACCTGTCGCTGCTGCGGTCAACGGGCGCAGAAGTCCAGACCATGACCGACCCATTTGAAGCGGTCGAGGGCTGCGACGTCGTGTATAGCGACGTCTTCACCTCGATGGGTCAAGAGGAAGAATCGGCAATCCGCGTGAAGGCCTTCGCTGACTACCAAGTGAACGGCGACCTCATGCGTGCTGCCGGCGATGCGGTCTTCCTGCATTGCTTGCCCGCACACCGAGGCGAAGAAGTCACCGACGAAGTGGTCGACAGCGCAGCCAGTCGAGTCTGGAAGCTCGCCGAGAACCGCATGCACGCTGCACGCGGCTATCTCGCGTTCGCGTTGGGGGGCTAGGCGTGTTCTCGCTTGATTTGTTTCCTGCTTCGCTCCCGACAATCGCATCGTCGCTTCGCTTTGGATGCTCTGCGGACTGCCGGAGGCCGAGAGCCGCTCCTCGTCCCTCGTCGCTTCTAAGGAGGATTGGTTGTGACTAAGACTTCTCGACAACACCGAATCGTTCAACTGCTTGGAGAAACCCCTGTGAGTTCGCAGGGACAGCTTGTTGAGTTGCTTGAGGCTGAAGGCATTGAGGCCACTCAGGCCACCGTGTCTCGGGATCTTGAGGACATCGGCGCTATCAAAGTGCGTGTGCCTGGGGGAGACCTCGTGTATGGCCTTCCCGAACACAGCAATGAAACGGTTGCCCCTGAGGACCATTTGCGCCGAGTCCTCTCGGACTGGGTTGCCGATGTGAACTCCTCCCATAACCTCGTGGTCGTAAAGACCCCGCCGGGCTCAGCGCACGTAGTCGCTTCCGCGCTCGACCGGTCGGGTCTCGACGGCGTACTCGGTACGGTCGCAGGCGATGATTCGATCATGATCGTCGCGACAGAAGACACCACCGGCAAAGAACTCGCCGACAGTATTCGTAACCTTGCAGGCATCTAGGAGAACTGCACTCATCTAGGAGAGAAATGTCCAGCACCCCAACAACCGCCAACGTCGACAAAGTCGTGCTCGCCTATTCGGGTGGCCTCGATACGTCGATCATCTTGAAGTGGTTGCAAGAAACCTACGAGGCTGAGGTCGTCACCTTCACCGCCGACCTCGGTCAGGGTGAAGAGGTCGAACCAGCCCGGGCCAAAGCGCTCGAAATGGGTGTCCCCGAGAACCAGATTTACATCGATGACCTCCGCGAGGAGTTTGTCCGTGACTTCGTCTTCCCGATGTTTCGGGCCAACACGATTTATGAAGGCGAGTACCTCCTCGGCACGTCCATCGCTCGGCCGCTCATCGCCAAGCGTTTGGTTGAGATCGCCGTCGAACAAGACGCCGACGCGATCAGTCATGGGGCAACCGGCAAAGGTAACGACCAGGTCCGCTTCGAGTTGGGCGCCTATGCACTGAAGCCCGACATCAAGGTCGTCGCACCGTGGCGTGAATGGGAACTTGGCTCCCGCGAGTCGCTTATGGCTTATGCCGCTGAGCACGACATTCCGATCGAAATGAAGCGCGGCAAGGAGTCGCCGTTCTCGATGGACGCGAACTTGCTGCATATCAGCTTCGAAGGCGGTCCTTTGGAGAACCCGTGGACCGAGCCGCCAGAGGAAATGTGGCGCTGGACGGTTTCGCCTGAGACCGCTCCCGACACGCCGACCTACACCGAGCTCACCTACGAAGCCGGCGACATCGTTGCCATCGACGGCAAGAAGATGACTCCGGCTGAGGTACTCACTGAGCTCAATCGGATTGGCGGCGAGAACGGCATCGGCCGCCTCGACATCGTCGAGAACCGGTTCGTCGGCATGAAGAGCCGTGGCGCATATGAGACGCCGGGTGGCACGATCATGATGCGGGCACACCGCGCCATCGAGTCGATCACACTCGACCGAGAGGTCGCACACCTCAAGGACGAGCTGATGCCTCGCTACGCGAAGCTCATCTACAACGGCTTCTGGTTCGCTCCAGAGCGCGTGATGATGCAGGCCGCCATCGACCACAGCCAACTGTCCGTGAACGGTGAGGTCCGTCTCAAGCTCTACAAGGGCAACGTCACCGTCGTCGGCCGCAAGAGCAACGACTCGTTGTTCGACGAGAAGATCGCCACGTTCGAAGAGGACGACGGCGCATACAACCAGGCCGACGCCGACGGCTTCATCAAACTCAACGCACTGCGTCTGCGGACGCTCACCTCCAAGCGCGGAAACATTTACTGATGAATGACGACGCGAGGGGTCAGCTCTGGCATGGGAGGTTCGCTGGGGGTCCTTCGGAGGCCCTACAGCAGCTGAACGACAGCTTGCCGTTCGATCAGCGGATGTTCCGCGAGGACATCGCTGGCTCTCGCGCGCACGTCACCATGCTCGCAGCCGTTGGCCTGCTGACCGAGGCTGAACGCGATGGCATCATCGAGGCGCTCGGTGTAGTCGAAGGGGAGATCGAGGCTGGAAGCTTTGAATGGGCTGCTAGTGATGAGGACATCCACACCGCGGTCGAACGTCGTGTGACCGAGCTCGAACCCGCTGGTGCGAAGATGCACACCGGCCGGAGCCGAAACGATCAGGTAGCGACCGACGTCCGTCTGTGGACCTTGTCTGCGATCGATGAGATCAGCGACCTCGTTCGCCGCCTACAGCACACACTGCTCGCACAAGCCGAGGCAGCGGGGGAGGCGTACCTTCCTGGCTACACCCACCTGCAACAGGCTCAGCCGGTCGCGCTTGCGCATCACCTACTGGCTCATGGCTGGATGCTCCAGCGCGACATGGATCGCCTGGCCGACGCTCGACGCCGCACCGATGTGTCCGTCCTTGGGGCTGGGGCGCTTGCCGGCTCGTCGCTTCCCCTCGACCCGACGATCTCCCAAGCCGAACTCGGCTTCACAGAACTGTTCGAGAACAGCCTCGACGGCGTGGCCGACCGTGACTTTGTTGCGGACACGCTTTACGCGTTGGCGATGATCGGGGTGCACCTCAGTCGCATCGGCGAAGAGATGATCCTGTGGGCGACCACCGAGTTTGGGTTCATCACCCTCGACGACGCGTTCAGTACCGGGTCGTCGATGATGCCCCAGAAGAAGAACCCCGATATCGCGGAACTGGCTCGTGGCAAGGGTGGCCGCCTCATCGGCAACCTCACCGGATTTCTCGCGAGCGTGAAAGGTCTGCCGCTCACGTATAACAAGGACATGCAAGAAGACAAGGAGCCGCTGTTCGACGCTGTCGACACGGTTCGCCTTACGTTGCTCGCGCTCGACGGCATGATCGCGACGACTACCTTCAACACCGATGCAATGGCGGCCCAGGCAAACTCGCCCTATGCCGCGGCAACGGACCTGGCCGAATACCTCGTGGCGAACGGCATGGCCTTCCGTGAGGCACACGCAGTGGTCGGAGAACACGTCCGTCACGCGCTCGAAGGCAAGGGTGCGCTAGTCGAACTTGTGGCTGCCGACGACCGCCTCGGTCCGGAGGCCGCTGCGATTCTCGAACCTGGAGTGTCGGTGACCCGCCGAACCACCCCCGGTGGCGGCAGTCCCGAAGCAGTAGAAAGTCAGCTGGAGCGCTTCCGAGTTGCTATTGCCAGCGCTCCCTAACTTGGTTTCACCGTTTCGATTGTGATCGACCTGAATCAACACAGCTCGGTTGTCGCCCCGGCGCTGCTCGGGTCGATACTGCACGGTCCCAACGGGTCCGGCCGCATTGTCGAGGTCGAGGCCTACGGGGGAGCCGATGACCCGGCCAGCCACGGGCACAATGGCGTCACAGAGAGAACCCGAACGGTGTTTGGCCCAAGAGGATTCCTCTACGTGTACCTGAGCTACGGCATCCACAGCTGCGCGAATGTGGTGACTGGATCGCAAGACGAAGGCCACGCTGTACTAATCCGTGCGCTTGAGCCAATCGAGGTCACGAACGAGATGAGGGCAGCTCGCCCCAAAGCGAGAAAGCTTGTGGACATGGCCAACGGCCCGGGGAAACTCTGTCAGGCGTTGGGAATCGATCTCACTCACGACGGCGTCAATCTGTGGGACCAAGGCTCAGTCGTTCGACTCGAGGCAAGCGAACCAATCGATCCGAGCCACATCGTGGCGACGACTCGCGTCGGCATTTCTAAAGCAACGGAGAAGCCTTGGCGGTTCTACATCGCAGGCAACCAGTGGGTGTCCAAACCCTAGGGGGTCTCGCTGGTTTCGTTTGGAGCGAGACCCTGGGGCTGACCGAACGTAGGTCTTAACGGTGCCGTGAAGCTCGCAACTTTCCGCAGGAGGGGCTAGCTCCGGCCATCGATGGAACGTACTGGACCAACTAGATTCCGGTGGTCCATCTAGCACGGTAAGTGTTCATGCTAACTTTGTGACAGGTGGACCACTAGCTGTGGGAGTCTGTTTCATGCGTGAGTACAAACGATTTTCACATGATGACCCAGCGCTGATCGGCAGCTCTGAGCCTCGGGCGGCTTGGCATCACGTAGCGCCGATCCACGTCGCTGAGCTGGACGAGATGAGACGAAAGTTTTTCGAGCTCACGGCGCTTGATCCCGGCGCGCTTGATCGGTGTACCACGCCTGGGCACCTGACCGGATCCGCGCTTGTCATGAACCACGACGCCACCGAGACGATCTTGTTGTTCCATACCAAGCTGCAACGCTGGCTTCAGCCCGGCGGTCATGCCGATGGTGAAGCCAACCTTGCTCGGGTAGCGCTGAAGGAAGCGACCGAAGAGACCGGCATTGAGGGATTGCAGATCGTCGATCCGGCGATCGATATCGACATCCACAACGTCGCCCCCGAAGGCGCAGACCCCGTGTTCCACTACGACGTTCGGTTCCTAGTCTTTGCGCCACCTGGCGCCCAGCCGGTGAGCAACCACGAAAGCCAAGACATCCGTTGGGTCCCGGTAGATCAACTCGACGAATACGAACTCGACGAAGGTCACCATCGTCTCGTCACCGCCGGCAGGGCGGTAGCGGATCTCCTCATCTCCGAATCCGCGTAAGCCTTTGCCGCCAGCGTCTGGGAACCCTGTGGGTTCCGTCGCGATTTTGCCCCTTCGGGCTGCAGAGCATTACTTGCCGCAATCGCACGTTCGCTTCGCTCCGCGTGCTCGGCGGATTTTATGGGTAGCCCGCAGCTGCGAAGCCGGTGCGGGCGGACGCCGCTTGCGCTCCGCAGCGCGAATCGAGGGCGCCCAAGCGCCCGGATTTCGCCGTGCGGCGAGTTACAGATCGCCGGGGACTTGGCAGGAGTCCATGTTGTTGACCCGTGCGAAGCCGTTCATGCGTTCGGCGATGAAGATGCCATCGGCTTCGGTGTTGAGGAAGCGAGCATCCTCGCCATTGCGCAGCCGGTCGGCGTGGGTCACGCGGTCGGCCATGTAGATATCCCAGTCGCCGAGCCACAAGCCGATGAGACGACCGTCGCTCTCCAACGCAGTACCCAGACCGGCGATGTCATCGGTCATCTCAAAGAGGGCAGCGTTAGCGAGGTCGAGGTTTCCCGCACGCTCTTGGGGAGACTCTGCTGACCGGATCGACGGGAGTGCATCGAGCGCGTCGAGCGCAGCCACACATCGAGCTTCGATCTGGACGACAAGGCCTTCGTCTTCAAGCTGGTCGACAGCCTGGAAGAGGCCGCGAGCGATGGGGCTGAAGGCGAAGATCCAGAAGCCCGCAGCGAAGACGACGAATGCGATGGCGGCCATGCGTGGAATTCTGCTTGAACCTTCTGGAACTAGCTCGGTTCGGCCTGGGTCGGGCTGGTGTTCGCTCACTCTTCGACTTCTAACTCGACGACGTTGGTCTCTTGAACTTCTAACACGATGTTTACGGTCGTGCCCGGCGGGGCTTCGGTTCCCGGTTGCGGGTCCTGTCGCAACACGACGGCGTCACGGCCGGCACGGTTCACGAAGTTACCTTCGGAGTCAAGGAAGATCCGAGTGGACGTGAACCCTTCTTGATTGACCGTGCGGCGGGCCGTATCGACATCGAGTCCGATGATGTCAGGAATCGTGAGGATGTTCGGCAGCACCGCAACTTCGATGATCACGTTTGCTCCGCCTGGCACGGGAGTGAGTGGGGGTGGCGATTGGTTGATGATCGTGCCGGGAGTGAAGGTCTCGTCTTCTACCTCGACTGGGGTGAGGCTCAACGAGGTGCCATCCACGAGTGCAGTGGCGTCTTCTGGGGTGAGGCCGAACAGGTCGGGCACTTCGACTGAGTCGGGGACGATCTCGATGGTGGTGGGAGGAGCGCTAACCGGTGGCTCGGCGAACTCCGTAACTGGAACGTTGGCGTGCGCCGCGTTCATGACCTCTCGCCAAATGCGAGCTGGATAGGTTCCGCCGGCGACCTGAATGGAGGTGCCCGGGTCCTCGGCGGTGCATGCCTTCTGCGAACACGGAACCATTGAGATCTGACCCTGCGGGAACCCGACCCATACCGCAGCTGCGAGGTTCGGTGTGTACCCGGCGAAGGTGGCGTCGGCGAAGTTCTGAGCGGTGCCGGTCTTGCCAGCAGCTGGGCGGCCGATGTCTGCGTCACGGCCGGTGCCTCGGTTGATGACCTCGCCCATGATGAACGAGAGCTGATCCGCAGTGCGGGTCTCGAGAACGCGGGTGCCTTCGGGCTCATGAGACCACAGGGTCGTCCCGTCAGGGTTGATGATCTCGGTTACGAACACCGGGTCGTGCTGCACGCCTCGGTTGGCGAAGGTTGCGTAGGCGGCTGCAAGGTCGAGCGTGGTGACGTTCTCGGTGCCGAGCACACTCGCATAGACCGGCGCGATTTCGCTCTGCATGCCGAGTTCGCGAGCGGTGTTCGAAACGGCGTCGGGACCGAGTTGAACGGCGAGCTGGGCATACACGGTGTTGCGGGACCATACGGTTCCGTCGACGAGGTCGGAGAAGCCAGTGCGTGAACCTCCGCGAACACGCCATGGCTCACCGAGATCTGGTGGCTGAAGTTCGAGCGTTTGTGGGGCTTCGAATTGTTGGGTGACCGGAATGCCGCGCTCGATTGCTTCGACAAGAGCGATGGGCTTCATCGCCGATCCGGCTTGGCGGCCAGTTCCCATTGCGAGGTTGACGTTGGCGAATTCGCTGTCGCCAAAGAAGTCACGGCCGCCCACCATGGCGAGTACTTCGCCGTTGCCAGGGTCGACGACGACTACGGCTGCGTCGGGGACCGAGTCGCCTGCAGGAATGATCGCCTGGACGGCTGCCTCGGCCTGAGCCTGAAGATCGAGGTCGATGGTGGTCCGTACTCGAATGCCGCCTCTGAAGAGAAGGTCTTCACGGGCCTGATAGGTCGAGAGCTCTGCGGCGCGCTCGGGGTTCTCGGCGACCCATGTTTCGGTCATGAACTGGCCGTTGAGGATCCACGCCTTGACCTCTTCGATGAAGTGCCCTGCCTCGTGACGGTTTTCGACGTTGTCGAACTCAGGCGCGAGATTTAGCGGAGTTGCAACAGCGGTATCAAACTCGGCTTGCGTGATGAAGTCGTTGCGGAGCATCGCAGCGAGCACTACCTCGCGTCGCCCAAGGGCTCCCTCTGGGTTGTCGTAGGGGTTCAGTG
>CAYUKM010000029.1:0-10085 GCA_964445255.1 uncultured Acidimicrobiales bacterium
AAGGCGGACGCACCCTCGCTGCCTGGCTCATCGCCGAACACCGAAGATTCGCTGTCCATATTGACGACAGGGAGCTCCTGGCTATTGGGCGCATCGTCGCCAAACACCGATCGTCCGGAAAGATCCGGCCAGTCGTCGTTTTCGTTGTCGTTTACCACGGACTTCCTCCAGGGACGGACACTAGTTGGCCTAGGGCAAGATCCCTAAACCTCAAGCAGTTCCTTTTCCTTGTCATCGCGGGCTGCGTCGATCGCCGTTTCGTGCGCGCGGGTAGCGTCATCGAGCGTCTTTTCCGCACGCTCAATGGCATCGGAGCCGATGCCGCCTTCTTTTTCGAGATCTTCAAGGTCCTTGCGAGCAGCGCGTCGGAACCCTCGGATACGGCCCTTGCCGTCCTCAGCCATCCCGTTGATCACCTTGACCAGGTCCTTGCGCCGCTCTTCTGTAAGAGGCGGGAATGAGAGGCGCAGGGCACGGCCGTCGTTACTTGGCGACAGGCCGAGGTCGCTGTTGCGGATCGCACGGTCGATCGCCTCAACGTTGGCCGCGTCGTGCGGCGTAATGATGAGCTGGCGTGCTTCGGGCACGGCGAACGTAGCGAGTTCTTGCATACTCATGTCCACGCCATATGCCTCAACCGTGAGCTTCTCGACGAAAGCTGAACTGGCTCGACCAGTGCGGATCGTCGCCATCTCACGCTTCGTATGTGTGACAGCACCGTCCATTTTTTCGTTCGTGTCCTCAATGACGAGGTCAATCATTTCGCTCACGGTGCCTCCACGCTCGTGATCTTCCCGGGTTCAGCTATGGACGAGCGTGCCCACAGCTTCTCCTCGTAAGATCTTCTGCACATTTCCCTCGCCCATCAAATCGAACATGACGATCGGAAGGTCATTATCCATGCACAAACTGATCGCGGTGGAATCCATGGCCTTCAATCCCCTCTGCAAAACCTCGATGTGGGTGACCTCATCGATCTTCGTTGCAGTGGGGTCGAGCTTGGGATCCGCGGTGTAAATACCGCCGGTTCCCGAGTGGGTTCCCTTCAACACGACGCCTGCTTCGATCTCTACAGCTCGCAGCGCTGCAGTGGTGTCGGTGGTGAAGAACGGGTTGCCGGTACCACCGGCGAATACGACGACTCGGCCCTTCTCGAGGTGGCGAATCGCCTTGCGACGAATGTATGGCTCGGCGATCTGGGCCATATGGATGGCAGTCATTACGCGGGTCGGCTGACCTTTGCGTTCAAGACGATCTTGCAGCGCCAGCGAGTTAATGACGGTTGCAAGCATGCCCATGTAATCGGCCTGGGCACGGTCCATACCGGCGCCAGCTCCTGCGAGACCACGCCAGATGTTGCCACCACCAACAACGACGCCAACGCTCACGTCAAACGCGTCACGCACTGCCACGATGTCGTCGGCAATTCTCTGCACCGTGTCTCCGTCGATGCCGTAGGACTCCGGTCCAGCGAAGGCCTCACCAGAGACTTTGAGCAGAACCCGGTCCCAACGGGGGGTTTCCTTCGACGATTCAGACATAGTGTTCCTTTCGGGAAGGCGTTTAGCCTCCCACGTAGGCCTGAGTAAACGAGACGATGCTGCCACCCTCAAGGCTGTCTTGCACGGATGTCTTGTCACCGTTGAGGCCCTGCTCTAGTAGTACTTGATCGGCGTACCAGGCAGAAAGACGGCCCTCGACAATCTTGTCCCATGCCTGCTCAGGCTTGCCCTCCGCCTTTGTGATCTCGAGAAGCGCTTCCTTCTCCTTCTCGGCAGCGGCTGGGTCGACATCGTCACGTGACAATCCGAGAGGCTTGGCGAATGCGATGTGCAGGGCGACTTCGTGGAGTCGCTCGTTTCCGACGCCGCTACCGACGACGACGACACCGTTGACGCCACGCCCGTCCTGCTTATGCAGGTACGTGTCGATAAGTTCGCCGTCACCGGCTTCGACTCGGGTGACCGTTCCAAGCTCGATGTTCTCCTTCTTCGTGATCTGGAGTTCCTCGATGGCTTCTTGGTGCTTACTGACCGCATCGGGGCCATCGGCGAGAACATCGGCAGCCAGGGCCTCAAGAGCAGCGACAAATTCTTCAGACTTCGCGGAGAAGTCGGTTTCGCTCTTGAGGTGCACGAGAGCTGCCGCACCATCGCCTTGAGCGATGGTGACCGCGCCCTGGGCGTTGTCGCGATCGGAACGCTTGGCGGCTTTAGCCAAGCCCTTCTCGCGAAGGATCTTGCGAGCCTCTTCGGCGTCGCCTCCGGCATCGGCGAGTGCCTTCTTGGCATCCATCATGCCGACGCCGGTTGCGTCGCGAAGCGCCTTGATATCGGCTACAGAAATATCAGCCATGGTTACGTGTGGTCCTCTTCTCGAATGTGGTGATCTTGTAAGTGATTACTTGCCAGCTTCGCTGAAACCAGCGGCCGTTGCGGCCTCAGGGGTGGCGAACCACACCTCGGCAACTGTGCCTTCGTACCAGCGGCCGTCTGGCTGGTGGAACTTCATCGAGTCGGCGTTGCCCTTGATTGGGAAACCAGCGGGCATCGTGCCATCCTCGAGCGGACCGTGGCTACCGTCGCCGTATGGGGCGGCGCCAGCGGCAGCAGCTGGAGCTTCTTCAGCTGCCGCTTCAGCGGCCGCAACTTCCGCTGGGGCCTCTTCGGCTGGCGCTTCAGCGGCTGTTTCTTCGGCCGGAGCTTCTGCAGGAGCGGCTCCTTCAGCAGCAGCAGCTGCAACGGGTGCTGCCTCCTCGGCAGGTACCTCGGCTTCCTCAGCTGGAGCGGCTTCGTCGGCTTCCTTCTCCGCTGCGATACGAGCCTCACGCTCTGCAGCGGCAGCCGCTGCCTCTTGTTGGGCTTGTGCTTGGGCAGCAACGTGAGCTGCCTCTTCTTCTGGGCTGCGTTCCTGTGGCGCAGCTTCGGCTTCGGCTGCGCCGGCCATCTCGGCTTTCTTGGCTCGGATGAAGCGGCCTTCGAGCACGGCGTCAGAGATGACGCGGCTCATGAGCTCGCCAGCGCGGATCGCATCGTCATTTCCTGGAATGACGTAGTCAACCAGGTCAGGGTCGCAGTTGGTGTCGACCACTGCGACGAGTGGGAGACCAAGCTTGTTCGCTTCGGTGACTGCAGTGTGCTCCAACTTGGTGTCGAGAACAAAGACTGCATCCGGAGCCTTCTTGAGCATCTGAATTCCGCCCAGGTTACGTTCGAGCTTCGCAAGCTCTCGCGTGATCATCAAGGCTTCCTTCTTCGGCATCGCATCCAGCTCACCCGAGTCGCGCATGCGCTGATATTCCTTCATCTTGTCGACGCGCTTTTGGATCGTCTGGAAGTTCGTCAACATGCCACCGAGCCAACGTTGGTTGACGTAGGGCATGCCGCTCTTCTCGGCGTACGCCTGAATTGAATCCTGAGCCTGACGCTTGGTACCTACAAAGAGGATGGTGCCGCCGTTGGCCGTGAGATCACGGACATAGGTGTAAGCGTCTTCGAGACGGTTGAGCGTTTCGTTGAGGTCGATGATGTATATGCCGTTGCGCTCACCGTGGATGAATCGCTTCATCTTCGGGTTCCAACGACGGGTCTGATGACCGAAGTGGACGCCCGCGTCGAGCAACTGCTTCATCGTGATAACTGCCATGGTTACGCCTTCCTGCGGTTTCGATGGACCGACGCTCCGGCGCTTTCAGCGACCGCAGAGGAGCTTCGGGGTTTCACTCACCAACCGTGTGGCCACGGTCGTCGGGCAGACTTTGCCCACCGGTCACCATATCGGCTCGCTATGGAGAATCCGAGTTCAGGGGACTAAGCGCACTCGCGTCTCGTAGCGTTGAAATAGCGACTCGGGATCAATGTAGATGCCGTTTCGTCGGGCGCTGAAATGTAGCCGGTCGCCAGCAACTCCGAGGGGCTGGCCTTGCAGCACCGAATCTCCCGCCGAAACCAAGATCTGATCGAGGAACCCGACGGTGGTGCGAAGCGACGAGTCGTGTTCGACGGTAACGAAGAGGTTGCCAGCCACTGATCCCGCGAAGGTGACGACTCCGGGGGCTGATGCTCGGACCGTCAGCCCTGTCGTCGGGCCGTACTCGATCCCCCTGTTTCCAGGCAGCCAGGGTTCGGGCGGGGGCCGAAACGGGTCGGTCACGGGCGCGACGATCGGCGGTTCGTGTGTTTCAGGCACCGATGGTTGAGAGACGAAGGTGCCGCCATTGGCTGACCGGACAGCTGCACCTACGGCGATGACCGGGGTAAGCGCAAGACACAACGACGCGACAATAAATAGCGCCATTCGGCGCACTGATAAAGACATTCCCACGCATCTCCTAAGCGAGGTAGAAGGCGGGGGAAGTACGTCAGAAATCTAGACCGACGAGGACCCGTTGAAAAGCCCCAAAATGCCCAGGCGGGATTCGACGGGTCTATGCGGTCGTGTATTCGGCAGCGGAAAGCCGTGAACGCAAGCGGAGAACCGACTTGGTGTGGATCTGGCACACGCGACTCTCGGTGACACCGAGGACCTCGCCGATCTCGGCCAAGGTCAAACCTTCGTAGTAGTAGAGGGTGAGTACCGTCTTTTCGCGTTCGCTCATCGAGTTGATCGACTCGGCAAGAAGCTGTCGCATCTCCTCTACTTCGAACGAACCGACAGGGCCAGCTCCCTTGTCTGGGATGGTGTCGCCCAAGGTCATCGAGTCGCCGCGTTCGGCACCCGACAACATCTCATCGAGAGCAACGACGCCCACGAAGGAAATCTTGCTCAGCATCGTCTCGAGATCGCCGGTGGTGATCTCGAGGGCGTCAGCGAGTTCTTCATCGCTAGGCGCACGACCAAGCTTTGCTTCAAGCTTTGCGTTCGCTTGTTCGATTCGCTTGGCCTTGGTTCGCACCGAGCGTGGAACCCAGTCCATCGAACGCAGCTCGTCGAGCATGGCGCCCTTAATACGCGAGATTGCATAGGTCTCGAACTTGTAACCGCGCTCGGGGTCGAACTTGTCGATGGCGTCGATGAGGCCAAAGATGCCGTACGAAACAAGATCAGCTTGTTCCACGTTCTGCGGAAGGCCTGCAGCCACACGACTAGCCACGTACTTCACCAGTGGTGAGTAGTGAACGATCAGCTGATCGCGAGTCTCGCGTCCGGGATTTTCGGTATAACGATCCCAGAGGCCGACTGCACGTTCTCGTTCTTGTTCATCCACGATTCGCGGTGCTCCGATTTCCTACACGCACGTTAGGCCCGAGGATGACTCGACCGATGCACCCGCTGTAAGCGTTCTTTGCTTACGTGCGTGTATATCTGAGTGGTCGAGAGATCAGCATGACCCAACAGCTCCTGTACGGTACGGAGATCGGCACCTCCGTCTAAAAGATGAGTCGCAAACGTGTGTCTAAGCGCATGTGGATGGGTCGGTGCGGGTGCCCGTCGGTCCAGAATTCGACGGACATCGCGTGGTGTTAGCGGGTTTTTCCGTTGGTTTTTGAACAACGGCTCACCGCTTTTGTTCGACGGAACCGATTCGAGAAAGCGCCGTAGGGCGGTGACAGCCGGTGCGCTCAGCGGGACGATTCGTTCTTTGTTGCCCTTTCCCCACACGCGAATGGTTCCTGCCTGCAGATCTATCGCTTCGGAGGTAAGCGAGCACACCTCGCTGACCCGCAGACCTGAGCCGTAGAGCAACTCGACGACCGCGTCGTCACGCCGGCGACGCGGACTATCCGGATCGTCGTCCAGCCGAATATTGGAGGAGTCGCCTAACAACTTGGCCAGGTCGTCATCGCCCACCACCGAGGGGAGTCGAGACCCCGACGACGGCGTTGAGAGTCCAACGGTTGGATCGGCATCAATGTGGCCGCGGATCCGTGACCACTCGAAGAACCGTCGAAGCGAACTCATCTTGCGGGCGATTGTGCGACGGGCGTACTGCGCTTGGTCAAGGTGTCCGAGGTACCGCCGAACATGGCGTCGATCTACCGCGCCGATGTCTCCCACACCGAGTTCGGCACTCCACGAGACGAAGGCATTGACGTCGCGCCGGTACACGGCAGCGGTTGATTCACCGACGCCGTGAAGGGACGACACGAATGCGGGGACCAGCAATTCCACCCGTACGACGCTAGTCGGCGCCAGCCTCTAGGTATCGCACCCGCGTAGGAAGCCCTAGGCCAGCGGACTTAGTTACCGCACCCGTTCGATCCATGGCCCCTTCCGTTCGACGAAACCACGCAAACACAACTGCTCGATCTCTCCCGCCAGTTCGGCCGTCGTCAACGAGACCCGAAGACATAGTTGTTCGAAGAGCAGCGGTGTCCATCCGAGAGCGTTGAGCACGCTTGAATGCGTAGCGTCGGTACTTGATGTGTCGACCACGGCCGGTGCCGAGAAGCCGATCATGGCGAAGATGTCGTCCACGGTCAATATCGGTACGGCGCCGTCGACGAGCAGTTGGTTGGTCCCGGCGGCAGCCGCGGAAGTGATCGGTCCAGGCACCGCACCAACCGCCACGTCACGCAACTGCGCCTCGTCGACGGTCAGCAATGATCCACCTCGAGCGTGGGACTCGATCACCACAACCGCGTCCGATAGCGCAGCAATGATTCGGTTGCGGGCAGGAAATCGCCAGGGTGCTGGCGGTATACCCGGCGGGGTTTCGCTGAGCAGCGCCCCCGCCTCGGCCACTCGCTCCCAGAGATGGCGATTGCGGCGCGGGTAAACCACGTCAAGGCCGCTACCAACGACTCCGATCGCCGCACCGGCAGATTCACTGGTGAGCGCTCCGTTGTGGGCTGCGGCGTCGATTCCTAGCGCTAGACCAGACACCACCGCGATCCCGGCATCAGCCAATGCTTGGCCGAACTCGAACGCGCAACGCTGCCCGTAGGCGGTGCAGGTTCGGGTTCCGACGATTCCCACGGTTGGGCGGTCGGGGAGTGTCCCGCGCCGATAGATGATCCGGGGGCGATGGATATCGTCCAGCAGTCGGGTTGGATACCCGGGGTCTCCGGGGATGACAGCGCTGATTCCTAGTTGGTTCATCGCAGCCCAGCGATCGCCAACATTGAACGAGCGCGCCGCTGATCGCCAGTCCTCGATGATCTGGGCGGCGGTATTGGGCAGACGGAGCGATGCATCGTTGCAGATCCGCTCCCACCCCGACCGAACGCCACCTTCTCGTTCGACCAACGCATCGAGGCGTCGAGGGCCCATCTTCGGAAGCGATAGCAAAGCCGTCGTCCACGCCGCGTCAGGTAACTCCTCAAGGTCATCGTGTGAGGCAACGTTGAGCGCCGCGTTCATCGGAGAACTCCAAACGGGTCGACCCGAAGCGACATCGCTAGACACAGGTGATCGACGGTAACCTCGCTCCCGACATCTTCGAGGTCGGCGATCGTGCGGGCAACCGACCGGACCCGACCCACTCCCCGGGCGGAAAGCCGACCTTGAGTAAGCGCCTGTTCGAGTACGGCTCGGCCAGAGTCGTCAAGGGGCGCGACCTGATCAAGTTCGACTTGTTCGAGGCGCCCGTTCACCACACCGGTGCGGTCGATGGCGCGTTGACGAGCGACCGCAACCCGTTCAGCCGTTTCAGCCGACGACTCGCCGGACGGCTGACCGAACAATTCGGTGGCACACGGTCGCTGCACGCCGATTCGGAGGTCGAAGCGATCGAGCAGCGGCCCCGATACCCGCCGGTGGTACCGAGATCGTTGTGCTTCGCTACATCGGCAGGCTCCCGGAGCGCCAGATTCACCACACGGGCATGGATTCATGGATGCGACCAGCAAAACGTCGGCGGGATACACCGCGGTGGCGTGAGCACGGACGACCCGTACCTCTTGTTCCTCTAATGGTTGGCGAAGTCCATCGAGCGCCGCGGGTGCGAATTCGCCGAGTTCGTCGAGAAAGAGCACCCCTTTGTGCGCGAGTGAAAGCTCACCCGGGCGCATGGAACGGGCACCTCCACCGACGAGCGACACCGCGGATGCCCCGTGGTGTGGGGCCCGGAACGGCGGATTAACTACCGGCAACTTGGCCGGATCGAGAGCGCCGGCCGCTGAGTGCACCCGGCACACCTCGAGTGCCGAAGCCATATCGAGCGCGGGCAGCAGTCCCGGAAGCCGCTTGGCGAGCATGGTCTTGCCAGCCCCGGGCGGCCCGACCATGAGCAGGTGATGCCCGCCCGCAGCAGAGATCGTGAGGGCCAGCTTGCCAATGTGTTGACCTCGGATGTCACGGAGGTCGAGCATGGGTTCACACGGTTCGTGGGGTTCCATCTGTGGGCCGTCGGGCCACGGCGCCTCCCCGAGCAAGCACTCGACGAGACGGCCGAGGGTGGCAACGGGTCGAACCTGTCGACCGAGCAGCGTCGCTTCACCAGCGTTCTGAGGCGCAACCACGATCGCGTGCTCCCCCACTGCGTCGGCCATGGGCAGCGCTCCACGAACGGGACGTATCGAACCATCGAGGCCTAGCTCCCCGAGAAATGCCAGGCCCTCCACCGCTTCGGGACCGATCCGGCCATCGGCCACGAGCACGCCAATGGCCATCGCGAGGTCGAGGCCGGCGCCGGTCTTTTTCATGTCGGAGGGAGCGAGGTTTACGGTGATCTTCTTGCTGGGCCAATCTTCGCCACTCGAAATCAGCGCGGCTCGAACCCGGTCGCGGGCTTCTCGGCACGCCACGTCGGGTTGACCAACGATGATAAAGCCGGGCAAACCACCCGACGCGTGCACTTCTACGTGCACCTGATGTCCAACTACCCCCACCAAGGTCGCGGACCGAACGATCGAAAGCATGACTACATCTCCTAGACATGGCGCACACGCGCCGTTGATTGTCTGAAGACACTTGATTCAGGCGGCCTCTATCGCCCACAACAGAGAACCTAGATGTGGGGTAAGACAGTCAGCCTCGGAACTATTGCGGTGGACCGGACAAGATCTCTCGTTGGTAGCGAACGACGGCGTTGATGTCGGACTCGGACAGCGTCTGACTGAACCGGGGCATCTGATTGCGCCCGTTGTACACCACGTCGAATTGCTCGTCGACGGTTAGGCGCTGATCGACACCGCGCAGCGAACGGCCGATGCCTCCTCCCCCGTCAGGCCCATGACAACGGGCGCAACTCGCTCGGTATATGTCTGAGCCAAGGATCAGTTCCTCGTCCGCGTCGTCCGGGAGTGCAATTTCTTGGGCACAGGCACTAAGCAGCATGGCCGCAGCAAACACTCCAACAAGGGAGGCCCGAAGCGGTGAACGTCGTCGAGTTCGCATCAGCATCCACCATACTGAGAGATATGGGAATGGACCCGACGCGCCAGCATCAGCGTCGACCCTTTGACTACGTGTTCGTCATCGGTTCGATCATCGCTGCAGTCGCGCTCGTGATTTGGGCCTTCTTCGGCTGAGCCAACGGGGCTAGAACGCCGCTTCGAGCACTTCGACGTCGACCCCCACAACCGCGACCACATCGAAGCGAAGCTGGTCACGTCGGTGCTTGTGCTCGCCTAGCCACGCCGTGGCCAACCGACGAATCTGCCGTTGCTTGTCGTGACCGACCGCCTCGGCCGGGCTACCGAACCGTCGAGTCTGACGGGTCTTCACCTCGACAAAGGCAACGGTCCCCCGCTTGGCGACCACCAGGTCGAGTTCGCCGCGGCCGCTTCGCCAGTTGCGGTCGAGGACTACCCACCCGCGCTTTTCGTACCAGCGGGCAGCGAGTTCCTCGCCTTGACGGCCTAATCGCAATCTCGCATGTGTCATGTCGGAGACCATACGTACGGGCTGTGACAGCTTCTCTACCGGTTCTGAACGCGAGACTTCAGCGGCTCCCACCAAGCGCGGTTCGCTGTGTACCACTCGATGGTCGAGTCCAACGCGTCTTCCAGCGCGATCTCTGGAGCCCAGCCCATCTCTCGAATTTTGGTGGTGTCGACGCTGTAGCGACGGTCGTGGCCGAGGCGATCCTCGACGTACTCGATCATCTCTTCGCCAGCACCTAACCGACTCAAGATGTGGTGGGTGGGATGTGGAGGAAGCGCTCGACGTCGTTCTGACGCGCGATGTCGCACATGACGTTG
>CAYUKM010000029.1:10185-11665 GCA_964445255.1 uncultured Acidimicrobiales bacterium
GATGTGGAGGAAGCGCTCGACGTCGTTCTGACGCGCGATGTCGCACATGACGTTGGTGCCGGAGACGTTGGTCCTGATGAAGGCGTCGGGGCCCATGATCGAGCGGTCGACGTGAGACTCGGCAGCGAAGTGGACGACGTGCGTGTGCCCGGGTAGCGCCGCAGAGACATCGTCTCGGCTGCAGATGTCGCCTTCCACGAAGTTGAACCGAGAGCTGGCCTCAAACTCGGCCAAGTTGGCCCGATTGCCAGCGTAGGTCAGCGCGTCGAAGACCGTCACTTCCGCGTCGGTGTTCGCCATGAGATGGCGCACGTAGTTCGATCCGATGAACCCGGCTGCGCCGGTGACGAAGAGTTTCATGTCGAAGCGTGCCTCTAGGTTCGTGGTGGGTAGGGCGGCCGATGGTTAGGCGCAAGGTCAGCGAGCATCGGGTTGGCAGCGTCTCGTTCGGAGAGGATCGGCGATTCGATTCCCCAATCGGCCCCGATCGCCGGGTCGTTCCAGGCCACCCCGAGCTCGTCGGCCGGGTTGTAGTAGCCATCGACCAGGTAGGTGATGACGCAGTCGGTGATCGACGCGAATCCGTGCGCGACACCTGGAGGAATGAACAGTCCGAGGTGGTTATTCTCGGCACCGTCGACCTCGCCCAGGTCGATCATCTGGGTAGCGCCCTCGGTCGGCGAGCCCACCCGCAGGTCATGCAGCACGGCCCTGGCGTGCCCAGACGGCGCGTACCAGTAGTCGGCCTGATGGAGGTGGAAGTGCAACCCCACGACGGCACCGGCTTGACGATTTCCTCGATTGGCCTGGACCATCTCCCGGCCGAGGTCGAACCACTGGCGACGGTACGTCTCGACGAAATACCCGCGCTCATCGGCGAACACTTGAGGGTGCACCTCAACCACGCCAGCTATTACTTCAGAATCAACGAATTCAGCCACAAGACTCCTGTCCGATGCATCACCCTACAAACCCGTGGCCTGAATTAGCTAGGGCTGAGAACGAGCCCAATTCCCCAGATGGATTCCCGTACCATCTGGACATGGACGCCCGGTCCGTTGATCGAGATCATCGGCGAAAATCGTGGCCTTTGGTCACACACACCGGATGATCAGGGGATCACCAACGATGGACCTTCCTGTTTTGGCGCCGCCGAGCCGGTAACCGAAGAGTTGTCGAAACCTCTCGGGACGAGACCGGTCGTTTCCGGGACAACGTTGCAAGATCTCGGGTGCAGCGACGAATTCGTCGCGAATAACGAGTTCAATTGCGTAGACATGCGAATCGCCCAACGTCGGTAGCCCGCAGCTGCGAGGACGCTCCGTGCAACGGCCCCCGGAGGGAAGTGATTGTTCTGAGCGCGTGCCGCCAAAATCGCGACGGAGTCGCTGGCGGCAAAGCCCTCAGCCGCAGGGAGCGAAGCGAGCGAGGACGCTCCGTGCAACGGCCCCCGGAGGGAAGTGATTGTTCTGAGCGCGTG
>CAYUKM010000029.1:11765-24804 GCA_964445255.1 uncultured Acidimicrobiales bacterium
TTCTGAGCGCGTGCCGCCAAAATCGCGACGGAGTCGCTGGCGGCAAAGCCCTCAGAATTCGCGCTTTTCGCGGACCTTGGCTGCCTTACCGACGCGGTCACGCAGGTAGTAGAGCTTGGCGCGGCGTACGTCGCCTCGGTTGACGAACTCGAGCTTGGCCATGATTGGCGAGTGGAGCGGGAAGGTGCGCTCAACACCGACGCCGAAGCTGAGCTTGCGAACAGTGAAGGATTCGTTGATACCGCTGCCACGACGAGCGATGACCACGCCCTCGAACACCTGGACACGTTCCTTGTTGCCCTCGACCACACGTACGTGGACCTTGACGGTGTCACCCGCTTGAAACTCGGGGATGTCGTCCCGGAGGGACTTTGCGTCGACGAGATCGGTGATGTTCATCGTTGGCTCCTGCGAATCGCGGCCGATTAGGCCAGTCGACAAGCCTAGATGCACCGACGACTAGCTACAACGTGACAGAGAGTTCTAGTTGGTTGGGTTCAACTTTGTAGATGTCTCGCATGGTGCGAATGATGCCGGAGGCTACGAGTTCGGAGTCCACGGGGGCGCTCCAGTCCCAGTAGAAGTTACCCCAGGAATCAGAGGCGACTTTGAAGCCAACGGCGATTACGGCCCGCTCGTCTCGGACGGTCATTCGTTCTCCGCCCATCAGCGTGTCGTTACCAGCGGCAGCGAGACGAATCTGTCCGTCACCTATCAAACCTGCGATGACGTGTTGACCGCTCCCCGGCACCTTCACGCGTACTTCCGACACGGCGCCGGTAAGTAGATCGTCAAGTGATTCGGAGATGGCCGTGCTCAGCTGTTCCCACGTGCGGCTGGCCGGTGCAAGCATGAGTTGCGTCGACATGTCGGCCTATCGGCACGCACTTCAGAGATGTAAGGCGGTCGGCCTAGCGGCGACTAGAGATCAAACTCGTCGAGGAGCGTTTGGTCGTCCTCGGTTAGACCGCCACGGGCCTCGATGAGGTCGGGGCGACGGTCGATCGTGCGACGAAGACTCATCGCACGACGCCACCGGGCGACGAGTCCGTGGTTGCCCGATGTCAACACCTCGGGCACCGCACGTCCCTCGAAGTCGGCAGGCCGGGTGTACTGGGGGTATTCGAGTAGGCCGTCAGAGAACGACTCCTCAGCGATCGAATCGGCGTTGCCCAGGACGCCGGGCAACAGGCGTCCCACAGCTTCGATGATGACTGCGGCGGCTACTTCTCCCCCGGCGAGCACGAAGTCGCCGATCGATACCTCGCCATCGACTTCGGAGTCGAGGATACGCTGGTCGATCCCCTCGTAACGCCCACACAGCAGCGAGAACCCTCCGCTGCCGGCGAGTTCCTGGGCCATCTGTTGATCGAACCGTCGCCCCGAGGCGCTCAACGCAAGAAGCGGACGGGGTGGATCGGCCGCCCGAATTGATGTGGAGAGCACGTCGGGGCGCATCACCATGCCTGCTCCCCCGCCGAATGGTGAGTCGTCGACGCTGCGATGGACGTCGGTGGCGTGATCTCGGGGGTCGTGGAGCCGGAGGTCGATCTTGTCCTGCGCACGGGCCCGACCGATAATGCTTGTGGCGAGCGCACCATCGACCAGTTCGGGGAACACGGTGAAGACGTCGATCCTCATTCTTCTTCGCCTTGCTCGTACAGGGCGAAGAGGCCGTCTGGCACATCTACGTTGATCACGCCAGGCTCGCGCGAGGTGACGAATCGAAGCGGCACTAGCGCTCCGCTGTCGAGTTCAAGCAGGTCGCTGGCCGGATTGGCGACCACTTCAACAACGGCACCCTTGGTTCGTCCGGTCGCATCAACGACATCGCAGCCGATCAGTTCATGCACCCACAGCTCGTCCGGATCGTCGATCGGTTCGGCCTTGAGTTCGACGCCCCGGAGCTCGTCGGCGACCTCGCGGACGTCGATGCCGTCGAAGTGCACGATGTGGTCGCCCTGGTGCGGACGCGAGGTTGTGATCGTTCGCGGTGTATCGCCGACCACGAGGGTGGAGCCGACGTCCACGCGTTCGGTTCGGTTCGTGGTCAGACGTACAATGACGTCGCCTCGAACGCCATGAGACTTGCGCACATACCCGACCAACAAGAGGTCGACCGGCGGAGTTGGCGTATTGGTCATGACCTACCGGCATCAGCGCCGGCTAGACCGAAGAAATCAGTCGAGGAATTCGATGTCGACTTCAACGCCATCTTTGGCAGCTGCAGCCCGGGTCAAGGTACGGATCGCATTCGCGACACGACCACGACGTCCGATTACTCGACCCATGTCGTCGGGACCTACACGAACCTCAAGCTGCAAGGTGTGCTTCGAGTCGTTGACGTCGACCTGCACGGCGTCCTTGTCTTGCACGAGCGACTGGACCACGTAAGCCAACACGGCCTCGGCGGTAGGTGCGCCTTCGGCACCGCCCTCGTCTTCGTCGTGCTCTTCTACTTGGTCTGCTTCATCGCTCATGAGTCGTCGCTCTCGGCAGACTCCTCAGCGGCTTCCTCAGCCGGTGCGTCGTCAGCTGCGGCTTCCTCAGCTGGAGCTTCGTCGGTGGTCTCCTCGGCTGCGGCTTCCTCAGCCGGCGCTTCAGCTGCGGCCTCTTCTGCTGGCGCCTCGTCGGCCGGAGCGTCTTCTTCTGCTGGCTTCTCGACAGCCTTAGGTGGCTTCGGCGGAGCCGGCGCGGTGTAACCCTTGTTCGGCGTAGGAGCCGGAACCGGTGGAATCTCTGGAGCGACCCCGGTGAACTGTTCCCACGCGCCGGAAATCTTCAACAGCTTCTCGACCCGCTCGGTTGGCTGTGCGCCGTGCTTCAGCCAGTGCACTGCTTTTTCGTTATCGATCTCGATAACCGACGGGTCTTGCCGTGGCTGGTAGGTGCCAACGATCTCAATGAAACGGCCATTGCGGGGCGAACGCGAATCTGCAGCAACGACGCGGTAGGTCGGTTGCTTCTTCTTGCCCATACGCATAAGGCGGAGCTTTACAGCCACGAATACATCCTCTTCTTGGGAGTCTCCGAACAGGTTGAGACTCGACCGATAGATGCTAACCGAGAACCCCCAGAGAACCTACTTGTGAACCTATTCCTGAGGGGGCAGTCCTGGAAGACGAAGGCCCTGGACTTCTTCCATGCCCTCTTCCATGAGTGCTGTGGGGTTTGCCATTGGCGCCGAACCCTTGGCCGTGGTGCGGCCTCCGCCGCGACGACGCTTGTTCTTCTTCTTGTTGCCGCCCTTGCGCTTGGACTTCGGCGGCGCCATGCCGAACTGCTTCATCATCTTTTGCATCTCGCTGAACTGGCTGACGAGCGCGGTGACGTCTTGGGGCTTCATGCCCGAGCCATTGGCGATGCGTGAGCGGCGAGATGCGTCGATGATCTTGGGATCCTCGCGTTCGGCCACGGTCATCGAGCGAATGATCGCCTCAAGTCGTGCAATTTGGGAGTCCTCGATCTCGACGTCTCGAACCTCTTTGGGGATGCCCGGCATCATGCCGAGCAGGTTGCCGATCGGGCCCATCTTCTTGATCTGCTGCATCTGCTGCAAAAAGTCGTCGAGGGTGAACTTGCCTTCGAGAAGCTTCTGGGCTGCCTCTTCGGCTTCTTCTTCTTCGAAGGCGGCTTCGGCCTTCTCGATGAGGGTTTCGATGTCGCCCATGCCGAGGATTCGGCTGGCGAGACGGTCTGGGTAGAAGGTGTCGAAGTCCTCGAGCTTCTCACCTGTCGATGCGAACGCGATCGGCCGACCGACGACCTCTTTGACCGACAGTGCAGCACCACCGCGGGCGTCACCGTCGAGCTTGGTGAGGATCACACCGTCGAGCGCCAGCGTGTTGTGGAACGACTCGGCGACGTTGACGGCATCTTGACCGGTCATCGCGTCGACGACGAGGAAGGTGTAGTCAGGTTGTACGACTTCGGAGATCTGGCGGACCTCTTCCATCAAGGCTTCGTCGATAGCCAACCGGCCTGCGGTGTCATAAATGATGACGTCTCGACCCAGGTTCTTCGCCTCTTCCAACGCGGCACGAGCCACCGAAACCGGGTCGGACTGTTCGGAGAACACGGGTACGTCGATCTGCTTGCCGAGCGTCTTCAGCTGTTCGACAGCTGCGGGACGCTGAAGGTCGGCACCAACGAGCAGCGGCTGACGGCCCTGCGATTTGAACAAACGAGCGAGCTTGGCGGAGTTGGTGGTCTTACCAGCACCCTGCAGACCAGCCATGAGCACGATCGTTGGCGGCTTTGGCGAGAACGTGACCTGCATGGCCTCGCCGCCGAGACTGGTGGTGAGCTCCTCGAGAACGATCTTGACGATCTGCTGGCTCGGGTTGAGCGCCTTCGACAACTCATCGCCAACCGCACGGTCACGGATACGGGCAACAAGCCCTTTGACGACCTCAAAGTTGACGTCGGCTTCGAGCAAGGCGAGGCGAATCTCGCGCAGGGTCTCGTCGACGTCCTTCTCGCTCAGCTTCCCCTTGCCGCGAATGCGATCGAAGATGCCGTCAAAGCGATCGGTAAGCGTATCGAACATGATTTCCTAACTCTATCGAGGCGACGCTATTCAAACAGTGCGTCGACGAACTCGTTGGCGTCGAAGGGGATCAGGTCGTGAGCGCCCTCGCCCAGGCCGACCAACTTCACCGGAATGTCGAGCTCTTGTTGGACAGCGACAACGATGCCGCCCTTGGCAGAACCATCGAGTTTGGTGAGCACTACGCCGGTCAGGTCCGCCGCCTCGGTGAACGCACGCGCCTGGGTGAGACCGTTTTGGCCGGTGGTGGCATCGATCACGAGAAGCGTCTCGGTGACGGTGCCAGCCCCCTTCTCGGCCACACGACGAACCTTGGAGAGTTCGTTCATGAGGTTTGTCTTGTTATGTAGTCGGCCGGCCGTGTCGGCGAGGACGATGTCAGCGTCGCTCGCGGCGGCGCTCTCCACGGCGTCGTAGATCACCGATGATGGGTCGCCGCCTTCGGCGCCACGAACAAAGTCAGCTCCCGCGCGCTCGGCCCACATGCCGAGCTGTTCGGCGGCAGCGGCACGGAACGTATCGCCCGCAGCGAGGACGAGCTTCTTGCCGTCCGCGATCTCGCGGTGAGCGATCTTGCCAATTGTGGTGGTCTTACCTACGCCGTTTACGCCAACGAAGAGCCATACCGATGGGTCGCCGCCAGCGGCCAACGAAATGTCGTGGACGCTGAGTCGGGCTTTCATCTCGTCTTTGACGAGTTCGATGAGCGCAGTTGGGTCCTTTACGCCTTGCTCGTCGGCCTGTTCGCGGACGGTGTCGAGGATCTCGGTGGTCGGCCGAACACCGACGTCTGCGCGGATGAGTGCTTCCTCGAGTTCTTCCCATGTTTCGGCGTTGACGTCGCCGCGCGACATGATTGAACCGAGATATCCAGCCATCGCTGATCGGGCTTTCCCGAGGCGCCCTCGGAATGTGGCGGGCTCCGGTTCGGGCTCAGGCTCTGGTTCCGGAGCCTCCTCCACCATCGGTTCGTCGACATCGACATCCTCGTCAACGTCGACGGCTGCGTCCGTGCCGGCAACAGCGGTTGCTGACTTTTCGGTCGCGATCGAACGGTCCGCCGCATCGGTGGCGCCACGTTCGACGGTCGGGGTGTGGTTTCCTCGCCCGCGCATAAGCGCCAGGCCAACGCCTCCGAGCAGAAGCACAGCGACGACAATCAGGATGATCAACAGAATGGGATCCATAGCGGGACCAGCCTAGGGCAGCGGAGCTCATGGTCCGATTGTCATCGATAAGCGGTTGCGTCGCCTCAACGATGGCCCATCGTTTAGGTGATGCGTTCCGCTCGCGACTTTGTCTCGGATGTGGCGCTCGGCTTCCGGTAGGGCCACTAGCCCTGCGCAGCACTCGATCACTTCGGAGCGCAACGGGTCCATCAGCAATTCCTCCAAAACGACGAACCCGACCGCAGGGTCGTACACGTCAGGATCTCGCTGTGCCATCACTCAAACAGTAACGAAACGTCGAGAGCAGGGCACTGAGTGCCCGGGGTGGACGTCCCCGGGCACTCGGTCCTTGACACCTTGGCGAACCGACGGGTAGGAGGGGAGAGACCCGCCGGTTCTGCCAGGACACTTCGAAACCTAATCGGGGGGATGTAAAGCCCCTGTAAGCGTCCGACTTTCCTCGGAATTATCTTCTTCGGTTACCGGAGCGACCGATCCAATGGCCTCGATCACTTCGTCGGGAGAACCGATCTCCTGAGCGGACTCGCCTTGTCGTGGCAGCCAGATCACAAATGTGGCTCCCTGTCCGAGCTCTGATTCGAGGCGTACGGTGCCGTCGTGGGTCTCGGCGATCTGTTTGACGATGGCTAGGCCAAGGCCCGATCGTCCATCACGTTTGAAGTTCGCCGTTTGGTCCCCGCGCCATAGCCGCCGGAACACTCGCTGTTGATCGCCGGGAGCGATGCCGGGGCCCTCATCTTGGACGCCCATCCAGACCCAGTTCTCTACGCTTCCGGCTCGGGCCCAGATCGACGTGTTCTCGGGGGCGAGTCGAATGGCGTTCGCGAGGAGATTCGCCATTGCTCTGCGCAAGGCAACCGGGTCACCGTCGACGACTAAATCGTTATCGGCGTCGATCGCGGTTTCGATCGTGACCGAAGCGACCGACGCCGGAATCACAAACTCCTCGGCAACGCTCTCAACCATGCTGGCGATGTTGACTTCCTCCACCCGTTGAGCGCGGGTCTCCGCTCGGGCATGGTCAAGCAGGTCGTCAACCAGTGTCGACATGCGCTCGGCCGAGCGACCCACTACTTCTCCGGTGCGACGGAGGTCCTCCGCGCTGGCGTCGGGGTCGGCGAGGGTGACATCGAGGTTGGTTCGAATCACCGCCAGCGGGTTTCTTAGCTCGTGGGACGCTTCGTGAATGAATCGAACCTGTGAAGCGAAGGCCATGTCGAGGCGGTCGAGCATGTCGTCGAAGGTGTTGGCCAAGCGGCCGAGTTCGTCGTCAGGGCCGCTCAGGTTGATACGCCGGTTGAGGTCGCGGGCGTTGATCGATCGGGCGACGTCGGTAATGCGTTGAATTGGTCGCAACACGATGCCCGCCACGTACCAGCCAATGCCCAACGATGTCACGAACAACATTCCTAGTGCAGCGAAGGAGTACTGGCGAAGGTCTTCAAGCGCTCGACGGTCAACCTCAGCCTCAAAATCCTGAAGCGCGCGAACGGCCACTTGCTCACCGGTATCTGGGTCGCGCACGACGAAGTCGAAGCTGGCGTCTTCGGTCAGCGAGCCACCGATCTCCCGGCTGATGCCGGCATAGAGGCCGCCGACAACAACGGCAGCGAGAAAGAACAGCAGTATCGAATACAACAGCGCTATGCGGAACCGCACCGAGCCCACCCATGAGGGAAGGAAGCGGTCGGTGTTGATACCGACACTCATTGGGCGTCGGACGGTTTGGTTGCGCGCCTCGGCTACCTCTGGCGGACGGAACTCGCCGGTGATGTCACCTTCGGGGCGAGGCGCCTCGCTCATGTCGCAGGCACCTCGGAGTCGAGTAGGCGATAGCCCGAACCAATGACCGTTTCGATCAACTGGGGTGCGTCGTCAGCCTGCAACTTGCGGCGCAAGGTCCCGACCGTCACTCGGACGGTGTTGGTGAACGGATCAGCGTTCTCGTCCCAGACGTGTTCGAGCAGATGCTCCTGGCTCAGGACATGTCCCGGGTGGGTCATGAAGTAACGCAGGAGCGCGAACTCTTTGGGGGTGAGGTCGAGGAGGGTGTCGTCCTTGTGGACCTCGTGGCGGGCGGTATCCAGGCGCAATGGGCCGACCTCCAGGACCGACGAGCCGCCTTCGATATCTCGGCGCAGCAGCACTCGGATGCGGGCCGAAAGCTCGCCGAAGGCGAACGGCTTGACCAGGTAGTCATCAGCGCCCGTATCGAGTCCGAGGATCCGTTCGTCGATGGCATCGCGGGCGGTCAACATCAAAATCCGTGGCGCACCGGTTTCGGGTGGGTTCTGGCGAATCTGCCTGCACACATCCAATCCATCGACAATTGGCATGGTCAGATCCAGACAAATCAGGTCATATGGCTGGAACTGCAACCGGTCGAGAGCCTCGGACCCATCGTGCACGACGTCGACGGCATAGCCCTCGCGTCGAAGGCCTGTCGCAACTGCCGTTGCGAGGTCAACTTCGTCATCTACGACCAAAATGCGCACCCTTTAACAGTACTCCCCTGTGGATAAAGAGGAGATATAGGCGTGCGCAGATGGGCCTATTGGACCAGTGAATCAGCCAAGGCTTCGTCGCGCTTTGCGCCGGTGCCGTAGTTACGTTCGATCTCGCTGCGTTCGCTGACGACCTTCGACGACCCACCAGGCTCCATGGTGACTCCGTAGAGCGAGTCGGCGGCTTCCATGGTGCGCTTTTGGTGCGACACGATGACGAGCTGTGCTTCGTTGCGGAACTCTTCGACCAGGCTCAAGAAGCGGTGCAAGTTCACATCGTCGAGCGCCGCTTCGACTTCGTCCATCACGTAGAACGGCGACGGGCGGCTGCGGAACACGGCGAACAGGAAGGCCAGAGCGGTGAGCGAGCGCTCGCCACCTGAAAGTAGCGAGAGCTTCTTCACGTTCTTGCCGGACGGCTTCGCACTGACCTCGATTCCGGTTTCGAGCAGGTTGTTGGGCTCGGTCAGGCGCAGCTTGCCTTCGCCGCCCGGGAACAAGCGGCCGAAGAGCGTGGTGAAGTTGTCGGCGACATCGGCGTAGGCCGAAGCGAAGACCGTGACGATCTCCTCGTCGATCGCCCGAATCACCTTGTTGAGCTCTCGACGGGTCGAGCGGATGTCGTCGAGTTGGCTCTTCAGGAACTCGTGACGCTCGGTCAACGCTTCGAACTCTTGGAGCGCAAGCGGGTTGATTGGACCCATGACCTTGAGGTCTCGTTCGAGCTCGCGAGCTCGGGCAGCCGGGGTGACGCCGTCGGGAAGCTCCGGATGTGGCGCTTCGATGGCGGCTCCAGGGTCGACGTCGAGGTCGCGACGCATGGCTTCGGTCGTTGCCTCAAGGCGCACTCGAGTTTCGGCTTCGTCGATGTCGATACGTGAGGTTCGTTCGTTCAGCTCGCGCAGCTCGGTCTCGGTGGCGCTGCGTTGGGAACGGAACCCGTCGAGCTTTGCGCTCAGCTCGTTGACCACCGCCGACTGGGCCCGACGTTCGTCTCGGCGAGCTTCTAGGTGTACCCGTAGGTCGCCGATGGTGGATGCGAGCAACGCCGCGATTCGCTGGGTGAGCGCTTCCTTGCGGTCGAGAACGACACGCTTGGACTCGGCTTCGGTCTGTTCGACGGCCAATCGCTCCAAGCGATCCTGTACCTCGCCGAGCCGTCGGCGAAGAACACCACGCCGCTCCTCGAACGATGCGGTTCGCACTTCGAACTCCCGACGTTGCTCGACCAGCGCTGAGCCACGGTCGGTCAACGTCTTTCGCGTCGCTTCGAGTTCACGCGCCCGTTCTGCTGACTGCACCTCAGCGGTTTCGAGACTCGGCAGGAGCGCATCGAGTTCGTTCGCTCGCTCGGTCTCGCGGGCAAAGCGGATCTCAAGCTCTTCGCGTTGCGTCGAGAATGCGTCCTTCTCCACTTGAATTTGTCGCAGCTGGGCATCCATGTGGTGCAGTGCTTCGGTGGTGGAGTTCAGTTCCGCATCGTTGCTGTCCAACCCCGAGGCCGCGGTGCGATCGGCTTCAAGACAACGGGCCACGGTGTCAGTGGCTGCCGAGAGTTCTTGCTCGCATCGCTCCTTTTCGGTTTGAGCGGCGACCACTGCGGCTTCGGCCTCTTCGAGCGCAGCGCGGGTAGCGCCCACGCCAGCGGTGCCCACACGCCACAGCCCTCCGCCGATGCGGTCGCCTGCTTTAGTGACGACAACCCGGCCCGTATCGAGCGACCGGTCGAGGGCAGCGCGCCAGTCGCCATCGATCGCATCGATGTTGGCAAGGAGCCCGCCGAGCACGCCCGCGGCGTCGGTTCGCTGTGGGGTTACCCGGTTGAGCACGGAATCCGGGGAGGCTGTAGTGCCCGAGACGGTCGGGTCGAGTGCAATCACCGAACCGCTCCCCCGTCCGTTGGCAAACGCCTCGAGGGCGGCCCGACCGGAGTCGGTCGAGTCAACGACTACCGCCGAGAGCGCTTCGCCGAGGGCAGCTTCCACTGCGTTTTCCCACCCGGGCTCGATCGCGACGACGTCGAGGAGCGTGCCGACGAGGCCGTCGACATCTTGGAGTTCGTCTGCACCTGCTGCTGCCCGGGCTGAGTTGAGCGCTTCACCAAGGGCGGCGAACCGGGCCTGGGCAGACCGGGACACAGCGTCTGCCTCAGATCGCTCAGCTTGTAGAGCCGCGAAGGCAACTTGTGCTGCGAGATGTTCGGTTGCGGCAGCGTCTGCGGTGGCGACGAGTTCTTGCTCTCGTTCGACGGCCGCGTCGAGCTTGCCCTTCTCTTGTTCCTGCTTGGAGCGCAGTTCCGAAGCATTGCTATCCAACGCGTCGGCACGGCCATCAATGCTGGCAATCTCCGAGGTCGCAGCGGCAATCGAGTTTCGAAGCGCAGCGAGCTCGCCACGGACTTCGGCCGCACGGCCAGCCGCGGCAGCCTCTGCGCTCGCCTCACCTTGGGACGAGAGGGCGAGTTCGAATGTGGAGCGATCCTCAGCGAGGCGCTGCTCGCCCTGAACCAGAAGTTCCTGTTCGGGCGCCAACGCGAGGATCTTGCCGTCGACGTCGGTGAGTTCTTCGCCGAGCTGACCGACCTCGGCACGCAGTGCAGCTACGACGTCGCCGTCGATCGTCGCCTGCTTCTCTCGGGCGATGCCTCGGAGGCGCTCGTCGATCAGGTTCTGGGCGCCGTCGGCTCGTTGGTGGAGGCCTTCGAGTCGGGCCAGAGCATCGCCGAGATCGACCGCACCCTGGGCCGACAGGTCGCTCTCGAGGCCGATGATGTCGGTGTCGAGCTGGGAAAGCAGTGAACGAAGCTCACGGTCTTTGGTGGTGAAGTCACGGCGATCGGTGGCGTGGCTGTCCATCTTCTTGCGGAGCGATTGCAGCTCGCGTCCAGCGAGCCATACCTGGCAGCGATGCAACTCGGTCACGACATCGCCGTGACGGCGAGCCGCGTCGGCCTGCTTCTCTAGTGGGCGAAGCTGACGGCGGACTTCTCGAAGAAGATCTTGGATGCGGGTCAGGTTGGCTTCGGTCGCCACCAGGCGGCGCTGCGCCTTCTCCCGACGCTTCCGGAACTTCAGTACGCCAGCCGCCTCTTCGATGATAAGGCGCCGCTCTTCGGGGCGAGCGTTGAGCACTGCGTCAATCTGACCCTGGCTGACGATCACGTGCTGGGTGCGACCTACACCGGAATCAGAGAGGAGCTCTTGGATATCGAGGAGGCGGCACGGCACACCGTTCATCGAGTACTCGCTATCGCCAGAGCGGAACAGCGTGCGAGAGATCTGCACTTCGTTGAACTCGGTCGGCAAGATGCCATCTGAGTTATCGATCGTGAGCGAGACCTCTGCACGACCCAGCGCAGGACGCTTGGACGTGCCAGCGAAGATGACATCGTCCATCTTTTGCGACCGCACCGAACTAGGAGCCTGCGCGCCAAGAACCCAGGCGATCGCATCGACAACATTGGACTTACCACTGCCGTTCGGACCCACGACAACCGTGACTCCAGGTTCGAGCTCGAGGTCTATCGAATCAGCGAAAGACTTAAAGCCCTTCATTGTCAACGTCTTGAGGTACACAGTTGCGCTCCGGGGGATCTCAAGGCGCGCCGCCACACGCCTAACCCCAACCGTATCGCGGCGAACTACAAGGATGTAACTCGGGCGGCGAGCTTTGTCACCGGGGCGACTGCGTCGCGATTCGACAGCACACAGCAACCGCCGCCTCTGGCGCCCAGCCTGCGTGGCGCCTGAACGCTCCCCGCCGCTCACTGCGTTCGCTAACCAAGTTGCTCGCTGCGCTCACAACTTGCGCGTGCGGGACGCCAAAGTAGCCCGCAGCTGCGAAGCCGGTGCGGGCGGACGCGGCCTCGGGCCAGCAGCCGAGCATCGAGAGCCCCCTGGGGCTCGGATTGCGACAGCTGGAGCGAGGAACGAGCGGGAAAGCAGCCAGCAAGTCTAATTTCCGACTCCGTCGGAAATTAGACTTGCGTCTCGCAGAAGTAGGTCCAGTCGCCTTTGTATTTGGTGCGCTGGATTGGGGTCCTGGAGCGGGGGCTGAGTTCGCCCTCTCGTTGGTAGACCTGGATGTGTTGGTCGAAGACCCCGGGTTCGCCGAAGACGTCGGCCCACGGGCGGTCTTCCAGGGTGGTGCCGCGGTACTTGATGACGTTGTGCAGCGTCTCGACAAGGGAGCGGTAGAGCCGACGGACTTCCTGGGTCGACAAGGTCGTTGAGGAGCGGTCGTAACGCAATCCGGCGTCGAAGAGCACTTCGTCGGCGTAGATCGATCCGATGCTCAGGATCGCCTTGCCGTCGGTTAGGAGCTCCTTGAGCGTCGTCGATTGACCTTCGATGAGGTCACGGAAGTTCAGCCACGACAGCGGAGTGTCGATCGGATCGACGGCAGGATCGTTGAGGTCAGGGAACTCGGTCATGACCTCTTCTTTGGACACGACCGCAAGCTCGCCATCGCCTTCGGTGTTCACGTAGCGAAGCTGTCCGCCCTGGGTGAAGGTGATGGACACCTCGGTGCCGGGCTCTTCTTTGTCCTTGTTCGCGTTTCGGCGGAAGACGCCGGTCCCCATGCGCACGACCAAAATGTCCTCAGATTCGAGCGGAAACAACAAGAACTCACCTTGGCGCATCACACCGGCGATCTTCATCCCTTCAAGGGGAGCGCCGAAAGACTTGCGGTTCTTGTATCGGGGCAGCATGGACATGCCTGCGGCCTCGACATCTTTGACTTTCCGGCCCACTATTTCGCGTTCGAGATCTCGTCTCGTCAGCTCTAGCTCCGGT
>CAYUKM010000030.1:0-24554 GCA_964445255.1 uncultured Acidimicrobiales bacterium
GATCATCAGGCCGTACGTGTCACCCAAGATCTCTGCGGCATCGTCGTGCAGCAACGTGACCTCTTGGCGGCCGTTCTTGCGATCGGCGTAGTCGTTGTGCATGTTCGCTTCCATCGGCCCGGGCCGATAGAGCGCAACGAGCGCAGCCACATCATCGAACTCGGTCGGGCCGAGTGACTTCATTAGCGCTCGCATCGGAGTCGATTCCAGCTGGAAGACGCCAATCGTGTCGCCCTGCTGCAACAACTCGTAGGTCTTGGCGTCCTCGAGATCGACGTTGTCGATGTCGACCTCGACACCTTGAGTGAGCTTGATCATCTGGATCGTGTCTTCGATGACGTCTAGGTTGCGCAGCCCAAGGAAGTCCATCTTGAGCAGGCCAAGCTCCTCCACCCCGTTCATCTCGTACTGGGTGACCACCGGTGCGTCTTCGATGTCTTGGCCGGCCTCTGGCTTGCGTTGGATCGGCAGGTAATCGGTCAGTGGGTCTTTGGTGATCACCACCGCCGCGGCATGGATACCGTCGGATCGTCGAAGCCCCTCAAGGCCCTTGGCTACCTCGACCACCTCTGCGACCACCGGGTCGGTGCTCACCATGTCGCGCAAGTCCCCAGCTTGGGCGTAACCGCCCTCGTACTTGGGGTGCTTCTCGAAGCAATACTGCAACGGCGTGTCGCGACCCATGATCAGCGGCGGCATGGCCTTGGCCACCTTGTCGCCCACCGCGTAGGGATAGCCGAGTACTCGAGCGGCGTCACGGACGGCAGCTCGAGCCTTGATCTGGCTGAACGTCACGATCTGCGCGACGTGGTCTCGTCCATAGCGCTCGGCGCAATAGCGGATCATCTTGTCCCGGTAGCGCGAGTCGAAGTCCATATCGATATCGGGCATCGAAATACGGCTCGGGTTCAAGAACCGCTCGAAGAGCAAGTCGTACTTGATCGGGTCGAGGTCGGTGATCCACAAGCAATATGCCACCGCACATCCCGCAGCAGAGCCACGCCCTGGTCCAACCCGGATGTCTTGATCGCGTGCGTACTTGATCAGGTCCCACGTGATGATGAAGTAGGACGAGAAGCCCATGTTCTTGATGACGTCGAGCTCGAACAGCAGACGTTGGCGGATCTCATCGGTAATGCCGCCCTCGCCCCAACGCTTCTTGGCGCCCTCCATCGTGAGGTGCAACAAGTACTCGTCGTCATCGGCGAACCCGTCGGGCAGCGGGAAGCTCGGAAGTTGTGGTTCGCCGAACTCGATCTCGACGTTGCAGCGTTCAGCGATCCACAACGAGTTGTCGCAGGCCACCTCGACCTCGCGCCACATATGACGCATCTCCGCTGCCGACTTCAGGTAGTGCTGGTCGCCATGGAACTTGAAGCGGTCTGGGTCGGATCGAAGTGAACCGGTCTGCACGCACAACAGCGCGTCGTGGGCTGCATGGTCGACCTGGTGGGTGTAGTGGCTGTCATTGGTCGCAAGGATCGGAGCGCCGATCTTCTTTGCGATCTGCAACAGCTGCGGGTTGGTGCGAATCTGCTCGGGTATCCCATGGTCTTGGAGTTCGATGAAGAGGTTGTCGCGGCCAAAGATATCTTGCAGTCGTCCAGCCCGGTTTACCGCCTCGTCGAAGTTGCCTTGCAGAAGTGCCTGGAGGACCTGCCCGCCGAGGCAACCCGTCGTGGCAATGACGCCTTCGGAGTATTGCTCGAGTAGCTCCCAATCGACACGAGGCTTGTAGTGGTAGCCCGTCATGAACGCTTCTGAAGCGAGCTGGATCATGTTCTTGTAGCCGGTGTTGTTCTCGGCCAACAAAATCAGGTGGTAATAAAGCTTCTTTCCACCGTCGGTACTGCCACCCGAGTCGTCCATGCGGCCTCGGCGTGAAAGCCGCTCGGAACGATGGTCGTGGGCCATGTAGGCCTCGGTGCCGATGATCGGCTTGATGCCCGCCTTGTTGCACGCCTTGTAGAAGTCGAGCACGCCATACATGTTGCCGTGATCGGTGATGCCGAGCGCTGGCTGACCATCAGCGGCCGCCGCCGCGACGAGATCGTCCAAGCGCGACGCTCCATCGAGCATCGAAAACTCGGTATGCACATGAAGATGGGTAAACGAGCCAGGCATCGAGTACTCAAACTACACGTTCGTAATTGCGCCCGCGCTAGTTGGAGACGTGGTGGAGTACGGGCACCAGCATTTCGGCCTCGGTGAGCGATCCGTGTCGCCCGACTAGGCGGTCCACGTGTGCTTCGCCAGGGTCATCAAAGCCGAATGGCTCGTGGGGAATGAGTGCCACATCACCGAGACGACTTCGGGCATCGTGTGACACCGTTGGACCAAACCAGCCATCGTCAACAACCTGATCCTGCGTACGGATCCAGGCGCGATCCCCGTAGTGCTCGCGAGCCGCCGCGGCAAGCTCCTCGGTTGCACCAGCACGAGCGTGTAGCCAACGGAAGCGCGCCTCACCTGATCGGTAGGCGGTCAGCGCCAACAGTTCATCGTCGACCGCCACGATCTCAGGCGCGTGGATCTGTCCGTGATCTGCGGTCACGACCAGAGCGGTCTGTGGCGGCAGGGCACGGATCAATTCAGAAACCAGCCAGTCGCAGAACCGGAGCTCAAGATCGAAATACGTGCCCGTAAAACCGTGGATATGAGCCACGTGATCCAGGCCGTCATAGTACGCATAGACGTGACTCGCACCATCGTCGAGTTGCTCGCGCACTCCAGCCACGAGTGAGGACGGATGCTCGATGCCCCGATACGGGGCGTCGCCGAGGTAGGCCTCGGTAAAGGCCGAGCCAATGAACTGACGGTTGCCCACGACACGCCATTGCGGTCCGCCAGCAAAGGTCGCCATCACCTGAATGTCGCTTGGCTGGACCGTCCGGCGATGATCGCCAGCTTGGGTGGTCCAACGCAGAGCGTTCATAACGGAGCCGCCGGCGGGGAACCGATAGCCGACGATCCCGTGCTCGCCGGGAGGCGCTCCCGTGGAGATCGTCGTCAGCGCTGTAGCCGTTGTCGACGGCGCGCTCGTAGTCGCAGACGATCCCTGCATCGCGGTGAGCGTCGGGGCGTGCTCGGAGTGCTCGCGCAGCTGGACCCAACCGAGCGAGTCCAAGACGAGCACAACGCAACGCGGAGCCGCTACCACCTCGTCTGGCACCAACGGTGTTGCTGTACCCCAGGTCAACGACGGAATCACCGACGCGTTCCCGCCATCGCCGTAGTCCGGCGCGGTGAGCTGAGGGTCCGAAGTCATATCAGTCATCATGGCGCAACGGCACCCGCGTCCGGTGGCCCCAACCCCTCGACAAAGTTCGCAAGGTCTGCGGGCAAGGGCGACTGAAACGCCATGGCCTCGCCTGTACCGGGATGGTCGAAGCCCAGTTCACTTGCGTGAAGCGCGGGTCTGTCCAAACCCAGAGCATCGCGGCCTCCGCCATAGCGGGTGTCACCGACAACCGGATGGTGGATGGCTTCGAGGTGCACACGAATCTGGTGTGTGCGTCCGGTATCGAGCGTGCACGCGAACAGCGTGAGGTTTGGCTCGTCCCACCGAGCGAGTACCTCGTAACTCGTGCGGGCGCTCTTGCCATCTTGTCGCACGACAATGCGGGTCGGATCGCGAATCGCTCGACCTAGGGGTGCCTCGATGACGCCGCGATCGGTCTTTGGCTGGCCCCACCCAAAGGTCAGATAGCGCCGGTCGACCCGGCGTTCGCGCAGCTGATCGGTCAACGACTCGTACGCTCGCTGCGAACGAGCGATCACAAATACTCCTGATGTTCCCTTGTCGAGTCGATGAACGATGCCGGGCCGTTCCTTCTCCCCGATGTCGGACACCTCGGGAAATCGTGCCAAAACGCCTTGGGCGATCGTGCCTTCTCGGTTGCCAGCGCCGGGATGTACGACGAGGCCGGGTTGTTTGTCGACGACGATGACGTCGTCATCGACATAGGCAAACTCCAGTGGGACCGATAGGTCCGGAGTGAGTGCGGTGTCATCACTGCCCACGGCGTCGGGGATCTCAATTACCTGACCAGCGCTGAGTCGTTGCGATGCTTTTGCGACCGGCCGCCCATCTACCAGTATCTGTTCGTCATCGATGGCCCGGACTGCGACCGAGCGACTCACTCCGGTAAGCATCGCGACGACTCGATCAGCCCGCTCGCCGTCGAGTGCCTCTGGGAGAGCGCTATTCACGGGATCCGAGGATCGCCACCACGATTCCACCCACGACGATGGCGACGTCGGCGATATTGAATACGGGCCAAAAGTCCCCGATCTCAAGGAAGTCGATCACAGCACCTCCTAGGAAGCCATCGCCTTCTCGAAAGGCCCGATCGATGACATTGCCGATAGCCCCGCCTTGGATCAGCCCAAGTCCAGTAACCACCGAGCGCTGAACCACCTTGCCGACAACGAAGACCATGCCAATACTCACGATGATCGCGAGCACGCCAAAGATCGGACCGAAGCCCTCCCCCAAAGAGAAGGCGGATCCCCGATTAAAGACGAGTCGCAGAGCTGAACCGAAAGGACCGTCGATCTGTTCGTCTGCGAGGGCGCTCAGCGCCCACGCCTTCGTTACCTGGTCGATGAGGATCACCGCAAGCGAGGTCGCGACAAGTTGCCATCGCCGAGCGACTACCTCAGCCGGCTCAAGGTCCAGCGGCGGCGAAAACTCGGTCTCGTTAGCGGCGCCCGAGGCCACCGACTTTGAACTCCACGCGCTGCGAAGCCCACGGAATGGCTTCTAGTCGCTCTTTGGGAATCGGCTTGCCCGATTCGATGCATACGCCGTACACGCCAAGTTCGATGCGTTTCAATGCAGCGTCGATCTCATCGACGGCCTGCTGCGCTTGAGCGCTGAGGGCGAGATCCCGCTCGCGCTCGACAGCGAGTGTGTCGCCTTCGCCGGACTCTTCATCAAACTGCACATCTCCGGGCTCCCGATTGAGCACCAATGAGTCTGCTTCTTCTTTGTATGAGGCGGCCGAGCGGGTGTACTTCTCTCGTTCCCGTAACAGTTCTTCTTTTTGCTTTTTGATGAAAGGCTTCTTGAAGGCCTTCGTTGAGACCTTCTTGTCTTCCTTTAGCTTGGCTGCGGCGGCGGCCTGAGCCTCATCAACTTTTTGCACTGCGCTCTTTACCACTGGGGCTTTCTTTGCCGGAGCCTTCTTCTTTGCCGGAGCCTTCTTTTTGGCCGCCGCTTTCTTCTTCGCCGGAGCATTCTTCTTCGCCACGGCCTTCTTTTTGGCCGCCGCTTTCTTCTTCGCCGGAGCCTTCTTCTTTGCGGCTGCTTTCTTTGCCACAGGACTAACCCTTTCTCCACCAGTACCGCTCACCAAAATGAACGTATGGGCAGGCACCTAGCTTGACGCCTTGAGGGCGATAGTATAGGGGGCAGCTGCGCGGCTACCACGCACCCGAACCGACGAATTTCCTATCGCTCGATCGGCAATTGGTCCAAAGACGAGGCGAATTTGGCGACAAATCCTTCGCCTCCACCGGCCACATTGGCCGGTGGCGCAGCTGGGGCGGCGTCAGCAGCCTCGCCAACATCGGTGCCAAACAGTGCACCTGGCTCGTCGTCGAGTTCAATCACGTCGCCTTGATCGAGGTCTTCGACGGTAGCCATTGCCTGAGTCGCCTCAAGATCGATGGTCTCATCGCCTCCAGACAGTGCAGCCGCGCCGGCTACCGCACCGGCACCAGCTATGGCACCACCAACCAATCCCGCGACCGGTGGTGAATTTTCCACTTCTTCAACGACGACGTCTGGCATCGGCTCTACCGCAGCCTCAGGCTCCATCATCACCTCGGGCACCGACTCAGACTCGACATCGTCGACCGGTGGCTTGACCTCTGGCTCCTGAACCACTTCAGGAATAGGGTCCGCATCGACGTCGGCCTCCACGAGAGACTCGGTCTCTATATCGTAGGGCTCGACCTCGTCGACGACGGGAATTGGTTCGGTATCGACCGACGGCTCCGGAACTGGCACCGCGTGCTGGGGAGCATCGGCATCGATGTCTTGATCATCGGCAGCGCCGAGACCGTCCACGGCGGGTGCGGTGGCAGCGGCCTGGGCAGCCACGTTTTTTTGAATTTCGATATCTGGGGCTGGGGCGACGTCAGCACCGCTGACGTTGCTGTGCTCAGGAGTAGGTTCGGGAGCCATCAAGGCATCGTCGTCGGCCACGCGTTCGAGGTCTTGGATCGAGCCTGACATGCCAACCCGCAGGGCCTCGACGGCGGTGCGAACCCGAACTCGCTGGGCCTCGAGGTGCGCTTCAAGATCGGAAATATCGCCGAGTAGCTGAGAACGAACGCCTTCGAGCTGCGCGACCTCCTCGCGCACTGGTTCGCGCATCGAAGCGACCTCTTGTTGCGCGAGGTTTTCAATCTCGACAACACGCTCAGTGCTCGCTGTCTCCGCATCCGCGAGCAACGCCTCTGCGCGCAATCGCGACTCCGCGCTGCTCTGCTCGACCTCATCTGCTGCACGCTGACGAAGTGCCTCGGCCTCTTCGTGCGCAGCGGCTAACTCCTGTTCGGCCGCGGTGCGCATTTCCGCAGCAGCAGCTTCGGCCTCGGCCCGCGTGGTTTCGGCGTGTTGGGTTGCCGCACTGACCAATTCATCGGCGGTTGCCTGGGCATCGGCGGCCGTTTCATCGGCGAGACGTTGCGCCAAAACGAGGGTACGCCGTAGCTCACCTTCGGTCTCCGCGCTGGACCCACCAGCATCTTGAGGTCCGTTGGCCTCGTACTCAGCTATCCGCTGCTGGGCAGCTTCGTAACGCTCTTGTAGGTCTGCGACGTCGCTACGCAGGGTGGCCAAAAACGTGTCGACTCCGGCATAGTCGTACCCGCGCATGGCGGTTTCAAAGCGAACATCTCTCAATTGTCGAACGAGATCCATGGCCCGACTCTAGTTCCGTTGCAGAGCCAACGGGGTGTTCTCAGTAGTTGTCGCGATCCTCGTCTGCAACCTCGACCTCATCTGGGGTTAGGAGATAGACATCCTTGGCCACCTTCTCCATCTGGCCACCGAGGCCGTAACACAAGCCAGAACTGAAGTCGATCAAGCGACGGGCCAGGTCACGCTCCGCGCTCTGCATGTTGACGATGACAGGCTTAGGTTCGCGGAACGTGTCGGCGACGAGTTGAGCATCGTTGAACGACTGCGGAATGATCACCTCGGGCTTCACCGTCTTCGGGAGCGCGACTGCGCGCACCGTTCCAATCGCTGAACTCTCAGCAGGACGTGATGCCGGCTCATCGTCCATGGGGATTGCGCGCACGGTGCCCTCCGATGTTGTTGATGATGATGACTGCGATCCCAGGGGCGCTGGATCCAGTGGCCGGACCGTTGGTTGTTGAACGCGAGGTTCGTTGGCTTGAGGCCGTCGAACCGCAGCCGCTGCGCGGTCAGCTCGGGTCTGCCCGGGTTCGGGGCGCGGGTTTGGACGGTTGGCGGCTGCATCGGCCGGACCGAGATCGTCTGGATACTCTTCGTTTAGGCCGAGCCAGACGACCGCTTTTTTGTAAAAGCCTGACACCGTTCAGACCTCCTCGTTCTTTGCTCAACACTACCAGTTGTTCGCTCGAGGCCCGAATAGAGCAGAACCGAGGCGCAACATCGTGGCGCCCTGAGCAAGCGCATCTCGGTAATCCCCAGACATTCCCATCGACCGTTCGCGCAGGTCGTTTTCCTCCGCGAGCCGGTTCAAGTCAACGAAGCTCTGTACCGTTCGCTCGTGGTCGCCGAGAACACCGATAGTCATCAGACCTGCCACCTCCACCTCGTGATCCCGAGCGACTTCAAGCATCGACTCGAGCTCACCGGGCGTTATGCCGTCCTTCGTGGTATCGCCGGCTGCCGCAACCTGGATCAAGATCCGCGGCTCATTACTTCGCTTGGCGATCTCAACCACCACTTCGGGGCGAGAGACGCTGTGCCACAGATGTACAGCGCTGGCGACCTTTCGCACCTTGTTGCGTTGGATGCGTCCGATGAAGTGTGCGCGGGTGCCATCCGGCAGCGGGAGCTTCGCTGCAAGCTCTTGCGCGTAATTCTCGCCGATGTCGGTGAGTCCTAGTCGGGAAGCGCATTCGATTGCGCTTCGATCAAAGCCCTTAGTGACCGCCACGATCGTGACATCGCTGCGCCCCTCCTCTTCAATGACGGCATGGACGCGCGCGATTTCGGTTGCCACTTCGTCGTCGCTGCGCACCATCGATGGCAACCCTGAGGACTCCCCTTGGTCTGACATCTACGTCTCATCACCTTCAGCGGGAGCAACAATTCGCGCCGCGAGCGCGTGACGTTGCGGTTCTTGGCGAGCCCGATGACTAAAGAACCGCTCCGCGTCACACGATGTACAGCCACCCATAAATTCGATCTGGGTAAGACCGTGGGCCTCACATGTTGAGCGGATACCTGCAACTAGGTCAAGTGCTGGGGAGCCGCTAGGCGTTGAGGCGCGGACTTCGTCGCCAAGCGCAGTCGCGACAACATCGAGGTCGTCAGCACCGAACTCATAACACGCCGCGCCGATCGTAGGTCCGACGACGACCGTGTCGATTGCACCTCCTCGGTCGGTGAGCGCGGCGACCATTTCGCCAATCACACCAGCGGCGAGACCACGCCAGCCAGCGTGCACGATTCCGATAGGGCCCTTGTCGGTGATGAAGGCAATAGGCGCACAATCGGCGCCCTGAACCGCGATCACCTGTCCAACGACTTCGGTGAAGAGGCCATCGGCTTCTGGTGTTACGCCCGGGTTAGCCAGGACGACCTTTGGACCGTGCACTTGGCGGACAACCGCCCAAGGACCGGCCAAGACCGCATCCCGCCGAGCAGACAGGCGAACGGACTCGGTGTCGACGTGGAAATCGCCATCGGTCCGAGTGGTCAGCGCCACCTCGACAAGATTGCCGTCACTTCGTTGCCACCGGCGACGCACAAACTCAGCGCAAGAACGTTGGCACGTCGAACTCGTCGTCATCCTCGTCGTCACCGGACCCGAAACCGGAATCACTTGAGCCAGAATCGGAGCCTGACTCAGAATCGGGAACATCGGCAAAGACGTCAGCGATCTCCAGTTCGTCGTCACCGGTGTCCGAGATCGAGAAAGCTGGCGCCGAGCCCTCGCCGCTGTCGCTCTCGAAAGTCGATTCAGTGTCGGAGTCGGTGTCCGCGAAGTGCGTAAGTTCGATATTGTCGCCGTCGCTCAACGTGGCCGGGGCGGCCGATCCGCCAATCGGAGCTCGTTCGGCCATCGTGGAGCCAAGTCCTGATGTGGACGTCGAACTTCCAGCGCCTTCCCAACGCTCGAAGCCAGCTGCGATCACGGTCACGCGAACGTCGTCACCCATTTCATCGTCGATGACCGCACCAAAGATGATGTTGGCATCGGGGTGGGCAACGCCGTGGATGACCTCGGCGGCTTCGTTGACCTCAAAGAGTCCGAGATCTGAGCCGCCCGAGATGTTCAGCAGAATGCCTCGAGCGCCTTCGATCGATGCTTCGAGGAGAGGTGAGCTAATAGCGGCGCGCGCTGCGGCGAGGGCGCGTCCCTCGCCTGATGCGTAGCCGATACCCATGAGTGCCGATCCGGCGTCGGACATGATCATCTTGACGTCGGCGAAGTCGGTGTTGATCAAGCCAGGAGTCGTGATCAGGTCGGTGATGCCTTGCACACCTTGCAGGAGTACCTCGTCGGCCATCTTGAAGGCGTTGAGCACAGAAGTGTTCTCGTTTGAAACGGTCAGCAAGCGGTCATTCGGGATAACGATCTGCGTATCGACGTTCTCCTTGAGCCGTTGGATGCCTTGTTCGGCCTGAACGGCACGTCGTCGGCCCTCGAAGCCGAACGGGCGAGTGACCACACCAATCGTTAGCGCACCTACACTTCGCGCAATCTCGGCGATAACCGGCGCTGCACCGGTGCCGGTGCCGCCACCTTTTCCAGCGGTGATGAACACCATGTCAGCCCCGGATAGGGCCGCTTCGATCTCGTCTCGGTGATCGTCAGCGGCTTGTCGGCCAACTTCAGGATCAGATCCGGCGCCGAGCCCGCGGGTGAGCTCGCGACCGATGTCGAGTTTGATATCGGCATCGCTCATGAGCAACGCCTGGGCATCGGTGTTTACGGCAACGAATTCGACCCCCTTGAGGCCAGCATCGATCATTCGATTGACTGCGTTGACTCCACCACCGCCAACGCCGACCACCTTGATTACTGCAAGGTAGTTCTGGGCTGTTCCGTTCATGGGGCTCGTTCCTCCGGTCCCGATCATCGCGTACGGCTCGCTGTCGTGGGCAGCATTACTACCTCTGTACGTAACAGAGATCGACCTGCGGCTACCACACGGCCCCTACTCGCTGTGTGTGGCGCGCTAAACACCTCACGTGAGAAAGGAAACCGCAAATTGCCGAAAGTTGCAAAACGAAGCTGAAGGTTCACGCTACTACGAACCGAGAGCTCTGCTCGCTGTAATACACGAGGACCCTCGATGAATGACCGGAGTATCGGGTGTCGACAGGTCGATCACGTCGATGCAGCTCAACGATGTACCACCGCCGAGGATTGAAGCCAGCGACACGAACTGGGTGCGGGCCTCTCCAGCCGGACCAAAGGTCGCGGTTGCAGAACCGGTCAGATTCGCCGTTACCGAACCGCCTTCATCAACCGACCACATCGACACCCAGGGATCGAGCTGGTTCGGAATATCGGTCGCAAGACCATAGGCCCGCTCGATGCCAGCTATGGGTTCACCCAATATCGCAGCGTCGTAGATCGAGTTGTCGACAACGATCAATGGAACGTTCGCGGGCGGCGTAAATCGCTCCTCGATCGCAAAGCGCTCTTCGCCGACGATCATCCATCGCTGCCCGGCAGCGTCGCCCACTCCTGCCACTACGGCGTGCTCGCGAATGACCACTCGTACCGTCGAGGGCCACTGGCGGACGACTGACGCCTGCTCCACCCAAGGCAGCTCACGCACCCGGTCGGCTGCTTCGTCCGTGTCGTAGGTAATCAGCGCCTGATCATCGGGAATTGCGAGAGCGGCATCGATCGTGCCCACGCTGGTTCGACTGTGTCCGCTGATCTGCGCGCTAGCGGCCTCGAAGGCGGGGGCCTCGAAGATGGCAAAGACGAATGCGCCGATTCCCAACACGCCAACGCCGAGCCACCATCGACGGTTACGGGCTCGGTCGATCGGCTGGCGAGGCTCGCGAACCTCCCGCGTTGGGCGTTGCTCAGCATGGTCACGTTCTTCTCGGCGCCGTTCCACTCGGCGCGGTTCCCCACGACGTCGTTGCACGCGTCGCGGTTCTTGCTGTCGTTCTCGGACGCGCGGACGCGCGAGGGGACGCTCAGTGGCAACCCGTCGCTTGGTCGAGCCATGGGCACTCCGACGGTTGGCGGCCCGTGGTCGGGGGCCTGGCCGTGGGCGCGAGCCCGCCTGCATTTCACGCTCAGACATCTTCTAAGTCTCCTTCAGAAGTCGAGGTCGATTGCACATGGTCGACGAGTTTGTCGGCGAATCCCACGAGCACCGTTTCCGCGTGCAAGTGGACGCCGAAAGCCGACCGCACGCGATCGACGATCTCGACCATCAGCGCCATCACATCATCGGCGCTGCCGTCGAGGTCGGCCTGGATGAAGTTGGCGTGCTTTTCCGACACCATGGCCGAACCGACCCGTAGTTCCTTAAGTCCGGCCGCGTCGATTAGGCGGCCCGCCGAATCCCCGGGTGGGTTCGTGAAGACCGAGCCAGCGTTCGTGCCACCCGGCTGATGCGCTCGTCGCCATCTCACGATTTCTTTGAGTTCGGTTGCACCGGCCTCTGCGTCGCTCGCGGCCTCCAATACGAGGGTGGCTTGGGTAACGATCTGTCTGGACCCAATGTTCGATCGGCGGTAGCCCAGCTCGAGTCCATCGACCGTGCGGTTTTCAACCAATCCCGTAGCGAAATCTGCGACCTGTACTTCGGTCAGCGACGCCGCCATGTCGGAGCCGTGCCCTCCGGCGTTCATGCGGACCGCTCCTCCGATCGAGCCCGGCACACCAACCGCCCACTCAAAGCCGGTTAGACCAGCTGCGACAGTTGCCCGAGCCACCACCGGCAGTGAAGCGCCCGCGCCAACGGTCACCAACGTTGCTTCGATATCTATCTCTGCGAATTCCTCGCCGAGCATGAGCGCCACTCCTTCGAAGCCGGCGTCGGCAACCAACAGGTTGGAGCCCTTCCCGATCGCCAAAGTTGGAGCCCCTGACTCGGCGATCACAGCCACGACCTCATCGAGCGCGCTGCGAGCATCCACTCGAGCAAGGATCGCTAGCGAGCCGCCAACCCGGTAGGTGCAAAACGCAGCCGCCCTCACCGAGGTCTCGACGGCGACACCTTCGATCGATCCGAGGCGCTCAGCGAGCGGATCGAGGTTCATGAGGCCCCCATGATCGATTGGACCTCGTCAGGCAACGTCACCAGGTCGCCCGCGCCAAGCGTGATGCATAAGTCGCCAGGCACGAGTACGTCGGCCACGGCTTGCGCCAGGGTCTCCCGATCGTCGTGATAGACGATGGGCGGCGCTTTGGTGCCAGAGCTGACCGCGTCGACGATCAGTTGGCCAGTCACGCCCTCTCTCGGCTTCTCTCCCGAGGAGTAGATGCCGGTGACGACGAGAAGGTCAGCGTCGCTGAAACAGCCTGTGAAGTCTTGCCACAGCGCCTGCGTTCGGCTGTATCGGTGCGGTTGGAATACAGCGACGACACGTTCGTGGCGGGTATCGACAGCGGCAGCTAGCGCCGCGTCGACCTCGGTGGGCAGGTGGGCGTAGTCGTCGATGAAGTCGACGCCGCCGATCGTTCCTCGATCATCGAAGCGTCGACCAACGCCAGAGAACCCCGCCAGCGCGCTTTGCACTGCGCGAAACGATAAACCCATTTCGAGCGCAGCAGCAGCGGCCCCCATAGCGTTCAACGCGTTGTGTAGCCCGGGCATCGGTACGCGCAACTGACCGAGGGGCAGGCCTCCCCGATGTAGCGCGAACGTCGTCGACTCTTCGCTGCGGACGATGTCGACCATCTGATACGTGGCACCATCTCGTGCACCATAGGTCACCACATTCGAGCCGTGTGCGAGCGCAAAGGCGCCCTCGTCATCGGCACAGACGACAGCGACGTCAGACTGCGCAACAAAGGCAGCAAAGGCATCTCGCAGGGCTTGTTCGCTGCCATAGAACTCGAGGTGATCAGGTTCGACGTTCGTGACGACCCCGATCGTATGGCCGAGCGCGAATCCCGAGCCATCGCTTTCGTCGGCCTCGATGATGAACCAACCCCCTGACCCGGCCGACGCGCCGCTACCGAGGTCCTTTACGTCCCCGCCGATGATGTAGGTCGGTTCGCTTCCTGCCGTCTCAGCGATAACCGCCAACATCGAGGAGGTGGTCGTCTTGCCGTGGGTTCCCGTGACCGCAACCGTGCGCGAACTGGACGTCATGGCGGTCAGGAGCTCGCCGCGTCGAAGCACCCGGCCTCCGCGGCCCTCGTATTCGAGGACCTCGACGTTGTTGTCGGGGATCGATGTCGACCGACAAACAATGTCGGGCGTTCCGACGTTCGACGCGTCGTGACCGACCACGGCATGAACACCCATCGCCACCAGGCGTTCGAAGGCTGCGGAGGCGGCGAGGTCGCTTCCCGTGACGGTGTGGCCCGAGCCGTGAAGCACCTCTGCGATCGCCGCCATACCGGCCCCACCAATCCCGATGAGGTGGATCGTCTGCGGTGTTTCGAGGGAGACGGTCACAATGCTGTCCTCGCGTTCAATGAGGTGCCGGTGAAGGGTTCGACTAGGTCCACGACCGCGGAGGCAGCGTCGAGGCGAGCAGCGCGGCCAGAGCCCTCGCGCATGGCAGCCAGGATCTCTGGCTTCGCGAGCAGCCGGGTCACCGTTGCGGTCATCAGCTCAGCATCGAAGGTGGAGTCGGGTACGACCTCGGCTCCTCCTACCGCTTCGAGTGCGCGGCCGTTTGCTGTCTGATGGTCGCCCGGCGCACCGGGTAACGGAACCAGAACCGCGGGGGTGTTCGTGACCGCCAACTCGGCGCAGCTGGTGGCTCCCGCGCGACAGACGACCAGGTCTGCGGATGCGTACACGCTCGCCATGTCATCCTCGTACTCGATGGGCACGTAGTTGTTGGCATCACTCGCGCTCGATCGCACCGAATCGGTGATGCCGTCAAAGTCTCGGCGGCCAATGATGTGGCGGATGACGATGTCGTCGCGCTTCCCAAGTTCGGCGAGCGCTCCGACGGTCGCGTTGTTGATCGTTCGAGCGCCAAGCGAGCCGCCGAAGACCACGACGTGGTGTTGCGCATCGGAGATCCCGTACCGCTCTCTCGCGGCCGCACGACGGGCCGGGTAGTTCGCCGCGACGTCGAGGATTGCCGGCCGGACCGGATTCCCAGTCCAGGTGGCGTTTGGAAGGTCCGTGCCTTCGTATGACACCGCGCACGCTTTCGCGAAGCGACCGATGATCTTGTTGGCGAGGCCTGGGACAGCGTTCTGTTCTGCGACGACGATCGGGATACGACGCAGCACCGCCCAAAGACCTGCGGGCACGCTGGCATAGCCACCGAGGGCCACAACGACTTCGGGCTTCATGGCGCCGAGCAGTCGAGAAGACTCGCCAAAGGCTTTCGCAAGCCCGATCACCGCCCCGATGTTGTCTCGCGTTAGGCGGCGAGCAATGCCTCGCCCCGGAAGCAGGGTCACGTCGAACCCGGCCTCGGGGACCAACTTGGCTTCTACACCACGATCGGAACCGACGAAGTGGATGTCTTCTGGGGAGAGACCACGATCGACAAGCTCTCGCCCGATGGCAACTCCTGGGAGGACATGGCCTGCCGTGCCGCCACCGACGATCATCACGCGCACATGAGCGGTGGTTGGTTGGGTCACTGGGCACTCCGGGCAACGTTGAGCATGACACCCACCGCGCCCAGGGTGACGACGAGGCTCGTGCCTCCCGCGGACATGAACGGTAGCGGTACACCGGTTATCGGCATGACGCCGAGCACCGAGCCGATGTTGATGAACGCTTGTGCGAGGATCCACGAGGCGATCGCCACGACGAGGAGGCCACCGAAGCGGTCGGCCCGGCGCGCGATGACGAGCGACACGAGCCCGAATATGACGTAACCAAGAACCACGGTCACGGCGCCCACAAGGCCGAACTCCTCGGCGGTTACGGCGAAAACGAAGTCGTTGTGTGCCTCGGGCAAGAAGCCGAACTTTCCGCGGCTCTCACCGATGCCTACCCCGGTCACTCCCCCGTTCGCCACCGAGACCAACGACTGGATTGTCTGCCAGCCGTCACCCAGCGGGTCGGCCCACGGATCGAGGAAGGCCAAGAGGCGGTTTCGCCGAAATGGGGTGAGGTAGGCCAATGCACCGGCTGCGCCTGCGCCAATCAGGCCGATCAGGCCAACGACCGACAGTCGAACACCACTGGCAAACAGCGCGGAGATTCCGATAACGAACATGATGATCGTCGTACCCAGATTCGGCTGCAACAAGATGAGCGCCCCGTAGGTCACAAGGACAAAGAGGATTGGCTTCAGCTGACGGGTGTTTCCGACGGTCTTCGACCGTGCGAGATTGTCGGCAGCAAAGAGCGCGAGCGCGAACTTGGCAGCCTCCGATGGCTGGAACTGGATAGGCCCGAGACGGATCCATCGCTGTGCTCCGTTTACCGAAACCCCGAACCAGGGCAACAGCACCATGACGAGCAAGACGAGGGAGGCGATGAGGATCGGCACCGTGAAGCGTCTTAGTAATCGGTGATCGAGGAAGGTACCTACGGCGCATGCGACCACACCGATGCCGAGCCACATGGCTTGTGACCTGAACTGGCCCCAAGGCGAACCCGTCTCGGTGAGCGATGTCACCGAGGACGCGGAGAGCACCATGGTCAGGCCGAGCAGCGAGAACGAGACCACGAGTCCGAGCAAGACGATGAAGGGTGTGGCCGAAGTCGGGACGGCGGCTCGCTTCGAAACCGTCCTCGATCTGCTTGCGGTACGACTCCGGGTAGCACCGCGAGGCCGAGTGGCAGCTCGGGTCCGGGTGGGACGCTGCGTGCGCGCACTTTTCGCGTTGGGCGTGTTTCTCGCTGGTCGACCACGTTTTCCGTGTGAACGTCGAGTCCTTGTCTGGGTCACCGCGCCTCCTCTGCTGTTGGTACCGCTGGCTGTAGCTGTTCCACGATGTCGATGAAGTGGTTCCCACGTTCGCCATAGCTGCCGTAGGCATCGAAGGATGTGCAACCTGGTGAGAGCAGGACCACATCACCTGGCTCAGCGAGGCGTCGAGCTCGACGCACGGCATCTTCCATTCCATCGGCTCGCTCGGTTGGAACGACCCCATCGAAGGCGGCCTCAATCGCATCAGCCGCATCACCGATCGCGACAACGGCGTGGACACGGTCCGCTGCATCGGACATTGGGGCGAGGTCGAGTCCTTTGTTGCGACCACCGGCGATGAGCACCACCCGGTCGAACGATCGAACCGCTGTCACGACCGCATGGGGCACCGTGGCCTTCGAATCGTTGTAGAACTCGATGCCGTCGAGAGATCGGACCCGCTGGATCCGGTGTGGCGGCAGCACGAACTCTCGGAGTCCTTTCGCGACGCCTTCGACCGTTGCACCGACATGGAGCGCGAGGGCAGAAGCGGTCAGAGCATTGGAAATATCGTGTGGGAAGGAACGATCGAGATCACTGACATGGGCAATCTCTTCGTCGCCGAGCAGTAACGAGCCGTCGACGACATGGCCGAAGCTGACATTTCGGATCTGTGCGAAGTCGCCGGGCTCGATCGTCTCCGCAGACGTGATCACCGTCGATCGGTCGGCCGGTAGGTGCTTTAGGACGATTGGATCGTCGGCCGGAGCGACTACCAGACCGTCTTCGGGAATCGAAGACCAGATCTTCGCCTTCGCGAGTTCGTAGCGCTCAAGGGACGAATGAACATCGAGATGATCGGGGCTGAAGTTCAACCAGGCAGCAGCCATGGGAGAGAACTCGTTGCTGTGCCCCAAGCGAAATGACGACGCTTCTACAACAAACACGTCATATGTCGGGTCGTCGATCGCTTCGACGAGTGGCGTCTCGGTGTTTCCGACGCCAGCGGCATGAACTCCTGATGCTTCGAGCATGGCGACGGTGAGCAGTGTTACCGATGTCTTGCCGTCGGTCCCGGTGATCGCTACGAGGGGACGGTCGTCCCACCAGCGGGCGAGGTCGAACTCGGAGATCGTGGGAACGCCGGCAGCGGTTGCCTCGGCGAAGGCGTCATGATGTTCGGGTACGCCAGGACTCGGAAGAAATGCGCTGGCCTCTGCGAAGACCTTTACGCGGTCAGCGCTGGACGGCGCTCCGAGGAGGTCGATGCTGTTATCGCGAGCAAACGCGTGGCTGTCGTCGGTCGGCGAGTCTTCATAGGCGATCACGGCGTGACCGCGCTTGACCAGCGCCCTCGCCGCAGCGCGCCCGGCGACGCCGAGGCCGAGAACAACGACGGGTCCGTCGAGCATTGGTGTGTTCATAGGCCACCGACCCCCTGCTGGATCGAATCGGCATAGAACAGCCCGAGTCCCACGCCGGTGGTAAGGCCCGACAGGAGCCAGAAACGAATAATGACGCGGGTTTCGGGCCAACCCTTCAGCTCGAAGTGGTGGTGAATCGGGGCCATACGGAAGAGCCGCTTGCCATTCGCGAATCGGAACACGCCTACCTGCAAGATCACCGACACGGTCTCGGTCACAAACAATGCGCCCATGATCGGCAGCAAGAGGTGCGTGTTGGTGCTCAGAGCGAGCGCGGCGAGCGCGGCTCCGATCGCTAGTGAGCCGGTGTCCCCCATGAAGATCTGTGCTGGCGCGGCGTTGTACCAGAGGAAACCAACGCAGCCACCCAGCATCGAGACGGAGATCACCGCGAGGTCGAGCGCGTGAGGGATGTCGTAAATGTCGGGGTTCCTGAATGCCCAGAACGCAATGGCTGTAAAGCCTGCAAAGTTCAAAATCGCGGCTCCGGATGCCAAACCGTCGAGTCCATCGGTCAGGTTCACGGCGTTTGCTGTCGCCAGGATCAACAAGACAGCCCACACCCCCCAGAGCGTTCGCCCGAGGTCGATACCGATCGAGTCGAACCGCACGAACGACAACTCCGTGTGAATCGACGTAAAGCTCAGCTGGAGAACCGCAAACGTGATGGCGACCGTCAGCAGGCCGACGATCTTCGCGGTCTTGTTCAGACCGAGATTTCGCTCACGAGAGATCTTGATCCAATCATCGAGGAATCCGACGATGCCCGTAGCCAAGATCGTGCCCATCACAATCAATCCAGTGCGGGTGAAGATGATCGATGTTCCGACGCCGAAGAGGTTGGCGACGTCGGCGGCGATGTAGCCAGCGAAGGCTCCGACGAGGATCGCAATGCCGCCCATTGTTGGCGTGCCCGCCTTCACCATGTGCCCCTCGGGGCCATCTTCACGAATGGGCTGGCCGACCTTGTTCTTGGCCAGAAAGTTGATGAGTAGACGGGTTCCGATTGTCGAAATGAAGACGGACGTTGCGGCAGCGATGAGGAGACGAATCATGCGATTTGACCCCGACCGGTTTGGACCAACGCGGAGAGCGCAACGACTCGGTCGTCGAAATCGCGGCGCTCGGTGCCGATGATTTGGTAGTCCTCGTGCCCTTTGCCAGCGATGACCACCACGTCACCTTCCCACGCTTCAGCGATCGCGGCGTGGATAGCGGCCTCCCGGTCCGCAATCGAGCGCACCGAGGCCGAACCGTGGCCGGTCACGCCCACTTCCACTGCAGCGATGATCGCATCAGGATCTTCGCTCCTCGGGTTGTCCGAGGTGATGTACAACTCGTCGGCTGCGCTTGCGGCCGCGCCCATCAACGGACGCTTGCCGGGGTCTCGATCGCCGGCAGCTCCAAACACGAGCAGCACTCGACCGTCGGTTAGCTCACGAGCGCTCTGGACGGCCGCGGCGATGCTCGCAGGGGTGTGGGAATAGTCGACTATCACCGTAAAAGCTTGCCCCAAGTCGACCCGCTCAAACCGACCAGGTATCTGGGGAGCGGCCCCCAAGGCCTTCACGATCTCGTTCGGTTCCAATCCGAGGGTCACGCATGCCTCAGCTGCGAGGACCGCATTGGTGACGCTGAAACGCCCACCAAGGGGCAACGAAACCGGCAGACCGCGCCACTCAAACGTGGATCCTCCCGGGTGCAATTCTGCGGACTCCGCAATGGCAGACCCATCGACGGTCGTGGTAGGAACGGTCACCGAGTTCGCCAGTCGGGCACCCCACTCATCGGAGATGTCGATCACCGCCGCCGCGGTCTGACCCGCGGCGAAGAGCCGAGCCTTCGAGGCGAAGTAGTGCTCCATGTTTGGGTGGTAGTCCAAGTGATCCTGGGACAGGTTCGTGAATACGGAGACGGCAAAGCGGGTACCCGCGACCCGTTGTTGATCGAGGGCATGTGAAGAAACTTCGGTAGCGATGACGCGGTGTCCGTCGTCCACGCTGCGTCGCAACGCGTGCTGAAAATCGGGAGCCGCTGCGGTGGTGAGCGACCCGGTGAGCGTTCCTAATGAGGCGGCGCTCGATCCGGTGGCTGTGACGATGTGCTCGATCAGGGTCACGATCGAGGTCTTGCCATTGGTTCCGGTCACTCCGACCACATCGATCTCCAGCGAAGGGCGACCCGCAAGAGCAGCGGCAAGCCAGCCGGTCCACAGTTGTGAGTCGTGAACCACGAGTTGCACAATGTCGGCGTCCACACGTCTCTCAACCAATGCGGCGCTGGCACCTGCCGCGGCGGCAGCGGCGACATAGTCATGCCCGTCATTCATGGAACCCGTGATCGCGCAGAACAAACTGCCCGACTGGGCCTTGCGAGAATCGATGACGATTCGGTCCACCAAAACGGACAAATCCCCCTCGGGTGGGGGCGTGGGGGCGTCGGCGCCGAGCCGTTCGAGCAGGGTGGAGATCGCGACGCTCATCGAGTCCCTACGGCGTCGGCTGGCGGGATACGGAAATGTTGGAGTGCGAAGTTCGAGATGTCACCGAACAATGGAGCTGCGATACGCCCACCGGAAGCGTCGCCCTCGGGATCCTCGATCATCACGATGATCGAGAGTTCCGGATTTGCAGCTGGCAGGTAGCCGGCGAAGCTAGTCAACAGGTGCACGTTGCCGTCGCCGTCTTCGTAGCGACCATTCGGTTGAGCAATGAAGGCCGTCCCGGTCTTGCCCGCGATCTCATAACCGGGGACCGACGCCAACTCACCGGTGCCTCCCTCGCTAACAACGCCGGCCAGTAGCGAGGTCATCTCCTGCGCAGTTTCTTCGGAGACCACTCGCTTCTGTTCCCGCGGACTAACGATGTCGAAGTCGCCGTCGGCGGAACGAATGCCAGCTACCAAATGCGGCTCGACCAACACACCATCGTTTGCGAACACGTTGTAGGCCCGAAGCATCTGCAGTGGCGTCGCCGCGTACTCGTAGCCGATCGCAATCTGGGTTCTCGACACGCCCGTCCAATCGTCGACGTCGTGGAGAATGCCGGCCGACTCGCCCGGGAAATCGAGCGACGTAGGACGTCCCAGCCCAAACTCCTCCAAGTAGCTATGGAACGTCGAGTCTTCGATACGGTCCATCAACAATGCAACGCCGACATTCGACGAGGCCGCGAGCACTTCGCCGGTATCGAGAATGCTCTGATCATGACGGACCGAGTCGGTGTATTCGACGTCGTAGATCTCGAGGGAGTCGGTGACCTCAACGGTGGTCTGAGCCGTGATCAGGTTCTCCTCGAGCAGCGCAGCAACGGCGAGGGGTTTACTGATCGAGCCTGGTTCGGCGATCCAGGTCAGGGCGCGGTTCTCGCCGGTTACCACCACTGCGCCGTTGTCGGTGCGGCGCACGTTGGCCATCGCCAAGATTTCACCGGTTCCGGTTCGAGACACGATGACAGTGCCGGAGTTTGCACCGGCTCTGGCGACCGCACTTTGCAGCAGGTTCTCGACTTCGAATTGCACCGTTCGGTCCAGGGTCAGAACGAGGGAGTCACCGGTTACGGGGGTGGTGAGTTCGAACTCGCCGTCGGGAATCGTGACCGCTCGACCTCCACCCGTCGCTAAGCCACGCTCAACCACGACGCGACCAGGTTCACCGGTGAGCACCTCGTCGAACTGCGATTCGAGACCCGATGTACCAATGCCGTCGATATCGGTACGACCGAGAATGCCGCGAGCCACGTCGCTTCCAGCTGGCGTGAGCCGCGCCTGTTCTTCGATCGGATAGATGCCGGGAAGATCGAGGGTGAGAATCGATGCAGCGACGTGATCCTCCAACTGGCGAGCCATCCATGCAAACTGCGCATTCTCGTTGGACAGACGGCGGACGAGTTGGCTGTGATCACCGCCGGCGAGAGCGACGATCTGGGCTGCAGTAGCTTCGGGATTGGTCACGAGTCGCGGATCGGCCCAAATGCTCTGTCGAGGACTCGAAACGGCGAGTTCCACGCCGTTTCGGTCAACGATGGCGCCTCGCTCGGCCGCCAGCGACTGCGTCCGAAGACGTTGCGATTCGCCGTATTCAAGGAACCGCTCGGGCTCGACTACTTGCAGCGACACCAGCCGCCAGATCATCAGCCCGCCGAGCGCGACCATCGCGGCACCGATGAGCAAAAGGCGCGCGCTCGAGAATCCACTACGAGAGGGCAAGCGAAGCAGGTCCACGACTGCGGTCATGTGCCCTCCTCCACGGTCTCTTCAACCACTGGTAGAAGATGGTCGGGCAAAACTCCCGGCCCAAACGGGTCACCCACGATCGGAGGACCGATGACCTCAAGGTCGGGGTCGAGCCCCGGGAGGTAGGTCCGCTCGGGCGGTCGGGTCATACCAAGTCGACTAACGGCGGTCTCCAAAATCCGCTCCGGAGCCTCCAACTCGATCACCTGCAAGTTCAGTTGTTGGTTGCGCTCGCGCGCCTCTTCGAGCTCGACGTTCACGGCATCGAGTTGAACTCGGTTCTGCACAATGAAGGTCTGGACGATGACAATTCCGAGCAATGACCCGAAGATGACTACGACGGCAACGACGGAGAACACAACGCCGGATCCTTCGTCGGAATCCACATCATGTTGGCGGGCACGCCACGAGGCGATCATGCAGCCTTCCTCATAATTGCGCGCATCCGAGCCGAGCGGGCCCGAGGGTTGTCGGCAAGCTCAGCCTCCGATGCTGTTTTCGCACCGCGGAACGCCCAGTCGAATGGCGAAATCACGGGCATCCCCGGTGGAGCGTCCCCGGCGACAGCGAGGCGCATCCGGTCCTTCACGATTCGGTCTTCGCCGGAGTGGTAGGTAAGTGCAATACCGACCCCGCCTGGAGCGAGTATCGCAATCAGTCCGTCGATGGTGTCGCCCAAGATGGCGAGTTCGTCGTTGACTTCGATGCGGAGTGCTTGGAAGGTGCGGGTGGCTACATGTGTCGTCGATTTGCGTCGGACCGCTGCTGGGACGGCGTTTTCGACGATCTCAGCCAGCTGGCTCGTCGTCGTTATCGGTCGTTGTTCAACAATCGCGTGAACGATTCGCGCGGCGTGACGTTCATCGCCATAGGACTCCAAAACGTCTCGGAGCTCCCCGACTGAGTAGGTGTTGACCACAACGGCTGCGGTTAGCGGCCGGTCCGTATCCATACGCATATCGAGCGGACCATCAAGACGAAAGCTAAACCCGCGATCCGCACCATCGAGTTGCGGCGACGAGACTCCCAGATCCATGAGAAAGCCAGAGAGTTCTTCCACTCCCGCGCCACGAAGGGTCGCCACCGCATTGTCAAAGCGTTGCCGGTGGATGTGCGCACGATCGCCGTACGGCGCGAGGCGCTCTGACGACACTTCGATCGCGTGCGGGTCTTGGTCAAACCCGTGCAAGTTGAGGGCGTCGTTTGCATCGAGAACCCGTTGCGCGTGGCCAGCGCCGCCCAACGTGAGGTCGGCGAAGCTCCCGGGAGGGAGCGTTTCGATCACATCGATCACTTCGTTGGCCATAACTGGCACGTGATCAAAGTTGGCAAGGGTCATCGTCAGCACAGCAGCGTTCGTTTGAGGTTCCAGCAGGTCAACCGAGAGCGAGAGTGAAAGCTCGGCCATTGACAGTCCCCCGATCAGCGGGCGCACGTCGGGATGTCTCCCCGATCGAGCTGATGGCAAGCGGGCGGAGTAGGGGCCTTCCATCTGCCAACCGGGAGACTGTCAATGAACGAGCTGTGCTCGCGTATGCAATTTGCTCAGCTAACCCTCCGACTCATCTCACTTCGACTACTGTTGAACAAATCAGTGGCGGAGTGCCCCGACCTCAATTGATCGCGCCTCCACTTTGAAACTGCTGAGTCACCACATCGTCGAATCGTTGCTGCATCGCTTCGTAGCGATCGCGAGCCCAGATCTGGACGTGTGTAATCACACCCGCGACGATGACCTCGTCGCTCAGATTCGCGTAAGAGCGCAATCGCTCCGGAATCGTGACCCGGCCGGCTTTGTCGATCGATGTGATCACCGACTTCGACGCGAACGCTACCGCCATCTGTGGATCGGCTTCCTTGGCGCGAACCTGGTCGAGCAACCGGTTGGCCACCGCCTCGAACTCGTCCACGGAGTACACGCCCAGGGAATTGTCCTGCGGGGCGAGGTAGACCCGATCGCCCAAGATCTTGCGGAAGCTGGACGGCAGGACCAAGCGATGTTTGGCGTCGAGCGAGTGCTCGAAGTGGTCGACGAACAACTTCGCTCTTCCTTTCGTCTGCTGGTGTGGATTGGGTGCCGTACTCCATGGCGTGACACCATATGACACTTCCTCCCACCAGGCAAGCATTTCATCCCACCTTTCGTCAAATTCGAGAGAAAGTTGAGCCAAAGTGTCCAAAAACTTCGCCCTAGTTGGATCCTCTATTGGGTCTATTTATGACTGATTTTTCAGTGTATTTGCGCACTCGACACAAGTGAGTGCGGCGAACTGGGACCATGGTGGCGCGAAGTGGGAGAAATCTTGACCATTGGCCCAGATAAGGCCATCGACTCCCCCTCGCTAGGCTGCAGGTGTGCTGCACTTGGCCTACGTCGACGAGCCGGTTGGGACGTTTCATGCCAGAGACGTCGCCACCGTCGAGAGAGCGACGATCTGGGTCCCCTGCTTGGACGAAAGCCCGACACTGGTACTCGGTAGTCGCCAACAACTCGGCTCGGTCGACCAGGACATCTGCCGACAGCGAGGGATCGAGGTAGTTCAACGGCGCAGCGGCGGCGCAGCGGTACTCGTCGGCTCCGAGCAACTGATCTGGTTCGACGTACTGATCACCCGCGACCACCCGGGATGGAACGACGATGTCCAGAAATCGTTCTTCTGGTTGAGCGACCGATTGCTATC
>CAYUKM010000031.1:0-1408 GCA_964445255.1 uncultured Acidimicrobiales bacterium
TCGGTCTTCTCCACGTCGCTCGGTCACGCCAGGCCGGTGGTCGTGATATCGGCGGGTCGGTCTTCTCCACGTCGCTCGGTCACGCCAGGCCGGTGGTCGTGATATCGGCGGCTGGTTGCGATAGCGATCGGGCTAGTTGTTCTGGGCTCGCCAGTCGGACTTGGGATAGGTGCCGAGGCGCTTCATCTTGGTGCAGAAGAACTGCAGCTCTTCGAACGCGTTCGCGACCGCTGGGTCAGAGGGATGGCCCTCGACCTCTGCGTAGAACTGTGCTGCCGTGAAGCTCTGATCGATGATGTAGCTCTCGAGCTTGGTGATGTTGATGCCGTTGGTGGCGAACCCGCCGAGCGCTTTGTAGAGCGCGCCCGGGACACTGCGGGTCTCGAACACGAGTGAGGTCATCGCGTCGCCATCGAGTGGGTCGGGTTCGACCGCGGAGCGGCTCATGATTACGAACCGTGTGGTGTTGCCGAGGCGGTCCTCGATGCGGCTACGGAGGATTTTCAGGCCGTAGATCTCGGCGGCGAGTTCGCTCGCGATCGCTCCAAAGCTCGGATCGTTGCGTTCGGCCGCTTCCTTCGCTGCGCCTGCGGTGTCGCCAAAGTCCATGGGCTCGACACCGAGCTCACGGATCAGTTCCCGACACTGAGCCAGGCCCTGTTCGTGCGAGGCGACGGTCTTAAGCGTCTCCAGCGTCGCGCCCTCGGGGGCGAGCAGCTGATGACGCACCGGCTGATAGTGCTCGCCGATGATGTACAGGCTCGACTCCGGCAGCAGATGGTGAATGTCGGCCACACGTCCGCCGAGGGTGTTCTCGATCGGGATCATCCCCAGGTCGCATTCGCCGTTCTCGACGGCGGCAAAGGCACGGGCAAACGTGTTGAAGCCGACGGGCTCCATGTCTGGGTAGGCCGCCGCAGATGCCATGTGCGAATAGGCCCCTAAGACGCCTTGGAATGCGATGCGAGGTCGAGAACTCATAGTGGACAGGGTAATTCCGCTTGCACGAAGGTGCGACCACGAGCGGCCTGCACTGCATGAGTGAGTAGTCGTCGGGGTCGCTCCGCCGCGTCCGTTCACACCCGAAGGGCCAATTTCTCTCACTACCGAGTCTTGGCCATAAAGAGACCGGTGATTCTCCCTTTGTGTGACCCATAGATGCCGTCGATCCCAGGAACAGACGCACAGCGGTCGCTGTTGCCAAGTCGAACACTGATCGTGTATTCATATTGACAGAGCAAGTGGCGGTAATCACGGGCGTAAAGGTGGAGCTGAATCATGTTGAGATCGTTTGTTTTGACAACGGTGTTGTTAGCGGGTTTGTTTGTCGCGTTAGCGCCCGGGAGTTCAGGAGCGCAGGCTGCGTTTACGTGTTCGGTTGATGGTGGGGTGTTGTCCTGGACCGATC
>CAYUKM010000031.1:1508-6381 GCA_964445255.1 uncultured Acidimicrobiales bacterium
TCGGTGGGAGTGTGTCGTTGTCGTTTCCTGTGGACGGGACGGCTGACTCATACATTGTTCGGTTTCGTGTCCGTGGTGTGATTAACGATGCGACGTGTGCGTCGGAGGATGCGCCTGCGCAGGCTGCGTTTACGTGTTCGGTTGATGGTGGGGTGTTGTCCTGGACCGATCAGGGTGCTGATCGGTATTTCGTTCGTGAGGTGAATGGCGGAGAGGATTCGTTCGTCGGTGGGAGTGTGTCGTTGTCGTTTCCTGTGGACGGGACGGCTGACTCATACATCGTTCGGTTCCGTGTCGGCGATGTCGTCAATGACGCAACCTGTGCCTCGGCCGCTCCTGACCAAGACGGCGATGGAGTTCCCGACGCAATCGATAACTGCCCAGCAGTACCCAACGCCGATCAGGCCCAAACGCTCGCCCACATCGCTGATCTCATCGGCACCGCCGGCGATGCGTGCCTAGATATCGATGAGAACGGTGTTCCGGATCTAACCCAAGACCACATCTGTATCGCCACCTTCGCCGCTGGAGATGCTCTACCCGTGATCCTTATCGCCGAAGGAAGTCCCGATTGCTCTGCCGGCTCACCCACCGCCGGTCTGAATACCGCTATTGCAATCGCGATTGGCGACGATCCAGCTGTGGCCAATGCCCGGTCTGGAAGCGACAACACGGCGATCGCGATCGGCCGATTGGCCGTCGCTGACGCGCGCGAGGGTGACCACAACACCGCGATAGCCAGGGGAGACGGTGCCGAGGCGCTGGCGGGAATCGGTGACGGTAATCTCGCAAGCGCTACCGGTTTCTTTGAGGTTGCGAGGGCTGCTGAGGGCAACAACAACACGGCGATCGCCTTGAGTACTGTCCAGGTTGGCGGCGCGGTCGCGCGCGCTGAGCTGGGTGATAACAACACCGCGATAGCGACTGTGACTGGCTTCAATGGAGTGGCCAACGCCACCGCATCCGTGGGTGACAACAACACTTCCACTGCGACCTCCGTCGGTGATGGGACGGCGAACGCCCAAGCCCGTGGGGGTGACAACAACTCAGCGACTGCAAGTGCGAGCGCTTTCGGCGAAGGCTTTGCCACCGCCGGCGGTGACAATCTTGTCATCAGCAACGACAACACTGCCTGTGCGGGCCCCGGCGCAACCGTCGGCGCGCGAGCTGGCGGGGAGACGGTGATTGAAGGCTGTTTCCCTTAGCGCAAGCTTCGTGGAGATCTTCTGGTGAGTGAGATCTCTCGCCGCCCAAGGTGCGACAACCGGGCCGCCTTGCCACCATGGTGGGGTGAATGAGGGAGCACTTCGCGAAATGATCGACCAACTCCGCTCTGGGGAGCTCAGCGCGGATGATGCTGTAGCCCAGCTCGCTCGCCTGCCCTTTGCTGAGATCGGGGAAGCGAAGGTCGACCACCATCGAGCGATTCGTCAAGGTCTTCCCGAGGCCGTCTACGGACCCGGAAAGACTCCGCAACAGTGTGTAGAGATCGTGGGAGAGTTGCTCGCCAACGGCACGGGCCCAGTGCTCATCACCCGCATTGACGACGATCAACGAAAAGCCATCGAGGCAGCGCATCCACACGCCGAATCGCTCGGCCACGTCATGGCCTGGCGTCAAGCTCCCCCCCGTGAAGGCGTCACCATCGCTGTCATCACCGCCGGCACGGCTGACACGCCGGTTGCCGACGAGTGCCAGGCAACGTTGCAGGCCTACGGGATCGCGGTCGACCGGATTCACGATGTTGGGGTCGCCGGCCTACACCGCCTCCTCGCCGAACTCGATCGAGTAACCGGCGCGGACATAGCGATCGTTGTCGCCGGGATGGAGGGCGCACTCGCATCGGTGGTTGGTGGGCTCGCCGCTGGACCCGTGATCGCGGTGCCGACCAGCGTTGGCTACGGCGCGGGCCTCGAAGGGGTGACGGCACTGCTCGGCATGTTGGCGTCGTGCGCAGCGGGAATCAGCGTCGTCGGAATCGACAACGGATACGGCGCCGCGGTTTCGGCCTTGCGGATGCTCACACTGGAAGCCTCATGAAGACGCTGTGGATCCATCCGTTTAACGGGATCGCTGGTGACATGATGCTCGGTGCGTTGATCGACGCAGGCGCCGATGTCGACCAGGTTCGTAAGGGTCTCGACCAACTGGGTGTCGACGATTGGTCGCTCCGTACCGAATCAATCCAGCGCCACGGAATCTCTGCGACGAATCTCGTCGTAGACACCAACGAGGGACACACGCACCGCACCGCCGCTGATATCGCCGCGATCGTGGATGCCTCCGACCTACCAACACAAGTGCGGGATAACGCCAAGCAGGTTTTCGTTGTGCTTGCTGAAGCTGAGGGAGCGGTGCACGACAACGCCCCAGAGGATGTGCACTTCCACGAGGTCGGTGGGATCGATGCCATTGTCGATGTCGTCGGCACCTGTATTGCTCTAGATCTGCTGGGCATCGAACGCATTGTCGTTGCTCCGGTAGCCGTTGGACACGGGATCACTAAGAGCGCCCACGGGCGAATCCCACACCCCGCGCCTGCCACGGTGCGCTTGCTCGAGTCCGTGCCAGTGAAGGGACTCGACACGTCGGTGGAACTCACCACACCGACGGGTGCCGCAATCGTCCGAGCGCTCGCCGATGACTACGGTCCGGCTCCTGCCATGACCATCACCGCATCGGGCTTCGGTGCGGGAGATGCCGAGCTAGCCGATCACCCGAATCTCCTACAGGTTCTCGTCGGTGACGGCCTCAACGCCGGGATCGAGTCCGATCAGCTGATCGTGCTCGAAGCCAACGTCGATGATCTCAGCGGCGAATACCTCGCACACGCGGTAGCTCGGTTAATCGAGGCGGGTGCACTAGATGCGTGGACCACACCGATTGAGATGAAGCGCAGCCGTCCCGCCGTGACGCTCTCGGCGCTCATCGATCCGCCTCACATCGACCGTATTGGGCAGGTACTCCTCCGAGAGACGGGGTCTCTCGGCTTTCGTAGTTATGGCGTAGACCGCCGCTGCGTCCCGCGTACGGTCGGTCACGTAGATATCGAAGGCCAGCAGATTGCCATCAAGGAATCCGCAGAAACACTCAAAGCGGAGTTTGTCGATGTGGTTGCAGCGGCGAAGATCCTCGATCGTCCAGCTCGCGTTGTTGCAGCTGAAGCTGAAGAGAAATGGCGTACTGTTGCCAGAAGTGATTGATGACCGCTTCTATTTCAAGCAATTGCTCTCCGGGCGAGACTTCGCCCAGGACGACCCGTTCGCGCACCAAATGGTCAACTTCGTGTACCTCATCGGGGATCGTTTGACGGGCGAGGCGATCATTGTCGATCCGGCATATGACCCCCAAGGCATCCTCAATGTGCTCGCCGAAGATGAGATGCGGTGCGTCGGGATGTTGGGCACGCACTATCACGCCGATCATCTCGGTGGATCAATGATGGGCCTTCAGGTCTCGGGAGCGGCCGAACTGCTCGGGACGGTCGACGTTCCACTCCACGTCCAGACCAGCGAGGTCGACTACGTCAAGAAGGTGACCGGCCTCGAAGATGATGCCCTCATCACTCACGACGGCAACTCACAATTGGTGGTTGGTGATATCACCATCGACCTCCTGCACACTCCCGGGCATACCCCCGGCTCGCAGTGCTTCTTGGTCGAGAACCGACTCGTGGCCGGCGACACGCTCTTCCTACAAGGGTGCGGACGTACCGACCTGCCTGGCGGGGATGCGGAACAGCTTTACCACAGCCTCACGGGAGTGTTGGCCAAAGTCCCCGATGACGCTCTGCTGTTTCCCGGGCATCTGTATTCGCCTGAATCGAGCGCGACTATGGGCCGGACCCGAAGCGAGAACATGGTCTTCGCGCCGAAGTCAGCCGAGCAGTGGATGTCGATGTTCGGGCATTAGAGCGCCCTGCGCGACTAGCTAGCTTGGGCGTCGATGTCGTATTGGGTGTGCCATTTGTTCTTGCAGCTCTCGCAATGCAAGTGAACTTCTCGAGCGAGGGGATCGTCTTTCTCGAGATTTCCCTCTTCACCACATGATGGGCACTCGTTGTCGTAGGACAATCCAGGGAACGCGATCGGAGGTGGAACCTGTTCAGCAGCCTCGCCCGATGGATGCTTGCCCTTTCCGCCGAGGAATCGGGGACGGTTGGCCCACCAGCCAGAGTTAGTTTCCTCTTCCGGGCGCATGTATGCCCAAGGGTCTGATGTCGGCGCATCGTCGTCTGCGGCAACAATCGGCTCATTCTCTTCGAGAGGGCGCCAGTTCCTGCCGTCGGGGTCGTCGTCTGTTGCTGACTCGACCGGGGTGCCGAAGCCGGTGAATTCAAAGCCGCTGGCATCACCAAGCAAGCCGTCATCAATGTTGTCGGTAGTTGGTATGGGGATGACGTCGGCGTCGCCGCTCAGATCGAGGAGGTCTCCCTCAATCTCATTGGCTACCTCGATGGAGTCGAACCCCATATCCCACTCGGGTGTTGGGGTTTCGAACAAGTTGACGACGTTGTTGTCTTCGGACGCTATGTCGGGAGCAGGCTCGTCCTTGGTGGTGTTGCCAAGCACGTCGTCGACGTCTAGTCCTGGGAGCAAGAGGTCTGCGGCGGGATCCTCGGTGACGAAGACATCCTCGGCTGCAGCCGTTCCCGCACTTGCTTCGTGTTGAATGATCTGCTCGTCGGACATATCGAAGACGAGTGCTGTTTCTGACGGCTCGATCGCTTCGCCACTCGAAGCCGGTGACTCTTCCCAGGAATCGAAAATCGGGCTTGCGTCTTCGGTGGTATCTCCCCAGTCAAGAGCGACTGGCTCGGCGTCTTCGGTGGTATCTCCCCAGTCAAGAGCGACTGGCTCGGCGTCTTCGCTGG
>CAYUKM010000031.1:6481-9348 GCA_964445255.1 uncultured Acidimicrobiales bacterium
TCGGTTTCGGTATCTAGCTCGTCGGTTTCGGTATCGAGGTCTTCGGCTTCGGTTGTGAGTTCGAGGAGGTCGGTTCCGGCGTCGGGTTCTTCTTCAAGGTCCGCTTCGGTTTCGAGTTCGAGAGTTTCGAAGACGTCCTCTTCGGTTTCTAGCTCGTCGAGTTCGGTGTCGGCCTCGAGTTCGACCTCGAGGCTTTCAACCTCGGTTTCGAATTCAAGGGACTCTGCAGCGGGCTCGGGTTCGAACTCGTATTCAGCGTCTTGTTCGACATTGGTATCGGTGTCGAGGTCTTCGGTAACGGCATCCGTTGCTTCGAACTCAGCATCCGCGTGGTCTCGAAGTTCGGTTTCGACGGGGTCAGCGAGCGTCGACAACGCCGACAGCTCCAGCTCTTCGGTCGATGCCCGTGTATCGAGCAATTCTCGCACTCGTGAAGTGTCGAGTTTGAGCGGCTCTAGTGGCTCCGGGAGCGAGAGTGGCTCGGTGAGCTCTGAACGAATCACCATCGGCTGTGGAGAATCAAGTTGATCGGGGTCGTCGGCGCGCGCCTGTTCTATGAGGTCGTCTAGGGGTCGCAGAACGCGATTCACTCCGCGACTAGCGGCGACGTCTTCGAGAACCGTACTAAACGACGGCCATTCGAAATTCACCTCTTCAGACATCAAAGTAACTCCAGTTGACGTGGCGACGAGCACTCCCTCGTCTAGGAAGTCTTATCGGAGTTACTTGGGAGAACCTGAGAGCTTGCGCTGTATATTCAACCCCCCTCTAACTGCTAATTTTTGTGTCCTCTGTGCCGATTGGCGAGGATGAATACAACTGCTGCCACCATCAATGCCGATCGTCAGATCGAGGAGTTGACAGCTCAGCTCCAGGTTGCGCTCCATCGAGCAAACGTTGCCGAAGAGCAGCTTCGTCGGGTGCACGCGGCCGTTCGGGCGTTCAAGGAACGCCAACTGGCAGCAAAGCACGCAGCCCGCGTAGCTGCCGCCAAAGCAGTTTCTGTTCAGAGGCAAACACCGACAGAAGAGTGGGCGCCTGAAGATCCAACCCTAGACATTCGCTTTCAAGAGTTTCTTGATGGTGAAGGGGATCAGGACGCTGCGCGCAAGTGGATTCTCGCTGACGACTGATTTTCCCGGCTTCGCCTCCAGGGCTCGGATTGCGACCGCTGGAACGAGGAACGAGTGGGAAGCTCAGGAAGGGATGATCTCGATTCGGCGACTGGCCTCTTTGTCTTCGGCTCCGTCGACGATAATCGGCTGTGACTCGCCAAATCCTTGGGCCTCGAGGCGGCCTGCATCGATCCCTTGGGACACGAGATAGTCAAGAACCGCTTGTGCACGACGGTCCGAGAGCCGTTGGTTGCCGTCAGTACTGCCGTCGGTATCGGTATGGCCTTCGATCACCGCGCTCAGGTCAGGGTTTTCATTGAAGAATTCCACCGCGCGATCCAGCTCGGCGATGCCAGCGGGCGTGAGCCGGTTTGAAAGCGTCTCAAACGTGATGTTTCCGAAGTCGAGAGCGTCGTCGATCGATGCAGGCTGGTCTGATGGAGGTTGCAGAACGCTGCCGATCACGAACACATTGCCGGTCTCTGACTCGAGGGCTTCCTCGGGGATTCTGACTTCACCGTTCAGGATGAGGTCGTCGCCGACGCGAGTTATTTCGATCGGTAGGCCCGACCGTGTCTCGAACGCTCCCAAGTCCTCGAGTTCTTCGGCGTTCAGGCGTAGTTCGATGATGTGATAGTCGATCAGCCGGGCCGCCGCTTCGGGATCTGCCGTGAGCACACCGAGCTGTTCGGGAGTTAACGCGGCGAGCGCTGCGTCAGACGGAGCGAAGACAGTGAACTCGGTCTCCTCTGCACCTTCTACTCGGCCTTCAAGAAGGTCTTGCAACCCGAACCCGCTTGCCAAGTTCGTGAAGTTGCCCGTGTTCGTGCCTTCTCCCAGAAGATCCCACGGGGTCCGGGCTACCGGAAGGGTTTCCGGCGCCCCCGTTGTTTCTGGAGCCTCGGTTGTTGGCGCTTCGGTGGTGGTTGGTGCCTCGGTGGTCACCGCAGGCTCGCTTTCGTCTGGTTCGATAGGTTCGGTCGCATCCGTTTCGACACCAGCGTTGTCCCCAGCGTCTCGATCAAAGATTTGATCGCCAAAGAACACAAGGACGAGCAGCGGGACGAGTATCAACAGCAGCAAGAGCGGGTTCAGTGGCCGCTTCTTTGGTGCGACTACTTGTTCCGGGGCGTCGTAGAGGTCACTGACGTCTCCGTCCACCGAAGAAACCGGCACGATCTTGGTGTTGAGATCAGGTGCTGCGCTCGGTTCTGCGCCAACCGTGGAATCGTATGCAGCGGCGAACTCTGCTTCACTCGCCGGCGCTGATCCGGGCTTTTCGTCCATGACGTCACGGAATTCCAGATCGTCGAACGAGCCGTCGTCGTCGAGTCCTAGACCACCGATCGAGGGCTCTTCGCCTTCCGGTCGAGCGAGTTCGATCGGAGCGCCATCTTCAGGTAGAGGCTCGGGATCGGCTGTTAGACCACTGATGTCACGAATCGTCTCATCGGCCAATTCTTCGGATTCCAAGGACTCGAAGGACGCGTTGCCGAAGTTCTCCGGGACCTGTGTTTCGAGGGTCGGCCAAGCGACATCAAGGTTGGGAGCTTCGGAGGTGGTTCCAGGCGCGGTGATCAGCGGTGTCGCAGCAGCGAAATCCTCGGAGGCGACATCGGCGTCGCCGATCTCGAGGTCTGGGCTGTCTAGGTCGGCGTCGAGATCTTCGGTGATGTCGTCATGCTCTGTGTTGAGGTCGGCGGTTTCGGTGGTGACGGTGTCAGCATCGACTTCGACGACGTCGGCATCAAG
>CAYUKM010000031.1:9448-9513 GCA_964445255.1 uncultured Acidimicrobiales bacterium
CGGCGGTTTCGGTGGTGACGGTGTCAGCATCGACTTCGACGACGTCGGCATCAAGGTCGGTGATG
>CAYUKM010000031.1:9613-24125 GCA_964445255.1 uncultured Acidimicrobiales bacterium
TCGCCATGCTCTGTGTTGAGGTCGGTCGTGTCGACTTCAAGGTCGGTGATGTCGCCATGCTCTGTGTTGAGGTCGGTCGTGTCGACTTCAAGGTCGGTGATGTCGCTGTCGAGTGTGGCGGTATCTGGCGTGGAGTCGGTGACGTCGCCAAGCTCGGTGTCGAGGTCGGCGGTTTCGGTGGTGACGGTGTCAGCATCGACTTCGACGACGTCGGCATCAAGCTCGGTGGCGACGCCTTCGTTGGATTCGGTCTTGAAGAACGGCTCGGTGTCTGCGTCATCATCGGTGTTGAGCTGCTCAGCAGCGTCAACCTCTTCCACTGAATCCGCGCTGAGGTCTTCGGAGGTTTCGGTGGCGACGGCTTCGCTGCCATCGGCATCGCTGGTTGGAGTCTTGGTGTCGGACCCTTCGACCTCTGCGGAACGGCTCTCGATCGGAGCCTCCGTTGACGCGGGATCATCCAGCAGCTCGTCGACTTCTTCGGTCGTAGAAGCATCCGTAACCGGACGATCGAGCGTGGTTGACGAACCAAGAGATGTCCCGGTGGACGCAAGCGGGTCAGCCGAGGCCTTCACGCGTGCCAACATCGCTTGAGCCTTGCTTGCTAGCGCATCAATATCGTTAGTTGGTTGTTCCGAGTCGCTCATGTTCCATATTCCGCTTGTGCTGCCGCAACAGACCGTAGTTGAGGCGGCGCCCCTACTACAGGAAGTTTACGACCGCGTAGAAAACTCTGACGGTCTAATCCTTCGACGATGGTGGGCACCGTTGGAGTATTTCGTTGAAAAGACTACGCACAGCGCCACAAAGTCGCGACCTACGAACCGCACGTGGTCAACATGTTTTGTAGCGCTTCTAGCTCTTGGGCAGTGTAGGCGAGGTTCCAGCGGGTCTTCACGGACACCCAATCGACCGCGTAGGCACATTGAAGAGCCGGTTCAGGCTGCCACTCGTCGGGTCCTCGGTCTCCCCGTTCATCGGCGGTATTTACCGCTACCACCCGCAGACTCGCCTCAAAGGCTGCATCGACTGCAAAGGCGCGCTGTTGAGCACTCGTCCAGTCCGCAGCTCCGGTCTGATCCGCTATTTCCAGGGGCACCGTGCGGATCACTCGGATTTCAGCTGCGTCGGTGAGAAATTGGCTCGTAAAGGGGTCGATCCAACGCCCGACTATGACTCGACAACCATCGATGTCTAACCCCACGTCCACGATGGATCGATCAATCAATACTTCTTCTCGATCGGACTGGCAGTCACCGTCGGAGTCTGGCCATGAGCCCGCGAAGTAGTCGTTGGGATTAAAGCCACTAGCGACTTGGTCCACCGGCAGGACCGTGGCGTTCGCCAGCGCCACTAAAGCTCGCTGTCCCTCAAGTTCGGAGATTGCGACAGAGGGTTCGTCGCTCGGCCCCACCGGTTCGGTTTCCAATGGCTCCGCCAGGCTGGGCTCAACGGCGACTACTGCTTCGGAGAGAACCTCGGCCTCGGGATCGTCGTTGAGACGATCGAGGACAAAGGGTGACGCGACCAGGGCAGCAAAGAGCGCCAATGCGATGAGCACCTCAGCTGCGCGAGGTCGACGGGGTTCCGGTGGGGCGGGGATGGATGGCACTAGGACGAGTGCGGTGCTCGGCGGCTGTTCCTCGACGGAGACGTTGTACTCGCTTGCCCTGGGGTTGCGGACTTGTGGAGGGACGTCGAAGGTGGGTTTGGGCGTGGGAACTTGTTGATCCGGTACGACCCTTTTCGCGTCGAGGAAAGCGGGACGCGACTCATCCTCCGGCGGAGAGTCGCCGAAGAGAATTCTGTATTGCTCGGGTGTGAGGTTCACCAAGGCCCAACTTCGAGGATTAATCCAGACGCTTCTGGTTTAGCAGTCGAGCACCGGGGAGGGGGTGTCAATGGCGCTCTGTTGGCTGTTGTCGATATGTTTTCTTGTTCCACGGAAGGGGTTTACCGCATTCACGGTTCCATTAAGCATGAAACTCTTCCGTCGCCCAGCACCTGCAGGTGGTGCACTACGTTCCCAGCCCATCGAGACCGGCACGGTCGAATGGATGCGCGAACTCAATGACGCCCTCGCAACATCCGAAGAAACCGGCCGCCCCGTATTTGCCCTCTTCCAGGAAGTTCCGGGATGTGCTGGCTGTAAACAATTCGGCAAAGACGTCTTGTCTAACCCGTTCGTGGTCGAAGCAATCGAGCGGGAGTTCGTCCCGCTACTCATTCACAACAACTCAGGTGGACGGGATGCCGAAGTGCTTAGCGCCTACGGTGAACCAGCCTGGAATTATCAAGTAGTTCGCTTCTTGAATTCTGCCGGCGATGACATCATCGCTCGACGAGACCGTGTCTGGGAGACAGGTCCTCTCCTGGCTCGCATGGTCGCGACTCTCGAAGTCGCTGGCCGCGAAGTTCCCGACTACCTCCGCTTGCTCGAACAAGAACACAGCGAGTACCTCGATGAGGCATTCTTGGCTCAAGGATGCTTCTGGGTCGGCGAAATGGAGATCGGCCAGATCGATGGTGTCGTCACCACTGAGGCCGGTTTCATGCACGGTCATGAGGTCACTCGGGTTCTCTATGATCACCGCGTGATCAACCTTGAAGGTCTGTACGAAAAGGCCGCTCGCCGTAACGTCGCCAGCGCGATCTTCGCTGATAGTGATGAGCTACGTCGCCTCACCGGACGAACCACGACAAATACGCCTGGCCGCTATCGCAAGGCCCCTGCCAGCGATCAGAAACGACAGCTCGGTCGTATGACCGGTGACTACACCGAAAGCCAGCTCACCAAGCTCAACGCGTTCTCACGCACTCGCCGCGGCGACACAGATCGGTTCTTGTTCCCGAGTCAGCGATGACCCAAACCCGGCTTCGCGCACTCGCCGCTACCGGGGCTCTCATCCTTGCTGCATGTGGGGGAGCCGAAGCCGCCTCCGACAACTCTGTATCCGTTGAGGTGGCCCCCACAACGACAGCACCGATCGCCGCTCCAGAGACTTCCTCCACCACATCGACAGCGGTTGCAACCGCTGTCGATGTCGACGTTCCCGATGGCCTCACCTTGGTCTCCGGTGACGAGCTTGCGTCGGCGCTCTCAGGTAACACCATCATCGGCAATTGGGTGGGCGAGGACTACCGCCAGTTTTATGACCCCAACGGCGAGACGATCTACCTCGCCGATGGAGCCGCTAACGGGTCATTGGGTGAGTGGCGCGTGAACGTCACCACCGGGCAATACGAAAGCCTGTGGCCGCCGTTGCCTTCATGGGATGCCTATGAGGTGTTTCGCGACGGAGATGCATGGTTCTGGACCGGGCAGGGCGTCGAACTGTCGCCGTTCACAATCGTCGAGGGCGACCAACTCGCGGGCGATTCCTGAGTTCCTCCCGAATTCCCCCGGTTATTCAGTTCTTCTTTACGAGAACCGAAACAAATGACCTTGATATCGGGTTCTTCTTAGTATCCAAGCCCCCTAATTTCACGAAAGGAAATGTGGTTCATCATGCGGCAATCGCTGCGACTCGGAACGATCTCGGGAATCCCCGTTGGTATCAACTGGGGGCTACTCTTGATCGCTGGTTTTTACATTCTCAATCTCGCCGTCGGAATTATTCCGTCATTCGTTTCCGGCTCCTCCACCTTCAGTATCTGGCTCTTCGCAGTAGTGAACGTGGCTCTCTTCTTCACCTCCATTCTGGCCCATGAACTCGGCCACGCTGTCGTGGCTCAGCGCAACGACATCAAGGTCCGGGCCATCACGCTCTGGTTCCTCGGTGGAGTCGCCGAACTCGAGAAAGAGGCCGATAATCCCGGTGCGGAGTTCCGCATCGCGATCGCCGGTCCTGCCGTCAGCGTCGGTTTAGCAGCGATCTTCGCAAGCACCTGGTTCATCAGTACCTTCATCGTGGGCGGAGGCCTGCTGAGCTTCACTCTCGGCTACCTCGCTCTGGTGAACTTGGGGCTCGCCGTATTCAACCTGATCCCTGCCGCCCCGCTCGACGGTGGCCGAGTACTCACCGCCGCCCTCTGGCGAGGTGAGCGCAACCGCCATCAGGCACGGGCAACTGCGGCAAAGGCCGGACAGCTCTTCGGTAACGCTCTGCTTGCTCTCGGTGTAATCGGACTCCTCACTGGCAATGGCACCTTCATCTTCGCCATCCTCGGATTCTTCCTCCGGTCGGCCGCTGGTGCCGAGCGAGCTCGAGCCGAAGCCAAGCAACGCATCGAAACGTCGGGCGTCGCAACGCAGATGTTCCCGATCGTCGCACCTATCACACGGGGCCTCACCGTCGCTGGTCTTGAGTCGATGAGCTTGAGCTACGACAAGCCGGTCGCCTTCCCACTATGGGGACCGTACGGAGTCGATGGACTGATCCCAACTACTGCAATCCACCAAACCCCACCGGCGCACCGCACCGAGCTGCAGGCAGAGGAGCTCCTTGTCGAATGGAGCAACTTTGCAAGCGCACTCGTTGATGAGCCCATGCCCGTAGTCCTGCAACGGGCTCAGGAATCGGGCAAGCGCCACGTGCTCGTTTACAACCGAGCTGGCGAACAGGTCGGGTATCTCGACCTCGCCGGAGTTCTCTCGCTGCAGCCGGCTTAGTCACCCGGCCACTCCGACGAAACTCGTCAGTTCCACGTAAACCCGAGGGCCCCCACCGCAAGGTGGGGGCCCTTCGCGTTTTGCGGCGTTAGAGCTGGATCTGTTGCCCTGCGACCGGGAAGGTTGGTGCGTCAGCTGTTGCGTTACTGGTTGACGCCCGCTTGCGAGGTGTTGGACATGTGGCGAGTTGGTAGGTGTTCAATCGGGTGCGCAACGCCCACAGCACAAACCCGATGGCGAGGACTCCGAAGATCGGTTGGACGGGAGCCCACCAGGTCAGTGCGCCACTGGTACCGATCGCTGCCACAACGAATTGGTTACAGACAGGGCACCCAACGGCAAGGAACGACGCGAAACCGCCCCAGGCAGTGCGGACGTCGTTCTTCTCCTCAGCTTCGCGGAGGCGATTCGGTAGGCGAATCGCGAAGGTGAGTCCGATGAGGGCTGAGGAAATGATCCAGATCACGTAATCGATCGAGCGCAACTCGACCGGGCGTCCAAAGATCGGTGTGTCGATGATGTCGGACGGAATCCCGATAAACAGCGCGGCGATGAGTGCATAAGGAACCGCCCGAACCCACGTCCGGGGCGGCAATGAGCGCAACGCCGACACCATGCCCCAAACAGTAGTACGCCCTCGCCAGAGTTCTCTGGTCGCGACGGTCAGCAGTTCTGTGGTCAGAAATCAGCGACTATCGCCGGAAACGGACCACAGATTTCTTAGACCGGCTCGGGGAGCAGCTCTTGGGCTGCCCGGCGCAGTGCCAACGAGTTCAGCGGCTTAACGACCCAACGGTCGGCGTCGGATTGCGAGGCCAGATACTCGTCTGCAGCGCGGTCCAACAACAGCAATATCGGAGCCTCCGGGAGGCGTCCGGCGCGGGCCTCTTGTTTGAGCAGGAGCGAGGTCGCTACGCCGCCCATGTTGCCGATTTGCAGATCGAGAATGATCAACCCGGGCTGAACTTCCCCGACTGCGGCAGCGACGGCGGAACCTTCGCGGACTCTGTGGACATCATGGGTGCCACCCAGGGCTGCGGCGACATCATCAAAGAGCCAGTCGGCGTCGGTTGCGAGCAATACATCGGACATATTGCTAAATCGTATCAATCTGATGTCCAGGTGCCGAGCAAGAGAGTTCGGGTTACCATCAGGTGTTCTCCAGTTGTACGGTGTCGGCGACGACCCCGGAATGCGAGGTTTCTCAATGCTTGAGATCAACGTCGAACAAAATGACGAAGGCGACGGGTATCACTTGTGCCGCCTAGGCGGAGAAGTCGATGCCTACACGGTTGGCGAATTCCGCGAAACGCTTTCCAACATCGAGAGCGTCCGGTGGCTCATTATCGAGCTATCAGAAGTGCCCTTTATGGATTCCGCTGGCTTAGGTGCACTTATCGGTGCGATCCGTCGTGTCCGCGAGGGTGGGGGCGATGTGGCGGTGGTTTCGACCCAACCCGGTTTGAACAAGTTGCTCCACACCACGGGCTTCGATCGGATCGTTCCCGTCACCGAGTCGCTGGAGGATGCGCTAGCAGCGCTTCGCGAACTCGCCGAAGAATAAGCCCCGATCAGTTCGAGATCTGCCCGGCGAGCGCAACGACGCTGTCGAGGTCAGTCACCGGAAGCGGCAAGTCATCGACGAGCACCACCGGGATCGTCGATGTGGAGATGTACTCCGCGATGTTGTCGTATTCGGCCGCCCGCTTTCGGCGTAGATGATCGACGATCGCTTTGTTTGCTTTTGCGCGACCACCTCCGGGGACCTCGGGCGTGCAGCGATTGACGATGGTGAGTTCAGGCGTCACCCCGGCTTCAACAAGCTGGGCGTGAAACGCTTCGGCGTTCTCCAACGATGAACCTGTTGGGGATGCGACGAGGGCTACGCCGGTCGCATCGCTGCGCAACAGATCGTGGATGTGGCTTCCGCGTTCGCGAAAGCCATCTTCGATCCCGGCGAAGCTCTGGAAGAACGCCACCGCGTCTCGCACGACCACGCCGCCAACGATCGACACGAGTTGATTGACCAGGCCGCCAATGGCACGATCGACGATCGATCGCTTCTTCCCGTGGACGAGCACTTGGTACATGCGGTTGTCGAGTAAGCGCGCCAGCAGGGTCGGCGCGTCGAGAAACGCCAATGCGTCCGATGACGGGGGAGTGTCGACCACCACGAGATCGATGTCCGGGTCGGTGTGTAGTTCCCACAGGCGCTCGACCGCCATGTACTCGGTCATCCCGGAAAGCGACTCGGCTAGTTGGTGGGCCAACGGGGACTGCAAAATCCGGGCGGCATGAGCGTCGTTTTCGGCATGGCGGCGCACCACCCGTTCAAACGTCCGACCCGGGTCCAACATGGTGGCTGCGAGGTTGCCCGTAGCTAACGGGATTGGGTGCAGGTCATCGTCGAGGGTCTCCAATCCGAGGGCGTCGACGAGACGTTTGGCAGGATCGATCGTCACGAGCGCAACGGACTTACCCATCTGGGCGGCTCGGGTCGCTAATGCTGCGCTCATGGTCGTCTTGCCGACGCCGCCGGTCCCAACCGTTATGACGACCGGACGTTCGAGCAGAGCGTCGATCGCTTCGAAGCTTCGCTCTAGGGCTTTGACCGACGGTGGTGGAGTCGTCTCGGCCGGAGGGTTGAGCAAGTTTGCGATATCACCCGGTGTTCGAATACCGCCCGGTTGTTCGGCGGTCTCATAGCGCGGCACGGGCAGTTCGTCTTCGAGGCGGGCAATATTGGCGACGTTCGCCTCATAGCGGGCACGAACTCCCGGACCCAGCGGATGGGAATCGAAGCTTGCAGGGGGCTCTCGGCGCGGGAAGATTCGATTGACCACCACACCCCCTAGGCGAATGCCCGGATCATCCTCGATGTCGAAAGCGGTTTCGATTGTCTCGTTGACGGGAGTCTCTTCAGCGAGAGTGACCAGGACGGCTGCGGATCGCTCGTGATCGGTCAACAGGGCATGGGCGCGGGTTCCCTGATCGTGAATGGGCCCCTCGCTTGCGGCCTCGGCCACTTGGCGAGGTGCTCGCAGGAGCTCCCGCGCTCGTCCCGATGCGGGACCGTCAACCACGATCCGATCCCAGCGACCTGACTCCAACGCTGCCCGGATGTAGCCGATCAACAAAACATCGCGGATACCGGGAACCGAAGTGGCGATTACCGACAGTGCGCCCGTGCGTTCTAAACGGTCCGCGACGAGCCCCATGCTGTGCCCGGACAACCAAGCTGCAAGCAGCCGATCCGGGTGCAGGCTCTCCCACGAAAGCGAGTTTGAGACCTCGATTGGGCCCTGACCAGGGTCGTTGGGCAGCGCCTCAGGGTCGTCTGTGACCAGTGGTAAGAGCTGGCGTTGACCGTCCAACTCAATAATAAGTGTCGAAAGACCACCCCTCGCGGAGGCGGTTCCTATCGCCGCGCTGAGTACCGTCTTTCCTACGCCACCCTTTCCCGCGATGATGAGGAGCGGATATGGGTAATGAAAATCGCTCTCTTCGAGTTCCAAAGGTCACCATGCGACGTGTCGTAGCCGGACTGCTTGTGCTTGCCGGTCTCATTCTGTCCGCTGCGCCAGCAAACGCGCAGCTCAGCGATGGCACTTTCGATGTAATTGAGGTCAATGGTCTGATCGATCCGGTGATGGCCGACTTCATCGAGCGGTCGCTAGATGAAAGCGAAGCCAACGGTGCTGCGGGCGTGATCTTGCAGATGGAAAGCGAGGGCGCAGCGATCAGCGATGCCGAACTTGCCGCCCTGATCACCCGAGTCGCCGAGTTCGATATCCCGGTCTCGGTTTGGCTTGGGCCGTCGGGCAACGGACGTGCTCTCGGTGGCGCTGGTCAGTTGGCGATCGCGACCACACGAATCGGAATCTCACCCGGTTCGGAGATTGGCGACTTCGGCGAGTCGGTCCTCGAAGGACCAGCGCTCAATGCGCCGTTCGTGAGCATCCTTGAGGGAGGCTTCAACGGAGAGGTCGTTGGCTACGACGAGCTTCTTGAAATCGGCGTGAACGATGGAGCGCTTCCCATCCAGGACGCACCCGTGATCTTGAACCACCTCCTTGAGCTGCCCGGCTTTCAATCCACCATCTTCCAAGCAGGTGACACCATCCCGGGTGGTTCGGTCCTCGCCGACGATGCCCAGCCCACTCGTGTGCCCGAGTCGCCGACTCGGTTCGTGACCCTTCCGCTCATCGAGCAGCAGTTCCACACCTTCGCGTCGCCGCCGGTGGCCTACCTGATCTTCATCATCGGCCTCGGCTTGTTGGTATTCGAGCTCTACACCGCCGGCATCGGCATCGCGGGTGTGCTGGGGGCAGGCAGTGTCTTGGCGGGCGCGTATGGCTTGTCGGTACTGGACGCTCGTTGGTGGGCCGTCGCCCTATTGGTCATCGCGTTTATCGGGTTCGCGATCGATGTGCAATCGGGGATCCAGGCGTTTTGGAGTGGCGTCGGCGTGGTCTTCTTGATTCTCGGCTCACTCGTCTTGATCCCCGATCACAGCATTGGGTGGTTGCCGCTGGTCGTCGGAATTCTCGGGACGATCATGGCGATGTTGTCGGGTATGCCCGCGATGGTTCGCACGCGTTTCTCGACGCCGACGATCGGGCGGGAGTGGATGATCGGTGAAGTCGGCGAAGTTGTCGAGGCCGTTGACCCTGACGGAATCGTCACGCTCCGCGGTGCGCCGTGGAGGGCCCGCACCAACCGAGCCACGCCAATCCCCGCCGGTGAACGGGCTCGTGTTATCGAGGTCGATGGCTTGCTGCTCGAGGTCGAACCCGAAGCTGGAGGCGCGATCGACTACCGCGAGAAGCGGCGATCTTCGGAGCCCGAACTAGACGTTGATCTTGGGGAAACTGAGGAAGTTGTAACTGAAGTTGCTGGTGGGTAACTGGCGGTTGCCGCCGCGCTAGGCACGCGCGTAGAAATTGGCCAATTGTCCGAAATTAACCCTTGTTTCGCGCCACTGTTCGCGCCTAGGTTCGCCTTACAAGGAGGCGCAACGCCATGGCGGCACAGCAAACCCAAACAAAAATCGGCGGATTACATTGGCAAGAGGGTGCGGCATGTCGCGGACCGTTGGGAAATGTGTTCTTCCCCCCAACGACGACCGAACGAAAGCGCGAGAAGATTGCGCGCGAAGCGCGCGCAAAGGAGATCTGCTCCGCATGCCCGGTCATGCTTTCCTGCCGCGAATACGCACTCGACATCCGTGAACCCCACGGCGTCTGGGGCGGGCTCAGCGAACAAGAACGCCGAGTCCTGATCTAAGTCTCCCGGGCTTCGCCCTCCAGCAGTCGCAATCCGAGCCCCAGGGGGCTCTCGATGCTGCCGCTCGTTCCTCGCTAAGACTGCTGCTGGCCGGAGGCCCCGTTCCGCCCGCACCGGCTTCGCAGCTGCGGGCTACCGTGGATCCCTCAGAAGGACTTAGGGCGCGGCCTCTAAGTTCGTTTTGGGAGGCGGGGGCCGGCGATTCTGAGGTTTTCTCGGCGGCGGGTTACGCCGGTTCCGTCGAGTCTTGCAAGCAACGGCATGGCATGTTTGCGCGTGTTGCCCATGCGCTGACGAATCTCGGACACGGTCACGCCCTCGGGCTGCTCGGCGAGCATGTCGGCGAGCAGCTCGGCTGCCTGATCGATCGCTTCAGGAACGAAGTAGGCACCGTCTTCGACGATGAGCTGTCCTCGACGTACGAGCTCTCGGAGCTCTTCGCGGTCGATGCCGTCGGGGCCGGGAGGGGCGAACGGTGCAGCGCGTACGGCGGCAACAAATGGATGCTCGGCAAGCGGGTCGGCGGCTTCGCGCATCGTTGCCCGCCCGCCGCTGACGTTGACGTCGGTCAGCAGTTCGAGGGTGGCTCGTTCTTCGGGGGAAAGCCCAGCGGTCTCCAGACCGAGGGCGCCAGCCTCTTCGACTTGCGTTCGGATCTGCTCGACCGCTGTGGCCAACGCTTCTGGATCGACAGCCCAGTCGCCTACGTCGGGTTCGCGGTCTTCGCCGGTCAAGAGCTTCAACTCGTCTACCTTCACCCAGCCGCGCTCGGCGATCACGCGATCAACCGAACGATCCGGCGATGCCTCCGATGCTTTGGTCTGTGGGTCGATGTCGAGAACTTCGCCGCCACCGATGGTCTCGGAGCGCCCGGCCTCTCGGAGGATGAACCGATCGCCGGGAAGCAGCGGCAGCTCGTGGGGAAGGTAGACGCGGATGTTGCCCTTCCCGCCCGGTGCAATCGCCGGACCGAGGATGCGAATGCGCACGGCGTGTTCTCCCGCTCCGAGGTACAGCAGGTGTGCTCCTCGCCGTGACACTTCATGGTCGAGCGAGTCGAGCACGCTCAGCGCACCGTCGAAGACTGAAGTCTTATGCCATTCGTTTTCACGGACGACCACGTCGCCTCGGCGAACTTGGTCGTGACTGACCCCGGTGAGGTTGATCGCGGTGCGATGACCTGGGCTGACCTTGGTCCGCTCGGCATGAAGGCTCTGCAAGCCTCGCACCCGCACATCGCGGCCACTTGGAAGCAGAGTCAGCTCGTCGTCGACTCGGACGCGACCACCGGTGAGTGTGCCGGTGACCACTGTTCCCGACCCCTTTGCAGAGAACGCGCGGTCAACCCACAAACGCGGCGTGCCTCGATCCTTGGCATCGGGTGTATTGGCGAGGAGTTCGTCGAGGGTGGCCTTGAGATCATCGATGCCGGTTCCATCGAGCGAGTCGACCGGAATGACCGGAGCACCTTCGAGGAACGTGCCCTCGACCCGCTCTTCCACATCGAGCATCGCCAGCTCGACGAGGTCTTCATCGGCCAGCCCAACCTTCGTGAGCGCAACGACGCCCTGCGTGACGCCGAGCAGATCGAGGATTCGAAGGTGTTCCTCGGTTTGAGGCTTCCAGCCCTCGTTAGCGTCGACGACGAACAGGCATGCGTCGACGGCGCCGACACCAGCCAGCATGTTCTTGAGAAAGCGGATGTGGCCCGGCACGTCGATGAGCGAGAGGACCTTGCCGCTCGGGAGCTTGGTCGAGGCGAACCCCAGGTCGATAGTGAGACCGCGTTCCTTTTCTTCAGCGAAACGATCCGGGTCGGTGCCGGTGAGCACGCGCACCAGTGTCGACTTGCCATGGTCGACGTGGCCCGCGGTCGAAACGACACTCATAAGACGACCAATTCGCTGTGCCAACAGCTCATATTTGCGCCAGCGCTTCGGTAATGGCTGCATCGTCTGCAGGATCGACCGAGCGCACATCGAGGATCGTCATGTCTGCGGTGACTCGGGCCACGATCGGTAGGGGTGCGCTCCGCAGTTGGGTCCGATGGTCACCATTAAGGGTGATACCGAACGACGGGATCTCGACGGTGGGAAGTGTGCCGCCGCCCGGAACCGCCTTGGTTTCGATCACGGTGCCAACGCCAGCGTTCTTGACGATCGTCTCGGCACGCTGTTGCAAATCATTCAGAGGAGCCGCCGCCATGGACCAGAACGGGATCGCGGTGTGGTCGCGATTGAGGTACGCGATGGCGAGTTCCTGCAATGCGCCGAGAACCAGCCCACCCGGTCGAAGCGCTCGGGCCAACGGGTGCTTCTTGCAAGCGTTCACCAGTGCAGCATCGCCGGCGATGATTCCCGCTTGAGGGCCACCGAGGAGCTTGTCGCCAGAAAAGGCCACCAGCGCTGCGCCGTCGGCCAGCGTCTGCTTCGCCGCTGGCTCGTCGGCCAACCATGTTGGTGGCCCCTCTGGGAGCCACGGGCACGCTCCGTCGAGCAGGCCCGAACCGATGTCGGAAACGAGAGGCACCCCGAGAGATGCCAGACCCTTCGTGCTGGGCATTTCGGTAAAGCCGGTGATCTTGTAGTTCGACTGGTGGATTTGCATCACCAGCGCGATGTCGTTGGATTCGTCTTCGATACGGGTGCGGAAGTCGGCGACGCGGGTGCGGTTGGTCGTACCGACCTCCACCAACTTCGCACCGCTTTGTTCCATCACGTCGGGAACACGAAAGCCGCCCCCGATCTCGACGAGCTCGCCGCGAGAAACTGCGACCCCGCGGTCGCGGGCGAGCGCCCCGAGGATCAGCATCACCGCTGACGCACAGTTGTTGACGACCATCGCCGACTCGGCACCAACCAAGCGAGCGAACAGTCCCGGCACGGCCGCTTGTCGAGAACCCCGCTCACCCGTTTCGATGTCGAGTTCGAGGTTCCGGAAGCCAGCGTCTTGATGCACGCCGTTTGGGGCCCGTCCCAGGTTGGTGTGCAGGAGCGTCCCCGTTGCGTTAATGACCCGGCTGAGGAGCCCCCGTTGCGTTTGGTGCGCATACGCACGGGCCGCATCGGGATTCCCGTCGGCGATAGCTCGGCGAGCGGCATCGACCAGTAGCGGATGCGGCATGTCGACATCGGCGATTTGGCGAGCGAGGGCGTCTACCGACGGAGGCCGGCTTGGGTTTGTCTCCTTGGCTTCGTCAGTCACGTCGCCAGCTTAGGGTGCGCGGTTTCAAGAGCACCCCGTTCCGCTGGCGTGATCTTCATCTTGGACCTCGACAACTTCTCCTGGATCAACAACGAGCTTGGTCACGCCGCTGGAGATATCGCAATAGCGGCGGTTGGCCGCCGACTTCGTGCCGTCGCCCCCTCGCACGCGTTGGTTGCGCGTCTCGGGGGTGATGAGTTCGTCGGGTGGTTGCCGGGAGCGACGGTGGACTTCGTCCAGGCCTCGCCGACGATCTTCGCCGGTCTCTCGCTGCTGGATCTTTGCGCAGGGTCGAAGGTTCACGCTTGAAGCCTCCATCGGTCTGGTCGAAGTCGACGAAGACGACAACACCGACGATGCGATTCGCCAGGCTGACGACGCAATGTATGAGGCGAAGGCACGAGGCGGCGACCGCAGTGTCAGCCGGCTCAAAATCACCGATCGATGGTCGGTCCAGGCTTGGTAGAGGGAATATCTGAGGCTTCCAGGCGTATGGTACGGGTGTGAAGCTATTCCTAGCCTTCGTCGTCGTAACGCTCCTCGAACTGTTTCTGATCACCCAGGTAGCAAGCCAGATCAGTCTGCTCCCAACGATCGCGCTCGTGATCCTCGTCAGTCTCGTCGGTGCGTACCTCGTGAAGCGCGAAGGCCTAAGCGTGCTTGCGCGAATTCGCGACAGCTTTGGCCAACTGCGCATGCCGACGAACGAACTCGCCGATGGGGCGATGATCTTCTTCGCGTCGGCTTTGATGCTTACTCCGGGCTTTCTCACCGACGTCCTTGGACTGGCGCTCCTGATCCCGCCAATCCGTGCAATCATGCGCCCGCCGGTCGTCAAGTTCTTCTCCAAGCGCCTCGACGTGAAGGCGCAGAGCTTCGGCGCGCCTCCGGGAGCCACCCAGGGATTCGGAACGGGTAGCCCGTTCGGCGCAGCGGGTCCGTTCGGCCGTCGGCCTGGCGCTGGCCGCAACGTCTACGATGCCAACAGCTCGCGTTCGGCCGCCGACGCGGACATCACCGACATCACGCCCGAACCGCCCGAACTTCCGGAGACTGAGCGCTAGCTCGCGCTTGCCGCCTCATCGGCTGCTTCGGCCGCATCCATCGCAGCCAAGTTGTCCAACGCTTGGTCGATGATCCGCGTGGAGCATCCGCTCATGTCGATCGGTGGGATCAGCTCGGTCATGATCTGATGCGCGATCTTGCGTAACTCGTCGGCTGCGGCTCCTCCGCCTAACACTGCGGGAGTACCGTCGTCGGCTCCGTCTACGACCGCTCGGTCGAGCGGGATCTGCCCGACGAGCGGCGCGTCAATCTGTGCGGCCAAGGCATCTCCACCACCGGTACCAAACACCTCGTGGGTCTTGCCGTCCTCGTCGACGAAAGCGCTCATGTTCTCGATCACGCCTG
>CAYUKM010000032.1:0-23991 GCA_964445255.1 uncultured Acidimicrobiales bacterium
AGGACGACTGGGACGACATCCCCGACGCCATCAAGGACACCTACGAAAAGCTCGGCATCCCTGAAGCCGAGCGCAAGTATCTCGCTGGCGTAACCGCACAATACGAGTCCGAAGTTGTGTACCACCGAAACCGTGAAGACCTCGAAAAGCTCGGTGTGATCTTCACCGACATGGACACGGCCCTGCGCGAGTACCCACAGCTGGTGAAGGAATACTTCGGCACGGTCGTCCCGCCCAACGACAATAAGTTCTCGTCGCTCAACTCAGCCGTATGGTCCGGTGGAAGCTTCATCTACGTGCCGCCAGGCGTCCACGTCGATCAACCGCTCCAGGCGTACTTCCGTATCAACGCGGAAAACATGGGTCAGTTCGAGCGCACTCTGATCATCGCCGATGAGGGTTCTTCGGTGCACTACATCGAAGGCTGTTCAGCACCCGTCTACACGAGCGATTCGCTGCACTCGGCGGTCGTGGAGATCATCGTGAAGGAAAGCGCCCGCGTCACTTACACAACGATCCAGAACTGGTCGAACAACGTGTTCAACCTCGTGACCAAGCGGGCCAAGGTCTACGCCGAGGGTCACATGGAATGGATTGACGGCAACATCGGTAGCCGCCTGACGATGAAGTATCCGGCCGTGGTTATGGTTGGACCGAAGGCCTCAGGCGAGGTGCTGTCCGTTGCCTATGCAGGCAATGGCCAACACCAAGACGCCGGCGCCAAAATGGTTCATGCCGCACCAGAAACCACGTCGAAGATCGTCTCGAAGTCAATCAGCTCCGATGGCGGACGAACCAGCTACCGCGGGCTTGTGCACGTCGCCGACGATGCGCTTGGTTGTAAGAGCCACGTGCAGTGCGACGCGTTGATTCTCGATGAAGACTCCATCAGCGACACCTATCCCTATATGGAGATCGGTGCTCGTGACGCGATCATCGGTCACGAGGCGACTGTCTCGAAGGTCGCCGACGAACAACTCTTCTATCTGATGAGCCGTGGCCTTTCTGAAGAGCAAGCTATGGGAATGATCGTGAATGGCTTTATCGAGCCGATCACCCGTACGTTGCCGATGGAATATGCCGTTGAATGGAGCCGACTGATTGAACTACAAATGGAAGGCTCGATCGGGTAGGGTATCTCTCGTTCGTTATGACTATTGGCGGGGGCCGAGAAAGGGCGTTATCGATGCTTAGCGGGGACGATGTGACGGCGCGAGTTGCGGCCATTCTGAGGGTGCAGCGGGCGTCCATTCTTGCTGTCGACAGTGCGCATAGTCAGGGAACGTGGGCCGAGTATGTGGTGGTGTCCGACCGCGTATACACCGACACCGCCCGGACGTTGCGTGACACCAAGGCCGACGCGGTCCGCGAGTTGGAACGCATCCGCAGCGGCGAGGAGCCGCAACCTCCGGTGTCCGCGCGAATCGAGTTAGAAGACTCCCTCGAGTTCATCGATGAACGTCTTGATGCGATCGTCGGCATGAAGGCCGCTCTCCGACAGATCCGTACCCGAGTTAACCCCCAAGATCCCTTCCCCGGAAACGAAGCCCTTCAGCCCCTACTCGTTGACGCGCTGATGCGGGTGAGAGACATGGGAGCGATTACGCCCGAGGTCTACGCCCGTACACAGTCACACTTCGACGGGTCGGCAGTCCACTAGTTTTGGTCAAGCGCCCGCCTCAGGCCGGGGCGATCAACCACGAAGTCTTTGACAGTCTTCGGACACGGTTAAACCCGGCGGCCTAGGCCATTTTCCCTTTCTGATCAACGCCGATACTCGCCCTCCTTGAACGATGGGAGCGCTACGGGCCGTATCTCACGTAGGCCGTTTGTCCCTCTTTGATCCAGCTACCTTGCGTAGGGATTGCATTGCCGATTATCACTTCGCTACACTCAAATACTGTGAAGAGCGGTGGGGCTTTCACACTTCGTGATGGTTTTAGTGAGGATTGTAGGTAGTGAGCCAGCTCAAAGTGGTTGGAACCGCAGAAGAGTCCCCGGCGGTCGTTGAGGACCTTCACCTTGTGCGCAGCCGATCCACCTACGAACGACGCCTGAAACGGCCCCTTGACTTGGTGGGCTCGTTGGTCATTTTGGCGATGTTCAGCCCCCTGTTTCTTGTAATTGCTGCGATGATTCGTCTCAAGCTGGGCAAGGGTGTTCTCTATCGTCAAGAGCGCGTCGGCCAGGGCGAGCGGGCATTTATGATCTACAAGTTCCGCACGATGGGCCACGACCGTCGTCAGCGCCAGACAGATATTCCTGTCGCTACTGATCGCCGTTCTAACCACAAAACCGAAGATGATCCTCGCCACACAGGAGTCGGGCGGGTTCTTCGCCGCTTCAGTCTCGACGAGTTGCCACAGCTGTTCAATGTGGTCCGCGGAGAGATGAGCCTCGTTGGTCCTCGCCCGGAGGTGTACGAGATCGCCGACGAACGTGGTTACCTGCACCATCCTCGCCATGAGGTGAAGCCGGGTATGACCGGTCCGTACCAAGTATCGGACCTTCGTCTCAGCGGTGATCTGCGCGACGGGCTTAAGGTCGACGCCGAGTACGTCGACGACGTTTCTTTCACCCGAGATCTCAGTTACTTGGCACGTACGATCGGCGTTATGGCATCCGGAGCTACCGGTTCGTAGAATCTCCGCTGAGCGGGATCGACAAATGCTGAAGATCTCGACAATGGTTGCGTCCCTCGGTCCCACTTGATTGCTCGTGTCGGGCATTATGGAATGCATGCCGATGCGTCAAGACTGCAAATACTTCGAGAGTCGCACGTATCCCACTGGTGACACCGTTCGCAAGTGCGACCTCGATATTGCCCCGGAGGCTCCGTGGCGGTGCCCGGTCGATTGCCCAAAGTACGAGCGTCGTCTCGCCGATGTCGCTTGGAGTCACGGAACGCTTGTCACGCCCGCAACTCCTGAGGAGCCTGCAAGTCTGGGTGACGATGATTCCATCGCTGCGCTCCTTGACGCTGCCGAGGACATCGTCAACGCCGCCGGACCAGACATCAAGGCCGAGGTAGAGGCAGACCGCCTTGCCGCGGAAGCCAAACGCCGCAAGGGCTTGGGTCGCTTCTTCCGGCGAGGTAAGTAGCGGCTACGAGCGACAAAAGGCATCGACGCTCAAGCAGCTGTAATTCATCGCGCGACGGTAGATTTAGCGCTTATGACTGCAGTCTCTTCCACGGCGCCGTGGCTCGATGAAATTCGCTCGGCAGCACAAGCCGCGTTCGCCGAGTCTGATGCCCCCTCCGATGAAGACGAGGTCTGGCGTTATAGCCGGATCAGCGATGTCGACCTAGCCGGTTACTCCGTGGCTGGGAGCGCTTCGGAGGCGCCCGACCCAATAACGATTGATGGTGCTGCCGCGACGGTCACGATTCGCGACGGTGTGGCCGAAATCGAGCGCACCGAACAGCTCGGCAAGGCTACGGTTACCCGGATCGCCGAGCATGCTGATGGCGCTGCGCTACTTAACTCTGTGCGTGGAGAGGCCATCGATGCCGTCGGCCACCTCCACGATGCGAACCTCGGCGAGGTAATCGTGATCGACGTGCCAAGGGGTGTGGCGATCGAGGCTCCGATCGTGATCGACACCTACAGCGCGGGTGAGGGTTCGCTGACCTGTCCGCACACCATCGTGCGAGCAGCCAATGGCGCGCAGGTAACGGTGCTTGAACGACGCCGGAGCGACGACACCAACCAGTTGGTCGTACCCGTTGTCGAGCTTGAAGCCGCGCCTGATGCGAATGTCGGCTATCTCGTGATTCAGCAGCTTGGCGAGGCTACGACTTTGCTTGAACGTCTCGTGTCGAGCGCAGACCAGCAAGCCAACGTGGTTTGTTCGGTAGCGGCCTTTGGTGGGTCCTACGCCCGGACCCGAGCCGATTTCCGGCTCATCGGTCGAGGGGCCAGCGGTGACCTGCTCTCGGCTTACTTCAGTGACGGGAACCAGATGCTCGATTTCCGTACCTTCCAGGATCACGATGCTGCCGATACGACCTCGAACCTGCTCTTCAAGGGTGCCGTCACCGGTTCGGCCCAATCGGTATACAGCGGTCTGATTCGGGTGTCGGAGGAGGCGACGGGAACTAACGCCTTTCAAACCAATCGAAACTTGAAGCTTTCCGACGACGCCTGGGTCTACTCGGTGCCCAACCTGGAGATCGACCAGAATCAGGTGGCGTGTAGCCACGCATCAACGGTGGGAGAGATCGACGAAGATCAGCAGTACTACTTGGAGAGCCGAGGAGTCCCCAGCACGATCGCGGAGCAACTGCTGGTATCGGGCTTCTTCACAGAGGTCATTGCGAAGATGCCGGTCGATGCCGTAAAGGTTGAACTGCAGGGCGTCATCGACGATGCGTTGGCGGCCGACCGTGTCCGCCAAGGGACAGCATCCTGATGGCCGAGCAAACCGTCAAGCTCTGCGATCTCGGCGCCCTCGAACCCGGAGATTTCGAGGCGATCGATATCGATGGCCGGGCAGTTCTCTGCGCACGCATTGACGATGCCTGGTACGCCATCGACGACACCTGTAGCCACGCCAAGGTGTCCCTCGCCGGTGGAATTGTTGAAGAAGAAGACCTGACCATCGAATGCCCACGCCACGGAGCCCTGTTCTCCCTAGAGACCGGCGAGGCTCTCACCTTGCCAGCCATCAAGCCGGTTGCAAGCTACCCCGTCGATGTACGCGAGGACGGGGTGTATGTCACCATCGCGGTCGATGCCGCCAACGAGCAGTCATCAGAGGAAGAAGAATGAGCGAACTCATCATCACCGATCTACGAGCCAAGGCCGGTAGCCGCACCATCCTCAACGGTGTCTCCCTCACAATTCGCTCAGGCGAAGTCCACGCTGTGATGGGGCCGAACGGCTCAGGCAAGTCCACCCTCAGTCACGTGATCACCGGAAAGCCGGGGTACGAGGTCATCGGAGGGTCGGTCACCTTGGACGGGGTCGAACTTCTCGACCTCGCCGCATGGGAACGCGCCCAAGCCGGTCTGTTCTTGGCCATGCAATATCCGACCGAGGTTCCAGGTGTGTCGCTCGAAGCAATGCTCAGCGCGTCCGCTGTTGCAGCAGGTAGGGATTCGGGCGCCGTCGCTAACGAGATCGCAAACGAAGCCGAACGAATCGGCTTCGAACCCGAACTCATCACTCGAGCGCTCAACGTCGATCTCTCCGGCGGCGAAAAGAAGCGCAACGAGACCGTGCAGCTCGGCGTGCTCAACCCCAAGTTCGCCATCCTCGATGAGATCGATTCAGGCCTCGACGTCGACGCCATGAAGGCGGTAGCCCGTCGCATCGAAGAGCTGACGAACGCCGATGAGCCACTTGGGGTGCTGGCGATCACGCACTACAAGCGCCTCTTCGAAGAACTCGAACCCGATCACGTACACGTCTTTGCGGGCGGCGTTATCCAAAAGTCGGGCGGAGCTGAGCTTGCCACCGAGTTGGAGGAAACCGGTTACGCCGAGTGGGCCAACCTCGTAGAAGAATATGAGGGCCCGAGCGCCTACGACGATCCCTTCGGCGAAACCACCTTCGCCGACGCCCTAAACCTCCACGAGGGGTAGTTCTCCACCTGGGGTCTGGGTGGGTTCAAGGGGTGACGGTTAGCGAGCAGCGGATTCGGTGATACCGAGGACGCCACTTTCTTCGGCGGTGGGTTCGCCGACGGCTCGTGCGGCACAGGCGGGCGATCGTTCGCCTGCGACAACGACCAGCCCCGCAGAGCTGAGCACAGGAGGCTGCAGTACTCCTTCGGCGGTGGTAGCGGTCCACCAACCCGATGCGGTGCCTCTCAGCGCTACCGTCCCCCGGTCGGCACCGAGAGTGGAGGAGGCGCCAAAGAGCACGACGAAATCGGCAGCGCCGATGGATGCGCCGTCGACGTCGAGGTCGGTCGATGCTTCCCAAAGTGCTTGACCGTCGGCACTGTTGAGCAAGCGAACCGAGTGGAGTCCAGAGAGGACTTGGTGTGGCTGTGTGATTGCGATTCGGTCGTCGGCCACTCCGATTACTGTTTCAAACACCTGGGCGGTTGATGGGGTTTCCCACAAGCGCTCGCCGCTATTGGCGTCGAGTCCAAAGAGTACGAACGGCGCGCCCGGGCTTGGCTCCGCGTTCGCTGTCGATGCGAGCACCACGTCGCCCCCTGTGACGACCGTCTCACCGAGGCTCGCGTTTCGCCAACGTTCAGCGCCGGTTCGGAGGTCTATGGCGGCGAGCCCGCCAGCGGGTGCCACCGCAGCTGAGAGTTCGTGTATCACCGTTTCTGACGCCACCCAGATTCCGTCATTGCCACTTCGGTTGACCTGGATGTCAAACAGGCGTCGTTGGGCGTTGATGTCGACCCCGACCAGTCTGGTTCGAGATGCCACCGCGAGGAAGTCGTCGCTTGCGGCGAGCGTGTCGGGACGATCGATCGGTAATTGCCAGATCACTTCGCCGGTGGCGGCATCGATGGCGTGGACGCCGACCTGGTCGAGCGCAAAGAGCGCTTCCGAACCAAGCACGATTGAGCGGAGCTCAAACTGCGAGTTGAGAATCCAGAGGTCTTCACCCGTTTCGGGGTTGAGTCCTCGGACGTCTTGCAGGGTCACCGCGATCAGCGTGTCGTCGATGTATCGGAGTTCTTGTGGCTCACTGTCGAGGAACCGCTGCCAGAGCGGTGTCCCGTCCTCCAGGTCGACTGCCCCCAGACCAGGACGTTGACCCTGGTCAAACCCGAAGCCAAGGAATGCTGTCGATCGGTGGATCGTTGAGGTTGGTGCTGGGCGGGGGATGGCCACCGAGACCCGGCGCTCCCCGGTTGCGGGTGTGAACACGGACAGCGCTGCGTGATTCGACGTGGCACAGGTGCCGTCGCTTGGGGGTTGCACGAAGCTCGTATCTGCGAGGGAGTCGGGGAAGGCCACAGAGTCGGACGCAGCGACGTCGGAACCGTCGCTGTTGGAGACCGCCGGAGCAGTGCCGGCTGATTGCGCTAAGGAAGAGCCGTCCGGCGAGGTTGCGCCAGATGATGATGTTTCAGAGGAAGTTGGCGCAGCGCAGGCAGCGACGAGCAGGGCGAACGTCGCCCCCAACGCTGCCCAACGGCAACGTTTGCCCATTCCCCGCATTCTAGGAGTATCGGCCGGGCCAATGTTGGACGCCCCCAATGTGGGGCTTAGGTTGCCTACGATCACTTTCCTAGCGCAAGGGACCACATGACGACCGCACTCATCACTGGAATAACCGGCCAAGACGGCTCGTACTTGGCTGAACTTCTGTTGAGCAAGGGGTACGAGGTCGTCGGCATGCTGCGTCGGTCCAGCTCGGTCAACTTCGAAAGGATCGACCACATCGAGGACGACATCGTTATGGCCCAAGGCGATCTCATCGACGGCGCATCCATGGTCAACGTGCTTCGAGATCACGAACCCGACGAGGTTTACAACCTTGCGGCTCAGTCATTCGTGCAGACATCGTTCGGTCAACCGGTACTGACCGGCGAAATCACCGCGCTCGGTGTTACTCGTCTACTCGATGCAGTCCGTATCGTGCGGCCAGACGCCCGTTTCTATCAAGCGTCATCAAGCGAGATGTTCGGAAAGGTCGTTGAGGTCCCACAAAGCGAGAAGACCCCGTTCCATCCACGCAGCCCGTATGGAGTTGCGAAGGTGTACGGCCATTGGATCACCGTCAACTACCGCGAGAGCTACGGAACCTACGCGGTGTCGGGCATGATGTTCAACCACGAGAGTCCTCGCCGTGGGATCGAGTTCGTAACCCGCAAGATCACCGACGGTGTGGCGCGTATCAAACACGGAAAGGCCTCTGAGCTTCGGCTTGGCAACCTCGACGCACAGCGGGACTGGGGCTTCGCTGGCGACTACGTCGATGCGATGTGGCGGATGCTGCAGCGCGAAGAGGCCAAGGACTATGTGGTCGCGACAGGGGAGACCCACACCGTCCGCGAGTTCTGCGAGATCGCCTTCGCTGCGGCCGGACTCGACTACGAAGAACATGTCGTTGTGGACGAGCGCTTCTACCGACCCGCTGAGGTCGATCAGCTCATCGGTGATGCATCACTCGCCCGCGAAGAGTTGGGGTGGGCTCCATCGGTCAGCTTCGAGGAGCTCGTACAGATGATGGTCGAGGCCGACCTTAAGCGAATCGCCGATTCGCGATAGGAACGGCCGATATTCGAGCGTTAGGCGTTCTCGATCGCTTCGAGAAGAGTGTTCCACGACAACGTGGCGCACTTGATCCGCACGGGGAACTTCTTCACGCCCTGAAGTGCCGACAGCTCGCCCATCTCGCGATCGGGTCCCTCAGCACCTCCGGCTACCGCTCCGAGATCGGCGGCAGAGGCTGATGCCTTCGCTTCGGCGATATCGGCTTCGTCAGCATCGCGGCCCGCATCGGGGATCGACATCATCGCCTTGAACTTGTCGCTGATCTCGAGCGCCTCATCGACGGTCTTGCCCTTGACCGCAACTGACATCATCGACGCCGACGCCTGGCTGATCGAACAGCCGTGACCGCCAATGGAGAGGTCTTTGACCTTCCCATCTTCGATCTCGACGTAGAGCTCGATCTCATCGCCGCACAGCGGGTTGAATCCCTCGGTCTTGATAGCGGGTGGTGGCAGCTCACCTTGGTTACGCGGGTTGCGGTAGTGGTCGAGAATGATCTCTTTGTAGAGCTGATCGAGGCCTGCCATTAGATCCCTAGTCCGAAGATGTCGTCTGACTTTTCTAGCGCATCGGCAAAGGCGTCAACATCGGCCTCGTCGTTGTACAGATACATCGAAGCTCGAGCGGTTGCGTTGACGCCGATCACCTTCATGAGGGGCTTTGCGCAATGGTGCCCGGCTCGTACGTACACGTTGTCTTGGTCGAGTACCTGGCTGAGGTCGTGGGGGTGCACGTCTTTGTATTCGATCGACAGTACCCCTCCGCGGGCGGCCGGTTCTGCGGGACCGTGCACCTTGATGTCGTCACCGAAGCGTTCGTTCAGAGTTCGGAGAGCATACGCGGTGAGCGACACCTCGTGTTCTCGCACGTTCGTCATTCCGAGACCCTCGAGATAGCGCGCAGCTGCGCCGAGCCCGATGATCTCGACAATGTTCGGCGTACCAGCCTCGAATTTGTGCGGCAGCACGTTGGGGGTGAAGCCCTCTTTGGTGACCTGCAGGATCATGTCGCCACCTCCGAGAAACGGAGGCATTGCCTCGAGTAGTTCGGTCGTGCCCCACAGAACGCCCACCCCGGTAGGGCCACACATTTTGTGGCCGGTGAAGACTAACGCATCGACACCCATTGCTTGGACGTCGGTGGGGAGGTGGGGAACGAACTGGCTGCCGTCAGCCACGATCAAAGCCCCTGCTTTGTGTGCAGCTTCGGCAAGTTCGGAAATTGGGTTCAGCGTGCCCAAGACGTTCGACATCGCAGTGACCGACAGGACCTTCGCCCCGTCGAGCAGCGTGTCGAGGTCGGTGAGGTCGAGTTGACCGTCTTCGGTCAGGGGAATCCACCGCAGCTCGAACCCAAGACGTTCCCGCAAGATGTGCCAGGGCACGATGTTGGCGTGGTGCTCCATCTCGGAGATAACCACTGCGTCACCAGGGCCGAGGTTCGCTCCACCCCAGGCTTGCACGAACAGGTTGAACGCTTCGGTGGCGTTCTTCGTGAAGATCACCTCATGGTCATTCGGGGCGTTGATGAACCGTGCGATGTCAGCCCGTGCACCTTCGAGGAGGTCGGTTGCTTCGGTGGCGATGCGATACGCGCCTCGGTTCACGCTGGCGTAGGAGTTGCGGTAGAAGTCGTCCATTGCTTCGATGACAGCGAGCGGCTTTTGTGAGGTCGCGCCGGAATCGAGATACACGAGCCGCTTGCCATCGATTTCCTTAGCAAGCATCGGAAAGTCGGCTTTGATCGCCGCAACGTCAAGGCTCATTAGGCGGCGCCACCGAAAGCGTCGAACCCGTCGGACTCGATGCTCTCAACGATCTCCATGCCGCCGCTCTGAATGATCTTTCCATCACGCATGACGTGTACGTGGTCCGGTTTCAGGCGGTCGAGGAGTCGTTGGTAGTGGGTGATGGTGAGGACGCCCATCTCGGGCACTTCCTCACGGACAGCTCCCACGCCATCGGCAACAACCTGTAGTGCGTCGATGTCGAGACCGGAGTCGGTTTCATCGAGGATCGCCAACTCGGGCTTGAGTAGTGCCATCTGAAGAATCTCGTTGCGCTTCTTCTCACCGCCGCTGAAGCCCTCGTTGAGGAAGCGGTCCATGAACGACGTGTCCATGTTGAGCTTGTCCATCCACTCGCTCAGCGACATGTAGATCTCGATCGTCGAGACATCTTCGCCGGTACGCGCTTGCACGGCTTGTTGCAGGAAGTTGCGGACCGACACACCCTGGATGGCCTGGGGGTATTGGAACGCGAGGAAGAGGCCGGCGCGGGCTCGAACATCGGGATCCCACTCGGTGATGTCGTCGCCGCGCAGTTTGACTTCGCCGCTAATGATCTCGTACTCAGGGCTACCGGCAAGGGCCGAGGCGAGCGTGGACTTTCCACAACCGTTCGGCCCCATCAGTGCATGGACTTCACCCGCATTGACTGTGAGATCGACACCCTTCACGATGTCGATCCCGTCAGGGGTCGAGATGTGTACGTCAATCAGTTCAAAAAGCGGCGCGCCCATGACCTGCAGTGTATTTCCGAACCCGGCGATCCCATCAGCTCAATCGACGTCGAATCGTTAGACCTGGTTGCTCTTGTACGAGGTCTGCGTTGCAGTTTGGCACCAGCGTTCTATAGAGCCGGACCCGATCCGACGAGGTCTGACCCGCGAACTCGATCAACCACCATCGCTGTTGCGAACAACGTCCCGGCTCGGAACGTCGGTTGGAGCCTCGTGTTGAGGCACCACATGAGCCGTCTTACCGCCTTCTGCCTTCTCCGATCCCGTCGCCGGAAGCAGGCGAGGTCCGAGGGAGCGAAGTCCCGTGATGTAGCGCTGGTGCGTCTGTTCCACGAATTCGATCAGTTCGTCGTTAAAGATCTCGGGGTCGGGGACAGGGGTGAGAACCTTCGGTTTGACCAGTCGACCTGCGGCCGCGTTGCCCGACGGGTCGCCGTACTTCAGTCGTGCCCGACCGGTGGTGGCGGGGAACGTATCGGTCAGGGGCTCATCAAGGTTCATGAACTCACTGAGGTGCGAAAGGGTTGCCACCGAGTGCTCCAACAGGTCCTCATAGGTAAACCAGGTGGCGCGTCCACCAAGGTCCTGCTGCAGGGTCCCGAGGAGTTGGTCGATCCGTTGGCTGTGCTCCCGCGACCAATCGGTAGCCGTCTCAGGGGTGTTTGGCAGGTCGAAGAGTTTGACCATGCTGTTATAGATCGCGAAGGGGTTCCTCGCGATAAAGATGAAATGCAGATTGGGGTTCGCAACGACAGCGTTGCTGACATCGAATGGTCCGACAATCTTGTCGAAGACCCAATCGGTGGACTTGGGATCGAAGTCGTCGACCATGGCTGCAGTTCGATATGTCAGCCGGTCGAGGTCTCGAGGCCGGCTGTAATCGGTTCGGCTCTCGCCGAATCCGGCGATCGCGGGGTTCGCGTTTAGGAGTCGCCCGAAGATCGTGGTCCCAGAACGAGGGGTGCCCAACACCAATAGATGGCACAGCGGCTTGTCACGTGCAGCTAGATCGGCCCGCACCCGCGGGGCGACCACACGGTTCGCGTAGAGGTCGAAACGAATGAAGTCCTCGGCAGAGCTCAATCCTTCTCGCACACCTCGGGGGATTAACTTCCGCACTGATGATGTGACCATGTCCAACAATAATTCACAGACAGTGGTCTGGCCAAGACGGCCGTTCTACCACCCCCGGGCGGCCCACTCGTCGAAATGCGGTTTTTCCGTGCCGATGGTGGTGTCATCGCCGTGTCCGGGCAGCACGAGAACCTCGTCACCCATGACTCGGTAGAAGCGATCCTCGATCGAGGTCATGATCTTCTTGAAGCTGCCACCGGGGAACTGCGTCGCTCCAGGACCACCGGGGAAGAGGGTGTCGCCGGTGAAGAGAATCGGGGCGCCTTCAAGCTTGAAACTCATGGAGCCCTTGGTATGGCCTGGTGTATGAATCGTGCGCAGCTTGAGACGGCCAACTTCGATGATGGTGTCGTCCTCGAGGATCTCGTCGTAGCTGTCGAGCATCCTTGAGTCTTGCTTGGTGACTCCAACGGAGTAGCCAGCATCTCGCATGGCTGGAATAGCAGCGATGTGATCCCAGTGCCCGTGGGTTTCAACGATACGGCCGACGTTCAGCAACTGCGCGAGCTCCAGTAGCTTCTCGTGTTCGTTAGCGGCGTCGATGAGTAGGCTCTCGCCGGTCTCGGTACATCGCAGGACAAACACGTTGTTGTCGATCGGGCCCACGACCACCTTGTGAACCTCAAACCCGGAATCGGCGTGGTGAAGCGTTGCAGTCAGATCGATCATGATGAGAGAGTAGCTCTGGTCTCTACGGCGGAACGGCTCCGCCGTCTATTCTGCGCCTCCGAGCTGCCCGTCAGGGCCGGATTGCGACCGCTGGAGCGAAGCGGGAAGTCACAGCGACCCGTACTTCGAGAGTTGGTGGTGGCCTTCGATGAGGCGCACGGTTCCAGAGCGGGAGCGCATTACCAGCGATTGCGTTTTGGCGACGCCGCGTTCGAACTGGACACCCTTGAGGAGGTCGCCGTCGGTGATGCCGGTTGCTGCGAAGAAGCAGTTGTCGGAGCTGACGAGGTCCTCGATGTGGAGCACTCGACCGAGGTCGTAGCCAGCGTCGATTGCATCGCTGCGTTCCGAAGCGCTCCGAGGCCACAGGATTCCTTGTTGTTCTCCTCCCATGCAACGCAGCGCAGCGGCAGAAACGACGCCTTCGGGCGTGCCGCCGATCCCGAGAAGCACGTCGGCACCCGAGCCTGCCCATGCAGTCGAGATCGCGCCGGCGACGTCGCCGTCGGGAATGAGGCGAATTCGGGCGCCGGTCGCTCGAACTTCTTTGATCAGCTCGAGGTGGCGGTCGCGGTCGAGAATGACGGCGGTCAGGTTCTCGACGGCCTTGTTCTTTGCTTCGGCGATCGAGTGCAGGTTTTCTGTTGGGGATCGCGTGATATCGATCGAGCCCGCAGCGTCGGGGCCGACGGCGATTTTCTCCATGTACACACACGGTCCGGGATCGAACATCGATCCGCCTTCAGACGCGGCGATCACGGCAAGGGCGTTCGCTCGACCGAGTGCTGTCAGGGTCGTACCGTCGATTGGGTCCACGGCGATGTCGACCTTCGGTGGTTCACCGTTGCCGATCACCTCGCCGTTAAAGAGCATTGGCGCTTCGTCCTTCTCACCCTCGCCGATGATGACGGTGCCTTCCATAGCAACCCCAGCAAGCTGCGAGCGCATCGCGTCGACTGCTGCACCGTCGGCGGCTTCTTTGTCGCCGCGTCCCATGAACCGAGAGGATGCGAGGGCTGCGACCTCGGTGACTCTGACAAGTTCCAGCGCTAGGTTCCGGTCGGGGTTGGTGCGTTCCGACATAGATTCCTCCCTTGGAGCCATTTATCGTTAGGTTCTCCCTGTCGGCAGTTCCCGCTCTTACCTAACGGTTCGCTGAGAGACTAGCTTTCCTAGTCATGTCAACCATGTATTGCTTCCAGTGTGCGCGTGAATACGTCGAGGAGGTAGAAGAGTGCTCCGAGTGCGGAGTCGGCCTTGTCGACGAAAAGCCCACTCCTCCTGAGGATGTGGGTGAACAAGACGAAGACCAAGTGGCCTACGAGCTCTACGACTGGTCCTTCGAAGCCCGACGCATGCTCGACGGTCTCCTAACAGGGGAGGGGATCAGCCACGGATGGCAAGGCGCGGTCTTGATCACCCGGGAAGCAGATGAGGATCGTGTCGATTCGCTGGTGGAGCAGGCAGCTGCTGCCGACGGACCGATCCTTGATCCCGATGTTGACAAGGTCGGCTATGACATGGAGGACTGGCCCGCAGACGCGCAAAACGCACTCGTGGATGCGCTTGGGCTCGCTGGGATTCCTCACGAGTTCGCGGCTGATGGCGACCTCATGGTTGCTGAGGAACAAGAGGAAGAGGTCGACGAAATTATCGACAAGGTTACGGCGCGGCTCTCGATCGAGAGCGAGCTCGGCGAAGCCGAAACGGTGATGGAGGGGTTGGAGCTCAACGACTTTCTCGGAGAGGTCCTTACGTTGGCGAACAAGCTTCGGAAGAACGCCGGCGATGCCAAGTCGACGATCTCCATGGTCTCCAAGGCTGAATTGCTGTCCGACATCAAAACGCCGTTCGGTTTCGACAGTCAGCGTTGGGCGAACATTCGCCTGGCGGCGAGTCGCATGCTCGACACGCTTTCCGACGAAGATCGAGATGAAGGCTCGGTGTCGGAGGATGCCGAGATTCTCCAAGAGCAGCTTCGATCCGTGGTGTAACGCTGGGGTGTAACGCTGTACAGCTTCACGTGACCAATGGTGCGCCCGGTACGATAGATCGCAATGACCCTCGCCTTTCTTGACGTTTGGCACTCGCGTCCGATCGCCCCTACTCGGCGAGTAGCGCTCGGCGACTTTGACCTTCCCACCGACCCGGCCCCGGGCCCAGGTGGGCTTTTGCTCGGAGCGGTGATTGCTCGCTTCGCGCCGGATCTCGATCGAGACATCCTGGCGGAGATGAACACCCTCATGGATGAGGTCGAGCGCGGTGACAAGATCGGCCAGCCTCGACTACGGCATCGCCTTCAGAAAGACATCGTGGGGCTCTCCCAGAGCAGCCACCGACTCGTGGTTGGTGAAGAGGGTCTTCGGTTCGAGCTTGAGATGCACAAGGGCTTGCCAGCGCAGTCGGCGTTGGCTGCGGTGTATGCGTGCGAACGGGTTCCACTCGAGCGACGCCCACTGGTTATTGCTGTCTTGCGACGTGGTTTGGAATGGGTCGGTCCGCTCGGGCCCGGTCTGATCGATCACCTCGTCGGGCGGGAGGTCGCGATGCAGTTCCGGTCAGGACGCTATGCGACTGCATCGAGTCCGTTGCTCTGGGCTCGACAGATTCTCGAGCTCGATGCCGCCGAAGAAGTTGATCCGAAGATGATCCAGCGGAGCTACCGCCGGTTGCTCCGCGATGCGCACCCGGATCATGGGGCGCAGGAGGACGACGCAGCGGATCGAATCGCCGAGCTCACCCGAGCCCGCGACTTACTGCTCGCATAGCTCGTGTTGTTCGAATCTCGCCCCGCTGCATTGCTCCTCACTCCGGGCGCGAGTGCAGACCGCGACCATTCGACCTTGGTGGCCTTCGAGGAGGCGCTACCGGAGATTCATGTGGAGCGGTTGACGTTGGCCACGACGAGCGTTCCGCGTGCGGTTGGAAAGGTCGTCGAGGCAACGCAGAACCTGGCGGCTGAGCTCGACGTGCCGCTGTCGGACATCGTCATTGGCGGGCGATCGTTCGGCGGTCGCTCGTGTTCGGTTGCCGCGGCTGAGGGACTCGCTGTAGCTGGCCTGTTGCTGTTGAGCTACCCACTCCACCCGCCCGGTAAGCCCGAGAAGCTTCGGACCGATCACTTCGGCGACATCTCTATCCCGACGCTGTTCATTTCGGGAGAACGCGACCCGTTTGGTACTCCGGAGGAGTTTGGGGAGCATCTCCCTGCGATCTCCGGGACCACCAGCATCGAATGGGTGAAGGGAAACCACTCACCAAAGGGCGCAGCCGAGGCTGAGGTCATCAGCATCGCTCGGCGATACCTGCTCGAGTAGCGGGTAGCGCTAGATGACGTCTACGGGGACGCCCAGCGGCAAGTAGGTCACCAGGCGAGCAATATCGTCGTCGTGGAGCCGGATGCAGCCTGCTGAAACTGCGGTACCGAGCGTCTCGGGGTCATTGGTGCCGTGGATGCCGAGTTGTCCCGGCCCGCCGTTGAATGTCTCGAACACCTCGGAGAATCCCGAGAGGCCGTAGGCGAAGGATCCGTAGACGGTGTCTGGTTCCGCCGGTGCGATTAGTTCGGTCAAGTAGTAGAGGCCACCAGGAGTCGGGGTGTTGTTCGCGGCCACGCCAGCGACGGTGTCAAAGATCGGCACGCCTCGCTCGAATACTCGGCAGCGAAAGTCTTGGAGGTCGATCTGAATTCGAAAGTTGTGTACGGCCAGATCAACGTCGGAGTTCCGTACCCATCCTGTTGAGCCGTTTGGCCGAATGGGAAGGAGTACTTGGTGCCAGTCGCTCTCGTTCATGGTCGTCAAAAAGATGAGACGGCCTCCCGTTGGGGTCGGGTTGGCCATTTCGTGGGTGATCTGCCCGTTGGGCTGGTCGAAGACCTCGATGACGTCGGGTCTAGCGGAGGCGACGAAGGATCGGTCTACGGATGGGTCCACGTCAGCCACTTCGGTGGCGCCGATCGGTTGGAGCTCAGCTGGCCCGCGAAGCACCTGTCCAAACTCTGGCAACGTGGTGGTTGTGGACGGTCCATCGACCAGCGTGGGGCGTCCGTTTTCTGGCGCGCCGCAGGCGGCTAATCCTCCTGCACTCAAAGCCGCCAGCTGTGTGAGGACACGTCGACGTGATCGCATGGTCACAAGAACCCAGCGTAACGGGTTAGGCCTCCGGTGGGTCCTCGGCATCGAGGCTCGGCTCGTCGTTGATCGCTTCCAACGTGCGGTTCGCAGTTTCGGGATACAAGGTGACGATCAAAATGACCACAATTGCGGGTCCGAGGGCGGCGATGGCCAAGGCAGGCCCAAAGGAACCGAATCGTTCGGCAAGTCGGCCGACCAACTGCAGTCCGGTCACGGTGCCGACAACACCGAACGCAGTGATCACACCATTTGCCGTTGAGCGGAGTCGGGTCGGGAAGAGTTCGGGGCCGTACACGGCGAGCCCGGCTACGGCGAAGCCTGCACCGAGTATGACCCCGACCGCGCGTACGGGGAAGATCAGGATCGGGCCGCTGAAGAAAGACAACACGGTCATGGAAGCGCCGACCGCCGTGCCGAACGCGCCGATGGGCCGGCGGCCGATTTTGTCCGCCAAGATTCCGCCCGCCAAAACGCCGAGGCCCACGGGCGTGCTGGTCAAGATCGTGAACAACGAGATGCGACTGGCGGAGAACCCCAATTCATCTCGAAGGAACTGATTGTCGAACTGCGATGCCGGGTTTGCGAAGAATGCGCCGAGCATGGCTGCGAGACCGAGAAGAACTAGCCGCTTGCGCAGAACCGGGTTTGTGCGAAGTTCCTGCAACGACCGCGCCAGCGGTTGTCGGTCAAGCAAGGCAAAGCGCTTCGAGGCCGGGAGCTGTGTGCCGACCCACAGTGCCAACGGAATGAACACCGCCGCCGCGCCGTAGACCACCCTCCAGCCCCACACCGCTATGTCGGCGACAGGAAGGATCCACACAACCATTCCCGCTCCCAGACCAGCTAGCAGCAGCAGCATCGACACCCCATAGGCCCGGGACTTCGTGGGTAATTCCTCGGCGGCGAAGACACCGATAAGGATGGACACGCCGGTAGCAAGGCCGCGCGCGATGACTTGGCTAGCCGCGAGGGAATCGAGGTTGGGGGAGAAGGCACCCGCAAAGGTTGCGGTGCACGAAATTGCGACCGCGAAAATGAGTGCCCGTCGTCTTCCTATCCGGTCAGCGGCGACGGTGAGCAGCAGCGACAAGAAGATCGAGACTCGCACGAGGCTAAATACGTTCGCTCGGGCCGAGATGTCATGGTCGGGGTCGATGCAGCTACGTCGGCCGTCGAGTTCCACGGCGAACTCCGTGCAGAACTCATCGGCTGCGAAGGTGAGGGTCTGGCCGATGATCGTGCCTAGGAACCCGTTGATTATGGCGAGCACACCCAAGAGCCCCATCACCCGTCCAGCGCGAGAGTCGAGGCGTTCGCCCGGAGCCCACCATGGGGTCGGATTCTTTTGACCTCCGCGGACATGGAGCCAAAATGGGAACCAGATGATGACCCAAAAGACCGGTATGTCAAGTTTCCATGTGGTGGTCTCGGTGACCAACCACCGTTGAGCGCCCTCATTGGCCTCTTCGACTTCAAGGGTCCGTTCGTATGATTTGAACGGCCCCTCACCGAGCGCGAAGCGGTCAGGCTCGGCCAATTCTTCTAGTACTACGCCGTCGTGAGGGCGGCGAAGCGCTGCCAACGCAGCATCATCAGCATGCAGTGTCCTGCGCTGCGTGGTCACTCGGGTAATACTGGCATCCGATGAGCCAACACTCCACCACCCAATTCATTATCGAGTCGGGCAGTCCTCTTGAGGGCACCGTTGCAATCAGCGGAGCGAAGAACTCGGTTTTGAAACTGATGGCCGCCACCGTTCTGGCTGAAGGCATTCACTCGATCTACAACGTGCCCGACATTTTCGACGTTGGCGTGATGTGCACGTTGCTCGAGTCGATGGGAGCAACGACAATTCGACGCCCCGGTGTTGTTGAGATCACGATCGGTGAGCTTAATCCGGTGGCCCCGTTCGAAATCGTTGAGCAAATGCGCGCATCGACGGCGGTCCTTGGCCCATTGCTGGCTCGATATGGAGAAGTTGAACTTGGGATCCCCGGTGGCGACGACTTCGGGCATCGGCCGATCGACATGCACCTCACTGGGCTCGAAACGCTCGGCGCAACGTTCGAGGCGGGACCGAAGGGAGTGGTCGGGCATGCCAAGAAGCTCACCGGCGGGACCGTCCGTCTCGGGTTCCCGAGCGTTGGGGCCACCGAGAACATCATGATGGCGGCGGTGCTTGCTGATGGCGTCACCAAGATCGAGAACGCAGCCGCTGAGCCAGAGATTGCGGATCTCGCGTCACTGCTCAACAAGATGGGCGCTCAAATCACCGGATCGGGTACGTCGACCATCACCGTTGTTGGCGTCGATGAACTTGAAGCGGTCAGCCACCGGACGATTCCTGATCGGATTCAGGCGGCGACCTTTATGGCCGCTGTTGGTGTGGCGGGCGGGGAGATCCTCCTGAAGCACGCCCGCTATGACCACATGACGATGGTGTGTCAGAAGGTCGGCGAAATGGGCCTGCGTACCTCACCTGACCGCGATGGCATTTGGGTCATGGCGAACCAAAGGCTCAATTCCGTCGATCTTTCGACCTTGCCGTATCCCGGGGTGGCGACTGACTACAAGCCGTTTCTGGTTTCGATGCTCACCGTCGCCGACGGCACCAGCATCGTCACCGAGAACCTGTTCGCGGGCCGCTTCAAGTACGTAGATGAACTGAAGAAGTTGGGTGCGCAGATCCGCACCGACGGAAATCACGCCGTGATTCGCGGCGTCGAGCATCTCGCCGGAGCGGAGGTGGTGAGCCACGACATTCGGGCTGGTGCCGCGCTCATCGTTGCTGCCCTCGGCGCAGATGGTCAGACCCAAGTCCAAGACACCGGTCACGTCGCTCGGGGATATCCAAATCTCGCTGGCGATCTCGCTTCACTCGGTGCCACGATCACCGAAGAGCCGATTGACTAAGCGCCTTAGGCAGCCGGTTCTGATTCGGCTGTTTCGGCGAGCTTGTCAGCTCGCTTGTTGGCAACCCGCAAGAGGCCAGCGAGCACCGCGATTGGGCCCGCGACGAGAAGGATTTCGTCCCAACCGCCTTGGTGTGCGAGCAGGTGGGTGATCACAGTGTGACCGCAGTTCCGTCGGAGTAGAACACCTGGCCGACGTTCACGACTTCGGTGATCGAGGGGACCCGATCCTTCATGATTCGCTCGACACCCGCTTTGAGGGTTTGCGAAGAGGCTGGGCAGCTGGTGCACGCGCCCATTAGCTCGACCTCAACAATGCCGGTCTCGATATCGACCGAAACGAGTTCGATATCGCCCTTGTCCGCTTGAACGGCGGGGCGCACCGCAGCGATTACCTTGGCAACCTCGGCTTCGATGGCGGCCGCGTCGACTGATTCACCCGAGGGAGCGGAATCGGTTGCAGCGGCGGCGACGGGCGATTGCTTCATCATCTCTATTCTACGAACAATAGAACGGGAAGGATGATTCCAGTGGTCGGCCGATCTCGGTTCTAGTTGTCGAACTCGTCGGCGAGTCCGGCCGTCGAAGTTTGTGAACGTCACGACGCCACCTGCGCAATCCGCGGAGATGTCACCAAACTCAGCCAGCGAGATATGCATCACGCCAGCATCGGGGTCCACGACACCTAGAGCTGAGCCCGGGTCATCGGTCAGGGTATCCAAAGGCAAATTAACTACACCATTTGTTGGCTACGTTTGGGGACGCTAAACCTGTGGAATGGAAACGGGAGAAACCGACGGCGCGAACGTCGACTACGACCTCATCGTGATCAGTGGGACGGCGGCCGGGTTGTCGGTAGCGATGTCGATGCTCGAGGCCGGCCTCAGTCGAGTGCGGGTCATCGTTCCTCCGGGGGAGGCAATCGCCTTTCCTGATCTCATCGCCGAGAATCAGATCGAGGTTGGCTACAACGAGCAGGTAACCAACATCGACTACGTCGACGATGTCTTGTCGGTGCAGACCGATCAACGCACCTACCGGTCGAGGGCTTGTCTGGTCGCGACCCGATATCGCAACCCCGAATGGCAGCCGGCGATCCCAGTGCCGGAATCCGACAAGATCAGCATCGATGCGTTGCCAGAGGGCGTCCGTGACGATGACATTTTGATTATTGGGTTCACAAACCACGCCGTTGAGCTCGCGGCCGAAGCCACCGCTGCTGGTGCTGGTGTGGTGCTTGCTGCCGGTGGGCTGGACCCGGCCCAGCTCGCTCCGGCCGCTGACACGATCATGCGTCGGCTCGAGCAAGAGCGTCGCCTGACCGTGCTGTATCGATCTGTCCCTGACGAGATCGGTCTGGTCGACAAGTTTCCGCTGGCCTATTTCAACGATCGCCGGACGCCGGACCTTGAGTTCGACCACGTCGTTTTCGCTTCCGAGCGGTGCACCCCAAGCCTTGTCGATATTCCAGCGACAGCGGCCGCGATCGAAAGTAACCGCCTCTGGTTTGGTGGAAAGCCCGAGGACGGCGGTGACATCCCGAATGCAGACTCGTGGCAGGTCGCAACGCTCCTCGCCGAGGCATGTTTCCCTGACCTCGAGCCGATCGAGCTTCCATCGGTCGTGCGCCGACGCGTCCGCCATGAGGGTGCCATTAGCGAGCTCCGTGAGGAGCACTACAACGCCACCATCACGGCCTTTGAACAGCGTCATTCCGACCTCTGGGTCTTGCGAGTACGCCCTGATGTTGGTGACACCTCACATCAGCCCGGCCAGTACGCATCGCTCGGTTTGGGGTTCTGGGAGGACCGCATCGACGGCTACGCCGATGCCGGAATCGACGAGAAATGGCACAAACTGGTCCGCCGGTCATATTCGATCTCACACTCGATGTTCGAGACGTCGGGATACCTCGCTCCCCCCGACACCGAGGAACTGGAGTTCTACATCGTGCTGGTGCCCGCAGACGACGAGCACGTCTCCGCGCTCACCCCTCGGTTGGCGAGCAAGAAGGTCGGAGATCGCATCTACCTGGGTCCGAAGGTGGCGGGCCGCTACACGCTGCACGCCGTCGACAATCCTGAGTCGGCCGTCGTGTTCTTCGCTACGGGAACGGGCGAGGCGCCGCACAATTCGATGGTCGTCGAACTGCTCCGCAAAGGCCACACCGGTCCGATCGTGTCCACCGTGACCGTGCGTAATTGGAAAGACCTCGGTTACCTCGAAGCACATCGACAGCTCGAGCAGCGGTTCCCGAACTATCACTACATTCCGATGCCGACCCGCGAAGCTGATGTACCGAAGCGATACCTCCAAGACCTCATCCGCGATGGTGATATCGAAGAGGCTCTCGGTGCGCCGCTCGACCCGGCGAACACCCACATGTTCCTCTGTGGCAACCCCGCCATGATCGGGCTGCCCGAAGACGAAGACGGCGAGGTCACCTTCCCGCAGCCGACCGGTGTCATCGAACTGCTGGTCGAACGAGGCTTCACCATCGACCGCCGCGGCCAACCGGGCAACATCCACTTCGAGGAGTATTGGTAGTTGCGGGGCAGGCGGGGCGCTCCGCGCCGATTATCCGCCTGCCCTGCAACTACACCTTTCGTCCCTCTGGGGTCAGACCACGGCCTTAGCGGCGCTAGTCGTAGCTTGAGTAAATGTTTGGCGTCGAACACGTTGGGTGGGGGCGCGTTCGAGGAATGGAAACGGTAGTTTTGGCCTTGAGGAATGTATGAGTGCTCCTGAACCCCAAGATGCTCCCGTCGCTGAGGTCTGCTATCGCCACCCCGACCAGTCGGCTGGGGTGACCTGCCAGCGGTGCGATCGTCAGATCTGCTCGGACTGCATGCATCAGGCATCGGTTGGCTTCCACTGCCCGGAATGCACCAAGGACAACAAGCAAACGGTGTACAACACCCGGAACCTTCCCGGTGAACGAAGCCTCGTCACCCGAGCGCTCATCGCTATCAACGCGGTCATCTGGGTCATCACACTCGTAGCACTTGGCGGCAACGTCAACAGCATCGGCATAGAGGCAGCGAGAGACTTCGCGACGTGGGGCCCGCCGATCGCTGAGGACTTCGAACTATGGCGCATCTTCAGTGGTGGATTCCTCCATTCCGGGTTCATCCACATCGGCTTCAACATGTACTTGCTCTGGCAACTGGGCCAGCAACTCGAACGAGCCCTAGGCGAACGTGATTACATCGCCGTCTACATCGTGTCGTTGATCGGCGGCAGCCTGGGCGCCCTTCTGCTCTCACCGACCAGCCCGACGGTGGGTGCGTCGGGTGCGGTGTTCGGCCTGATCGGCTTCACCGTGCTCTTCTTCAGGAGCCGAGGCATCGGCCTGTTCGACACCGGCTTGGGTTTCTTGATCGTCGTCAACATCTTGTTCAGCTTCCGAGGGGGAGTCAGCCTGGGAGGCCACCTCGGTGGATTCCTCGTAGGTCTTCTTCTCGGCGCGCTCTACTACGGTTTCAATGCTGGCGATGGGGCGCTCATCAAAGATGCAAAGGCCCGTTTCGCCGTGACGATCGCGGCCGGAGTCGTGATGTTCGGGCTGAGCTATGCCGCGGCGTTGACGTGGATGAACCCACTTTTCAACTTGTAGGCGTAGCTACGCCACAACCGTGCCGCCGCGGAAGCGCTTCGATAGGTTCTGCAGGTTTCGCTTCCAGATCATCTTCAAGATGATCGACCCGAACGGCTCGCCTACGGGCCCGCCGAGCCACCACGGGAAGGTCAGTTCCTCGGCCCACCGGAACAACGTCCGATCCCCCGAGATCGGTGACAGCGAGAAGGCGCCCACGCCGGTCACGACGCCGGAGTGGCGCACGCCCATCGTCTCGACTTCGACCCACTCGGTGATCTCCATCACGTCGGTCAACTGAATCGGGCCCACCTTGGTCTCGCAGTCGAATGTCGTACCAACACCCTCGCGAGTGGCGGAGGTGAACCAGATCGATTCGGCGTCGTGCATCCATTCGACGTGGCTCGCCACGTTGCGCACATCAGACCACACAACCTGTGGCGGGGCATCAAGTTCGATCTCCACGGTTATCGCAACCATCACTTCAGGTTACGGTCGGTTCATGGCAACACATGTGACTGAGCACCGAGTTCGTTTTCACGAGCTAGACCCCTACGACCACGTCAACCACGCGATGTATGTGACGTACTTCGAGATCGGCAGAGTCGACGCCCTCGAGTCGGTCGGTCTGGGCCTCGACAGATTAAAAGCCGACGGCTTCCATTTCGTCATCAGCAAACTCAACGTTCGATTTCGCCAAGCTGCCCGAGGTGGCGAGGTGTTGGCCATCCACACGACGGTGTCTACGTTTGGCCGAGCATCGACGGTTTGGACCCAGGAAATCCGACGTGGTGATGAGCTCATCGCAACCGCAGCGGTAACGGTCGCGGG
>CAYUKM010000033.1:0-23572 GCA_964445255.1 uncultured Acidimicrobiales bacterium
ACGAGCCGGTTGTTAATCATGATCCCCGAGATGATGTCGGTGAGCAGTAGCTGTGAACCGCCGACGGTGGTGGTGTCCCAGGTCGGAATCGGAATGTCGACGCTGATGAACGAGTCCGCGAAGCTCGGCTCCACGACCACGTCAACCCATGGCTCTTGGCGTAGTTGATCGAGCGAAATGTCCGGAGCGGACGGGTTGGCGCCACGGGCTTCGAGATCACCAAAGCGGTCAATGATGAGGTCCTCGAGATCGTCGAGGCTTCGATCGCCAACGGCGACCACCGCCATGTTGTCTGGCCGGTACCAGTCGTCGTAGAAGGTCCGCAGGTCATCTGCGGTGAGTCCGTCGACCGATTCGGGCGTGCCGATGATGTTGGTCCCCTCGAAGGGAGTGTCGGTGAAGTAGGCAACGTCGAAGGCTTGGTTCACGAGGCCATCTCCCGACTCCTCTCGCAGGCGAAGCTCTTCTCGGACGACGGGCGCTTCGGCCGCAACCTGATCGGGGGCAATCGTCGCCGCCGAAGCCCACTGGCTGATCACGTCGAAGGCGATGTCGACGTTGTCGTTCCGGTCTTCGATGTCGAGTTGGTAGACCGTCTCGGTGTCGCTCGTGAAAGCATTGAAGTCGGGGCCGATCTCCGCACCGATGCTTCGGAGTGTGTCATCAAGGCTGTTGCCGGGAAAAAGTTCGGTGCCGTTGAACATCATGTGTTCGAGAAAGTGGGCGGTGCCGGTACCGATCGGATTCTCGTGCACTCCGCCGGCACGGATGGCGAGACGCAGCGACACCGAACTTCCCGGGCTGTCGTTCGAGCGCACGTAGTAGGTCAGTCCGTTGCCGAGCGTTCCGATCCGAATGTCATCATCGACGCTCAGCGGCGTGTCATCGATGTCGTTGGGTCCCGAGAAGTCTCCAAGGTCAACCGCAGTTGGTGGCGAAACGCCTTCGTCGATGGCCAGCTCGTCTTCGCCCGTCGCAACTTCGTCGACGCCTGCCGGATCCAACCCCGATGCGTTACCAGCCGGATCAGACGTACACGCGGTCGCGACCAGCGCGCTTGCCAGCAATAGCGCCAGCGCCCGAAAGACCGAATGATTTCTCACCCAACAAGTATCGGTGACAACGACCTATCAGGTAGCCCACCCCAGGGCCAAACCTCGCCCCGAGGCGCCGATCGCCACAGGCCACTGGTTTTGGGGTAGTGACAACTTGCGAAAAGGTCCTTACAACTAGAATTAGCGAACGCTGCACTAGGTACCCCGCCACCCGGTGCAGCGTTTCTGCTTTTTCTGTCAGCTTCGACGGCTTCGGGGTCTGGGCGGGTTCAGTTGGTCACAGCCGTCGCGGCGTCGGACATGATCGCGATTGCGTCGTCGATCACGTCGTCGGAATGGGCGAGCCCAGGGAAGAGGATCTCGTAGGCGCCGGGAGCCAGCGCGAGGCCGCGTTCGAGGCATTCGTGGAAGAACTTGGTGTAGACGCCGTTCTCGGCCAACTCTTTCACTTCGTCGAAGTTGGTGGGTTCGGTATCACCGAAGAACAATCCGACGAGCGGGCCGATCTGTGGGACGACAGCCGTTAGGCCAGCGTCGGCAAAGGCGCTGCGCATGCCGGTGGCGAGGCGGGTGGAGATTCGTTCGAGCTCGACGTACGCGTCGGCATTGAGCAGCTCGAGGGTGGCGAGGCCCGCTGCCGTGGCCAGTGGGTTACCCGAAAGGGTGCCGCCTTGGTAGACGCCGCCGAGGGGAGAGATATGGCCCATAATCTCTCGGCTCGCGCCATAGCAGCCGACCGGAAGACCGCCGCCGATGACTTTGCCGAAGGCCCAAACGTCTGGCTGGATCCCAAACCATTCGGTGGCGCCGCCCCGGGCGAGACGGAAACCGGTGATGACCTCGTCGAAGAACAACATTGCACCCGCTGCGTCGCATGCGTCGCGCAAGCCCTGGAGGAACCCTTCGGACGGCGCGACGAGGCCCATGTTTGCCGCCACAGGTTCTACCGCGACGACTGCGACTGAGTCGTCAATCTCGGGAACGATGTTGAACGGAGCGACCACCGTGTCGGCGACGGCGCCGTCAGGCACGCCGTCGCATCCGGACAGGCCCTGTTGAGCAACCCCGCTGCCGCCAGCGGCGAGCAGCGAGTCGCTGTGGCCGTGGTAGCAGCCTGCGAACTTGATCAGCTTGTCGCGTCCGGTGGCACCGCGGGCCAGACGGATCGCCGACATTGCGGCCTCGGTACCGGAAGAGGTGAGCCGCAGCATCTCCATGCCAGGGACTCGGTCGCAGATCGCTTCGGCGAGTTCGGCTTCGCGAACGGTTGGCGCGCCATAGCTTGTGCCAGCAGCGGCCGCCGTGGTGATCGCCTCGACCACCTTGGGGTGGGCATGGCCGAGGATGCCGGGGCCGTAGCTCTGCACGAAGTCGATGTAGCGCTTGCCCTCGATGTCGGTGACATAGGGACCTGACCCGCTCTCCACGAAGTACGGAGTGCCACCAACCGACCGGAACGAGCGGACGGGCGAGTTCACACCGCCGGGCATAACGAGCTTGCTGCGCTCAAAGAGCGCCTCATTCGTGTGGTCGGCCATGTTGTTAGGACTCCAGTTGTCGCGCCGGAGCGTCGATTGCCCGCGGCGGCGCCGGTAGGGCGGGACGAACGCCGAGCAGTTCCTCGGCGATGCTGCGAGCGAAATAGGTCAAAATCAGGTCAGCGCCAGCTCGCTTGATCGACACCAGCGATTCAAGGGCCGCTGCAGGCCCATCGATCCAGCCATTTGCTTCGGCCGCCTTGAGCATCGCGTATTCGCCCGACACGTGGTACGCCGCTATCGGCACGTTCGTCTCGAGACGAGCGCGCAAGATGATGTCGAGGTAAGCCATTGCCGGCTTGACCATGATCATGTCGGCCCCCTCGGCCAGGTCGGCGCGGATCTCCTCGATCGCCTCCCGACCGTTGCGTGGGTCTTGCTGGTAGCTCTTCCGGTCGCCGCCGTCGACGATGGTGACGTCGACAGCATCACGGAAGGGTCCGTAGAAGGCCGACGCGTATTTCGCGGCGTACGCCAAGATTGGGATGTCGACATGACCAGCATCGTCGAGAGCTCCTCGAATGGCGGCCACTTGGCCGTCCATCATGCCTGAAGGTGCGATGATGTCAGCACCCGCGTCGGCTTGAGCGACGGCGATCTTGCGGTACAGGTCGAGGGTCTTGTCGTTGTCGACGGCGCCTTGGTCGTCCAGGACCCCGCAGTGGCCGTGGGTGGTGTACTCGTCCACGCACAGGTCGGCGATCAAAACCACCGAATCGCCAAAGCGTTCGCGGGCCTGACGGAGCGCGACCTGCACGATGCCCTTCGGATCCCAGGCGCCGGCGCCTTCAGAATCTTTCTCGGCGGGAACTCCAAAGAAAATGACTGCAGCGACCCCGAGCTGACGAAGCTCATCGATCTCATCGAGCGCCGAGTTAAGCGTGTGTTGCACCACGCCCGGAAGCGATGCGATGGGTTGCGGCTCGTCGATTCCTTCTCGGATGAACAGCGGTGCGATCAGGTCGCTCGTGGACAGCGTCGTCTCGGCGACGAGTTGTCGCATGGCCTCGGTCCGGCGAAGACGACGAAGGCGACGCTCAGGGAAAGACATAGCTGGAATACTACGGCGATGGAGATCAATGCCGTCACCCTCGCCGTCGCCGACATGGCTGCGGCACTTCGCTTCTACGTCGACACACTGGACCTGCCGGTTGCCTACGGAGGCGCCGACGCACCGTTCACCACGTTGGAGCTCGACACCACGTTCATCAACTTGTTCGTCCACGACGAGCCAACCCAGTTCTGGGGCCGCTTCATCGTCCACGTCGCCGACCCCGATCAGCTCCACGAAACCATCACCGCAGCCGTCGCGGCCGGGCAGCTACCCGAATCGTGCACACCCCACGCAGCCCTCGCAGACGCAACCTGGGGCGAGCGCTACTTTCACGTAAACGACCCCGACGGCCACGAACTCTCCTTCGCTCGCCGCCTCTGAGCTCCTAGACCCATTCTGCGCCGTTGCCGGTGTGGTGGGGAACGTCGGTATTGAGGCTGTGATGGCCTTGGGCGTCGTCTACGAACCAGACGCCTGCCAGTTCTAGGTCGGTGGTGTCGTTGAGGACACCGACTTGGATGCTGGTGCGGTCGAGGTGGTCGTTGCCTTGCCAGAGCATGTGTGAACCGCAGCCCGAGCAGAAGCCGTAACGGCAATGCTCCAGTTCGTGCCAGCGAAGGAGTTCATCGGGGTCATCGATGGTGAGAGCGTCGGTGGCGCACCCGGTCGCGGCCACGAAATTGCCCGTGGCGCGGCGGCAATTCTCGCAGTGGCAATGGAGTACAGGGCGCAGCGGACAGTCGACTACCAAGGACACCCGGCCACACAAGCAGTGGCCGGTGGGTTTCAGCGCTGGCCCCCGAGGAACATGGCCTTGAGTGCTTCGAAAGACTCGATACAGCGGCCTGCACCGTTAACAACACACTCAAGGGGCGTATCGACGGTCTTGACGTTCACCTTGGTCTCGTCCTCCAACCGAACGTCAAGGCCCCGCAGCATGCCGCCACCACCGACGAGGTGGATGCCTTGCATGATCAGGTCCTGAGAGAGTTCGGGCGGAGCTTGGGAGATGCAGGAGAGCACCGAGTCGACGATTGCGCTTACTGGTTCGTCGATAGCGGTGCGGATCTCTTCGGGAGTCAGCACGATCGTCTTCGGCAAGCCGCTCATCAGTTCGCGACCTCGCACCTCGGCACGAACCTCGTTCGGCGTTGGAGCCGCAGAGCCGATCGTCAACTTGATGTCCTCTGCGGTGCGTTCGCCGATGGCGATTCCGTACTCGCGGCGCACGAACGCTTGGATGGCGGCGTCGATGTCGAACGAACCAACGCGGATCGCCTCCAAGGCGACCACACCGCCGAGCGACAAGATTGCGGACTCCGACGTACCACCGCCGACATCAACGACCATGTTGCCGAGTGGTTCGTTAATCGGCAGGTTGGCACCGATTGCGGCCGCTACAGGCTGCTCGATCAGCTGCGCATCGCTGGCGCCTGCGCGGCGCGCTGCTTCGGTCACGGCGCGACGCTCAACGGCGGTGATGGCAGAAGGCACACAGATCACAACGCGAGGACGGTTGAAACGACTCACGCCGACGCGTTCGAGCACAAGGCGAATCATGCGCTGGGTCACGTCGAAGTCGGTGATCGCACCCTTGCGAAGGGGACGAACCGCGACAATGTGGCTCGGGGTCCGCCCGATCATTTGCCAGGCCTCCGAGCCGATCGCCAACACATCGTTGGTCTGTGAGTTCAGGGCGATAACTGAGGGCTCGTTGAGGACAATGCCCTCACCGCGGGCGTACACGAGGGTATTCGCCGTGCCGAGATCGATCGCGAGGTCGCGTGCCATGGACTACTGGTGCTCCTGGCGCGGGCGCGGTCCCGGACGCGGACGCGGACTTACCTGTACGACCTTGCTCGGACGACCCGCGTTCTGACGATTGGAAGGTGTGCTCTTACCAACGTTGGCACGAGCTTGATTGGGCCCCGGGCGCCGAACGTTTGGATTCGGTGAACCGACGGGCGCGACGACCGGGCGCCGCTGGCGACCGCGCTTGCGAGCAGCCGCCGACCCTGGAGGCGCGAGCGCGCTCAGATCTCGACTGAAAGTGTCGATCGTGTTTCCGAATTTCTCTCGACGCGGTCGACTAAGCACCCACACGATGAGACCACCGAGGGCGGAAAGCGCCACAGCGCCAAGCAAAAAAAGGACCGGTTCGTTCACCGTGAAACCCCCGGAGCAGGTAGCCCGACATCGTCGATTTCGCGGGCATCAAGGCCCCAGCTCTCGCCCTCGGACCACACTTCGCGTTTCCAAATCGGGGCGGTGGCCTTCAAACGGTCGATCCCGTAGCGGGCAGCCTCAAAGGCAACATCACGATGCGGCGAGCCTGCAACGACCACAACGGTCGACTCCCCGATGGGGACCTCTCCTACCCGATGCATAATGCACACCCTACGAACCTGAGGCCACTTGTCACGGATTTCGGCCACCAATCCTTCAAAACGGGCGATCAGATGCTCCTCATAGGCCTCGTACGCGAGCATCGAAACATCCGGTCGACCCTTGGAGTGGTCACGGGCGGTTCCGCTAAACAACACCACCGCACCGCAATCGGGTTGAACCGTCCAACGATATGCAGCATCGATCGGTGGTTCGGATTGGGTGATTGCCAGCCAGGTATCTGACTCTGGGCCCTGCATTGACTCCTCCACGACCCACTATCGTACGCGCTTTAGGCGCTCTGACGAATTCGGCGACCTACCCGCGTCCAACAGAGGCGTTCGGGTCGTTACTATATCCACTTGTGGAGGGACCACTCGAAGACTTCGATCCCGATAGGGATGAGCTGCCGCATGCGCAGGATCGCCTTTGGCGTCATCCAGCTGAACGCGGCGCAGCTCAAGCAGAAGCAAACATGGCTGCCCGTCGTTCGGTCGGGTTCCATTGGCCTTCCCTGTTGGTCTCGTTCATCGCCGGTGGCGCGTTCGTCGGGATGCTCTGGTTGTTCCAAGACGAAGCCCCAGCGCCGATCGAAGAAGCCACGACCTTCGAGATCGCACCTCAAGACGCACCCGCGGACGTCGGTCCCCTGAGCTTCGATGCATGGGCTGATGAAGTTGCGCAACTGAACCGCGACTCGGTCGTCGGCCTGGCTCTCGGGGGCACCCCGCGCCACGAGCATGCTCAAGCGATTCGCCTCGACACCAGCGGCTACCTGATTACTTCGGCGCACGCACTCGCGGGCGTGGAAGAGATCGGCGTTGCCCTCAGCAACGGAAATCCGACAGCACCCGCGCAGATCCTCGGCTCTGACCCGGTTTCTGGCATCGCTGTCCTCAAGATCAATTCGACCGGCCTTGAGCCACCGACGTTCTCCACTGCGGGCAATGTGGCCGTTCGGGACCGCGTTGTTGCGCTAGCCCAAACCGCCGGAAACGGCAGTGCGAGCGCTCTCGCAGTCGATGTGCTTGGCGATGATCAGGTCGCCTCGACCCAAAACGGTGATCTGCTTTCCGGTTTGTTCCGCTTGTCGAACGAACTCGACGATCGTTGGGCAGGTTCCGCGGTGCTGGAGGAGAACGGCGGCATCGTCGCGATGACCGTCCAGTCGCGAGGCGGCGGCCACTTCGCCGTTCCGATCGACATCGCCCGAGATGTCGCCCGGCAGCTCATCAACGACGGTGAAGTAACCCATCGTGCATGGCTCGGAGTTGAAATGGGCGACCTCAGCGACGGCATCAAGACCCAACGCGAACTGCTCGGCGGCGTGCTGCTCTCTCGCGTCTGGGACGAAACTCCTGCGGCGAAGGGTGGCCTGCTCGCAGGCGACATCATCGTGGGCATCGACGAGGCCAACATCCTCGATCCACTCGATCTGCAGTTGCACCTTGGTTCACTCTCCCCAGGCGACTCGGTCGACGTGCGCTACTCCCGGGTCAATCTTCCCGAGGAGCGAGCTGGCACGAGCGAACTTGATCTGAGCGGAGAGCTCTTCACGACGACAGTGACCGTCGGCGCCCGAAACTCCTAGCGACCTCGTCGGACCGCCCACGAGATCGCTCCGACGACGCCAACCGCACCCGCAGCAATCGCCGCGCCTGTCGCACCTAACGCGAGCTCCTGACGCCGTTTGGCGCTGACCCCGTCAAAACGGCTCGGTTGGTATCCCGCCACGTAGGCCTCTTCGTTGGTGAACTCCGGTGCCCAACCGAGTGCCTTGAGTTTGTCGTTGGCGACAACCCACGGATGCTGCAGGTAGGGAGTCAGACCTGGATGGGTGGCTGCACCTAGGCGTCGACGCGCGTCGGAAACCGCAGTGATCACCGGCGCGGGAACACGTAGCGGAGTCTCGGGAACGCCTCGCAACGCGTTGACCTCCGCCACTCGAAGCCACCCGTTAGGTGCCACGTTGAAGACACCGCCATGTCGCTCGGCGATGAGTAGTTCAACCGCTGCGGCAAAGTCCTCCGCGTGCAGAAACTGCGCGGGGGCGTCGCCATCGCGGTTGCGCAACGCGGCCGAGTTCCGAAGCAGCAGGGCCAGCCCATTCTCTCGACCACGCGCCAACGTGGTTGCGGGGCGAACAATCGTGAGCGCTCCGCCGGTTTCTTCAGCCCACTGCTCACCCAGCGTTTCGATCTCACCACGGACGACCCCGAAACGGAACTCGGGGTTTGGTCGCACAACGGCGGACTCGGTGAGGGGGACCGGGTTATCGGGCCAGGCGCCGTAGACCATCGAGGACGACGCCAAGAGAACATGTTCGACCCCGGCAAGTTTGGCTGCTTCAAGGGCTCGTTCAGCGAGTAGACGATCGGCCTTGGCCGCTCCGGCATCTCCGGCGAAACCGGCCGGAGTGGCTGCTAAGTGCACGAGTGAGTCTCCAGGCTGCAGATGTTCGGTCAGGTCTCCGGTAAGCAGCTCAAACCCGATCACGCCGTCTGACGACACCCGATCGAGAGCAATTACTTCAATGTTTTCGCGCCCTTTGAGCCGATCTGCGACGTGTCGGCCAACAGCACCGCTCGCGCCCGTTACGACCACTCTCATCGTGAATCGGCGAATCGTTGGGAATTGAGCCAGCATGGCCGTTGTTGCATTCCTCTACCATGCACGGTGTGAGTGATTCCGGTCCATTCGACGATGACGACCTCCCTGAGGGGTTCGACTTCGCCAGCCTATTCGGCGGCGCAGGCGCGGGCGGCGGCGACCCCCAAGCGATGCTGAGCAACTTTATGCAGCTGTTTGGAGGGATGTCGGCAGGTGGCCTCGACCATGCGACCCAAGTCGCGATATCGGTCGCGACAGGTGGCAAGCCCGAGAACAATGTCGATCCTGTTGAACGTATGGCACTCGAGCAATTGGTTCGTGTCGCCGAGCTACAGGTCGGCGAAGCGACCGGGTTGCGCACGTCCACCTCGGGGCCACTGTCGATTTCTGCGGTCACCAAGACCGACTGGGTTCGAAAGTCGATGCAGGCCTACAAGCCACTGCTCGAAAGGCTCGCTGAATCTATGTCGCCACCCGACATGGAGTCAGAGTTCGGCGGGGACCCCCAAATGGCGATCTTCCAACAGATGATGTCGAGCATGCAGCCAATGATGGTCAACTTGACGTCGGGTTCGATGGTCGGCCATCTCGGTGCCCGCGCTCTTGGCACCTACGACCTTCCTCTCCCCCGCACCGGTCCCGACGAGATACTCGTCGTGGCGTCGAACCTGAACGAGTTGGGTGAGGAGTGGAGCCTCGACTCTGAGGCGCTCAAGTTGTGGATTGCCCTCAGCGAGGTCACCTACCACGCTGTCCTGTCGATCCCGCATATCTCCGAGCGCATCGCCGAACTAATCGGGCGCTACACGAGTGCCTTCGATAACAACCCAACGTCGATCACCGACTCCATCGGCGAGATCGATATGAGCTCCGGAGACTTCGCCGCGATTCAACAACAGATCCAAGGGGTATTCGGCGACCCGACCGAGATGTTGTTGTCGATGCGCTCAGAACAACAGCTGGCCATTCTCCCGGAGATCGCTGCGCTGATGACCCCGATCGTCGGGTACGTCGACCACATCATGGATCGCATCGGCGCGTCGCTCATTCCGAGCTACCCACAGATCACCGAGGCGTTGCGACGCCGACGAGTAACCACATCTGAGTCGGATCGCTTTGTCGAGCGACTGCTCGGACTCGAACTCGACCAGGACCTCTACGACCGCGGCGCGGCGTTCGTCGACGGCGTTCACGAACGTGCGGGCGACGAGGGTCTCGCTCGCCTGTGGAGCGATGTCGAGTCGCTTCCCACTCCAAATGAGCTGGGCGCCCCAGGCCTGTGGCTCTCACGCATGGGCATCGACTTCGAAGTAGAAGTCGACCCAGCAGAACTCGCCGCCCTCGACGACTTTCTCGAGTCCCAAGGCGAAGAAGAGTAGGGGCTCTGGTCCCTTAGCCGCCAGCGGCTCGCTCGGGCTCATTTAGGCTTACTGGTACACCACTAATCCCACAACCGGTACTGGCCGTCTTCGCCTGGGGTTGCTGGCGGGTCGTTGGGGTTTAGCCAGACGCCGTCTCCGGAGACCTGCGGGCCTACAGGGGTTCCCCAGTCTTGACGTTCGATCGGGCCTGCGGGGGTGAGTTCGATGTCGTCGGCTCGACCGGTTTCGACTTGCGGGTTGCGTGGCTGCTTCGCGGAGTCCATGTCCATCTGAACGAGCGTTGGGTCAAGCTGTTCCTCGACGACGGTCGGCGCTGTCGCCGAGGCGGGAGCTGGCGGCGCAGCATGAGCCGGTGGGTTTTGCTGGGCCGGAGCTGCCTCACCGAAGATCGCAAAGCGGGAGGCCAACGGCTTGAGACGCTGTACAGCCTTGTTCGATCCGATGTTGGAACCGATCTTCTCGACAGCGACCACGGCTTCTGCTGGCATGCGGCTTCGGATGGCGGCGGCGAGTGCAGACGATTGTTTGACTCGGTCGGTACGACGACCCAGTTCGTAACTCACGGCGGCGAGGGCTGCGACGACTGCGACGAGGATTGCGCCGAACTGGATCGGGATTCGGGTGATCACGGCGAGGAACGCACCGAATGCCCAGAAGAGCTGGAAGCGGCCCTCGAACTTTGCGAACGCTCGGCCGTAGTTCGTCCGCGGCGCGTCGCGTTGGACGAGAGCGTCGAAGCCGAGCTTCGCTGTAGCAGCGGATATAGATACGCCTAAGGCCAGCACGGCAATGCCGGTGATGCCACCGCCCCACGCCCCAAGGAACGCCGTGCTTGCTGTGACCACGAGGGCGCCGAAGACGATGCGTTCTTCACCGACCCGATCTCGGATCATGGGTGCGTAACGAGCGCCGAGGAAGACCCCGAGACCGGCTGCGAGACCTGCGACACCGAAATGCCATTGCGGCGGGCCGGGCGTTCCCAAGACGACGGACTCCTCAACACCTTGAGCGAGTGCGGTCGCCGCGCCCAGCCCTGAGCCGGGTTCCGCGAGGTCGATACCGTCTTCGCCTGCACGTAGGTGGAACGCCAAGAGGAACGTGGTGAAGCCTGTGATCCCGCGCATGATCGCGATCGCCGAAGCGCCAAGAACGATGTTCGCGCCGCGAACCTCAAGGCGCTCGGTGTCGTCGACCGGATCGGCTGCAACCTGCACCTGCGGAAGCGCGAACGCCGCAACGGCACCTATGCCGAATATAAGCACCGCCAAGAGGGTGGACGCGGCGTTGTTTCCGAAGATGGTGATCAGGATCACGCCGAACGTGCCGCCAACGACGGCGCCGATCGAGCTAATCAGCGCCAGCTTGGAGTTTGCTTGGATGAGCTCTTCTTCACGTGGCACCACAGCGGGCACCAGTGCGGTTCTCGATACGCCGTAGGCCTTCTGCAACACGAGCATGGCGAAGGCTTCGGGAAACAGCAAGAGGCTGTCGATGTGACGGGCCATCAACAAGGCGATGACCGCCCGCACAACCAACGAGCCGATGATCATGCCTCGACGACCACCGCGTGCCCGGTCGATGGCCGGACCCAACAGCGGCGTGACGATGGCGAACGGCGCAATGGTGAGCACGAGGTAAAGGGCGACTCGCCAACGCGCATCGGCAGGGTCGATTGAGAAGAAGATCGAACCAGCAAGTGCTACCGCGATACAGCCGTCGCCGATGACGGACAATGCGTGCACTCGGGCCAGACGGGTGAACGGCGTGACGATCAGTCCGTTGCCAATACCAGGGTTCGGGGCAGGCCGGGGCGGCGCGTCTCCCGAGGCCGCCCGGCGTGGAGCGCGAAGCGGTTCCCATCCTTCCCGATCAGTCATTACTACCGATAATAGAGAACCAATGCGACAACGTCTGGTAGCGGAGGCGCCCAGAAGGAGAAAATTTTAGTGGATTGCCTTCCCGCACGGTGACCGACGTCAACACGACAGGTGACTGACGTCAACGATCGCCAGACCTAGCACCGGCTACGGTGGGGGTACGCCCCGTGCAAGGCGTCTGCAGAGGAGAAGTTTGGTGCTTGCTCAGCTCACCGAAAGTTTCGTCCCCCTCTTAGCTCAAGACGCCCTTTTGCCTGCGCGCAACCAGATGGCGATCTCCCTTGGAGCCCACATCATCTTGGCGTGCTTCGGCGTTGCTATGCCCGCCATGTTGTTCGTGCTGCACCGCAAGGGTGTCAAGGGTGACGCGGACGCACTCGAACTCGCGAAGCGGTGGTCGAAGATCTCTGGTGTGTTATTCGCGATCGGCGCGGTGTCAGGAACGATCCTGGCCTTTGAGATGGGACTCTTGTGGCCAGGTCTCATGGAGCAGTTCGGTGACGTCGTGGGCCTTGCCTTCACCCTCGAAGGCATCTCGTTCTTCGTCGAGGCGATCTTCCTCGGCATCTACGTCTACGGCTGGGGCCGACTCCCTACGGCGACCCATCAGTTCCTGCTCTTGCCGATGATCATCTCTGGCATGAGCGGCACGTTCTTCGTGATGTCGGTGAACTCTTGGATGAACGCACCCACCGGCTTCGACATCATTAACGGCCAGGTCGTCAACATTCGACCCTGGGCCGCCATCTTCAACGAAGCCGTGTTGTTGCAGTACCTCCACATGCTCTTGGCCGCCTATATGGTCGCGGCCTTCACGATGGTTTCGGTGTACTCGGTCGGTTGGCTGCGAGGGCGACGTGACCGACTGCATCGTCTCGGTATCCTCGTGCCACTCGCGTTCGCCGCGATCGCCACGCCAATCCAGCCCATCGTCGGTCACTACGCCGGCCAGGCCATCGCCGATCGTCAGCCCATCAAGCTGGCCGCCATCGAAGGCTTGGCCAACACCGAAGAACGGGTACCGATCGTCCTCGGTGGTTATTTCGACGAGGAAGAAGGCGAGATCGTCGCAGGCATTCCAGCGCCAATCCCCGGCTTGGCCTCGTTCCTCGCACAGAACAGCTTCAACGCGGAGATCATCGGCCTGAACGAAGTTCCCGTGGAAGACCAGCCACCGGTCAACATCGTCCGCTTCTCCTTCCAGATCATGGTCGGCATCGGGACCGGCCTGGCGATGCTCATCACCTACGCCGGGTTCCGCTGGCGACGGGACAAAGACACGTTCCTCGACAACAAGTGGATGCTTCGCGCGTTCACCCTCACCGGCGCGGGCTCGATCATCGCGATGGAGACCGGCTGGATCACGACCGAGGTCGGCCGCCAGCCCTGGGTCGTCCACGAAGTGCTGCGAACTGAAGATGCCGTCACCGACGGCACATGGGTCTGGTTCACGCTGATCGGCCTGACCATCATCTACATCGGCATGTTCACCGCCGGTTTCGGCGTGCTGCGCTCAATGTCGAGGCGGTGGGCCGCAGGCGAGACGGACCTTGAATCGCCATACGGTCCGGCCCGCATCCAAGAACTGGTGGCCTGAGGTGAGCTCAGCCGACGCGGTAGCCGCGGTGATGTTCGCCGCGGTCACGCTCTATGCGGTGTTCGCCGGAGCAGACTTCGGCACCGGCCTATGGGACCTCCTCGCTGGTGGAGCGAAGAAGGGCGCGCCGACGCGGCGTCTGATCGACAAGGCTTTGGGGCCGGTGTGGGAAGCGAACCACGTGTGGCTGATCTTTGTGATCGTGCTGTTGTGGTCAGGGTTTCCCCGCCCTTTTGCCACGATCATGCGAGAGCTCGCCATCCCCTTCTGGCTCGTCGGCCTCGGGATCGTTTTGCGAGGCTCGGGCTTCGCGTTCCGCAAGTTCGCGCCCACGCTTCTCGCCGCCCGACTCGCGGGCATCGTCTTTGCCGGGTCGTCACTGGTGACCCCGTTCTTCCTCGGAGCAATCGCGGGAGCCATCGCTTCGGGGCGCGTCGGTGCCGGCATCGAAGACGAGGTGATCTGGCTCACGCCAACATCGATCCTCGGAGGCGTACTCGCTACCGGCACGTGTTCGTTCCTCGCAGCAGTGTTCCTCACCGAGGAGGCCGAGCGTCTCGGCGACACCGAACTCGCCGAAGACCTCCGCAAGAAGAGCTTGATCTCCGGCTCGATCACGGGCGTGATCTCGCTGCTCGGCGTCAGCGTCCTCGCCGACGACGCACCGACCCTCTTCGATGGCCTCACGGGCCGAGGTGCTCCGGAGATACTGATCGCGGCCGTGGCAGGCTCGTTCACCATGGTCATGTTGGCGCAGGGCTATACCCGCCGGGCCCGCTTCGGCGCCGTCATCGCAGTCGCAACCGTCGTCATCGGCTGGGGCTTCGCCCAGTACCCGTGGCTGCTCGTCGACAACATCAGCATCGCCGAAGGCGCGGGCCACCCCGCCACACTGACCGCACTGCTAATCGCCGCAGCAATCGCCGCCGTCGTGATCACCCCAGCACTCGTGCTGCTGTTCCGTCTCGTAGACACCGACCAGCTAGGCCACGAATAGTTCGCTCAGAAATTCTTGGCCTTCGGTCAGACCGATCCACTAGCGATCATCGCGCCACAGCCAGTACCGCCCATAGAGTCACTAAGTGGCGCTCGCTGAATCGATCTACTTCCAGAACGGGCTGGTGCGTCGAGCAGCCCTGAGAGCCTTCTGGCCGTTGTTCTTCGTACGACTCGTGACCGACGTACAGCTCTCGCCGCTCCAGCTCGTGCTGCTCGGCACCGTCATGGAGCTGTCGATTCTCTTCGCCGAGGTACCGACCGGCATCATCGCCGACCTCTACAGCCGCAAGTGGTCGGTCATCATCGCATTCCTCGTCGGTGGGCCGGCGATCATTGCGAGCGCCTTCGTCGACAACTATGTGGCATTGATCGTTGTGCAATCGATCATTGGTGTGGCAGCCACGTTCGAGTCCGGCGCCGAGACCGCGTGGATCAGCGACGAGCTCGGGTCGGCCGAAAGTGCCGAACCCCTCATCTTGCGCAGGGCGCAATGGGAGCACGGGGCCGCCGTTGCTGGCATCGCCGTATTCGCTGGTTTGGCGGGCATCACAACCCTGTCAACGTCGTTGGCTGTGGTCGGCGGCTTCTACTTCGTGTACGGGCTGACGCTGGTTTCCCGGATGCCAGAGACCGCGTTCGTCCCCGACGAACATGGCGGCTGGTCGGGATTCGCGAACATGATGCAGCGAGGCTGGCGGGTGTCGAGCGGCGCTCGCCCGCTGCGGATTTTGCTGCTCGTGATTCTGCTTTCGGGTCTTGCTAAAGAAGCGATCGACCGACTCGACGTGCAGCGACTGGTGGACGTGGGCCTGCCCGAGTCGGCTGACGATGCCGTCGTCATCGGGGCGATCGTCGCGGCTCGATCAGCGTTCGCTGCGGTCGCGCTCTGGGTCGCCCGTCAGCGCGGGGCGGGCCCCGGCGTCGTGCGAGCGATGTCGCTGCTCTTCACGGGCGTAGCGGTCGGTGTTGCGGTATTGGCTCAGGTTCCGGTGTTGATCATCGCCGCCATCGGTCTGGTCGTGCAGGGCGGCCTTCATCTCGCAACGGTGCCGCTAACCGTCACCTGGACCAACAACTTCGCCCCACCCGACGCTCGCGCGACCGTGCATTCGTTCATCGGTCAAGCCGAAGCGTTCGGCGAGATCCTCGGAGGCATCGCGCTAGGCGTCGTTGCCGAAGTAATCACCGTGCCAACCGCCATGACCATCTCCGCCGTGTTGTTCGCCGGTGCCGCCATCGTCTCACTCACCGCCCGCTCGACCTGGACAAGCCAGGATTTGTGACCCTTAGGGCACCGTATAGGGGCCTAGAAGGTCACAAATCCTTTCTACTTCGAGCTACGTCTAGCCCGTTTCTATAGCTGCGAGGACGCGGCTTGGGGTGAGGGGGAACTCGTCGAACCAGATTCCGGTGGCGTCGTGGACCGCGGCGATGACTGCAGGAGCGTAGGTGATGTAGGGCATCTCGGCGACACCCTTGGCGCCCCAGGGTCCGAGTGGGTCGCCGAGTTCGAGGATCACACTCTCCACATGTTCGGGAACGTCACCGATGCCCGGGATCAGGTATCCACTGAAGCGCGGGTTCGCGATTCGTCCTTCTCGTAGGACGAGGTTCTCGCTCAGCACGTATCCGTGTGCTTGCACTACCGCGCCCTCGATCTGTCCCCGAACGAGCTGCGGGTTAATCGCCTTGCCAACGTCATGAACGCTCGTGACCCGGTCGACCCGGATATGGCCGGTCCCCGTGTCGACGCTGACCTCGACCGCCTGGGCCATGTAGCCGTAGCAGAAGTTTGGTTGCCCGGCCCCGGTGACCGGGTCGAGTGCTTCGGTCGGCGGGGGCGTGTACCGGAACGTGCCAATGGCGGGTCGCTGGCCGTCGCGCCATGCTTTCTCGGCTTCCTCAGCCGCACCGAGAACCGAGTTGCCAGCCATGAAGGTCATGCGTGACGCCGAGACCGAACCGGAGTCAGCCGCAGGCGCCGATGTGTCGGAGAAGTGAGCTTGGACCTCCTCGATCGGCACACCGGTTGCATCCGCGACCATCTGGCGGAGCGCTTGATGCACACCCTGGCCCACCTCGGCCGCGCCGTGATACAGGTCGGCTGAGTCAGGAACATCAGCGTCGTTGGCTCCGTGGAGATGGATCTCGGCTTCACATCGCTCGGGGAACCCGAAGCTGAAGCCAACGTTCTTGAAGCCCGACGCGAACCCTCGACCCCGCTTCACTTCATTATCGGCAGGTGGGAGCGTGGCGATCGGAGCGAAGGGCTTGGCGGGGAACATCGGCCCGTCCATCTGTCCCCGCTCGGCACAAGTGTCGATCACGTCGCGGATCGTCACGCCCTCGGGCATCACGGCCTGGGTCAGACCTTCACTACCTTCGATGAGCGCGTTTCGGCGACGGAGTTCGACGGGGTCGATGCCGAGTGCTTCGGCGAGCTTGTTCATCTGCATCTCGGCGACAAACGCACCCTGCGGGCCGCCGAAGCCACGGAAGGCTCCACCCGGGACGGTGTTGGTATAGATCGCGGTCGAGTCGATCTGTGCGTTCGGCACCTCGTACGGGCCGGCCACGCTGAGGTGAGCGTTCCCGAGCACCTTGTTCGAGGTGTAGTTGTAGGCACCAGCGTCGAGGAGGACCTCAGCTTCGAGTGCGGTGATCTTGCCGTCGTTCGTCGCGCCGAGCTTGGCGTGAATCGTGGCTCGGTGACGCTTGTGGTGCCCAACGACCGACTCTTCCCGAGACCACGTGCAATGCACCGGCAGATCGATGCCGAGTGCATGCACCTTACGGGCCGCCAGCGCGAGCACGATCTGGAGACTCATGTCCTCCTTGCCACCGAACGCCCCGCCGATCGTCGCATAGATAACGCGGATCTGAGCGGGGTCTACGTCGAGCGCGTGGGCGACTTGTTGTTGGTCTTCCCAAGCCCATTGACCGCCGGTCTCTATCGTGATGACCCCGTTGGTCTCGACCCACGCTGCGCCAGCTTCGGTCTGGAGGAACGCATGCTCTTGATGCGGCAGTTCGTAGGTTCCTCCCACGACTACGTCAGCGGCGTCCCAGCCAGCAGCCATGTCACCTTTGCGGATCCTCAGGTCGTGATAGCTGTTGCTCGCCAGTTCGTCGTGCACAAGAACGTCATCGAGCATCGCCGCTTTGATGTTCTCGACGATCGGCAGCGGCTCCCAATCGATCTCGATGAGCGTTGCTGCGTGGCGGGCCTGTTCCTCGGTTTCGGCAACGACCACCGCAACGTGGTCAGCCTCCCATCGACTGATCGTCGGGTCGACGGCGCTGCGGCCGGTGTGGTCAAGGCCGAGCAGCACGGGCTGGTCGAATATGGTGAGCCCGTACTCGTTCACCGGAACGTCAGCGGCGGTGACGATGGTGACGACACCGGGCGCAGCTTCGGCCGCACTGATGTCCATGCGGGTCATTCGGGCGTGTGGTTGCCCGGAGAACACCGTGACAGCGTGTAGCGCCCCAGCAGGCACGGCATCGCCGGAGTAGCGAAAGATGCCGGTGACCTTGCCGCGTGCATCGAAGCGCTCAACGGACTCGCCTACGGTCATGATCGATCTCCGGTCCTTGCAGCGGCAGCACTTCGCACGGCCTGGATGATCGGGTAGTAGCCGGTGCAACGGCACAGGTTTCCACCGAGTCCTTGCACGATCTGGTCGTCGGTCGGGTTGGGCGTGGCAGCGAGTAAGCGTTCAACAGCGACGACAAACCCAGGGATGCAATAGCCGCACTGCACGGCGAAGTCATCGACGAACGCCTGCTGCACGGCGTGCAGATCTTCAGCGACTGCAACCGTTGTACCGTTCGGAAGATCTTGAATCGAAACTGCGGAGAGTCCTTCGATCGTGACCACCTGGCCGCCATCGGCTTGCGCCGCTGGAACCAGACACGACATCACCGCCGCACCGTTCAAGTTGACGGTGCAGGCACCGCACTCACCTTCGGCGCACCCCTCCTTCGTACCCCAAAGTCCGAAGCCTTCGTCGTCGAGAGGTCTCTGCTGTATCCACTCCAACAGCGTGAGGTTGACGACCCCACTGCCGGTATGGGGTTCGCCGTTGATGGTCACGTCGATCGCTGTATCAGCGTCTATGACGCTGTGGCCGGGTGCGGGCGTGACGTCAGCCGCGACTCGAAGGGTTGGGGGTTCGGCCACCCACGAGTGTCGTTCCTCACCTGCGGCGATGACGGCGAGTGCTCTTCGCAGCGCCGCTTCGATAACACTCACCCGGTACTCCGCGGTCCCTCTGCCATCGGAGATTGGCGAAACCGCACCCGCAGCGGCTCGGGCCGCAGCATCGACCGCATCCTCAGAAAGCGGCGACCCAACGAGCGGCCCAGCGAACTGGTCAATCAGCACCACCGTGGCCGCGACGCTGCCGAGGACCAACCGTGCGTCGGTGACGACGTCGCCATCGAACCCGAGCACTAGGCCGCCGTGCACGACGGAGATCGCTTGGTTCTTGCGCAGGCCGACCTTGAACCACAGTCCTCGCCGATCAGCGCTGAGCTTTGGAACGTTGATCGCTGCGATGAGCTCACCCGCTGCCAAGACGGTCTGGCGGAACCCAGTGAAGAAGTCCGACACCGGAACTACTCGAGTCGTCATCGACCCCTGCTCGTCGAGCGATGCCAACTCCACGGTCGCGTCGAGCGCCATAAGCGCGCTGATCGTGTCGTTCGCTGGGCTGGCCGTGGCGAGGTTCCCAGCGATCGTGGCCCGGTTTCGTAGCTGCGGAGAGCCAACCTCCAAACAGGCTTGAGCGAGCGGGAGGGCCAACCGGGCAAAGCGTTCGTCATCTACGACCTGTGAGTGGGTGACGCCGCCGCCGAGACGAAGCGAGCTCTCCGTTTCGGCAATTTCGGAGAAGTTGTCGATCGACGTGAGGTCGACAACCGCCACGGGGCCTGCCGATTCACTTCTCGCGAACTCGAGCAGTAGATCGGTTCCCCCGGCGATCGCACGGCGTGAAATGTCGGCTGCGAGTACGACGAGCGCATCGTGCAGACTCGTTGGCCGGAAGACCTCGGAGGTCGCCATCCCTTTGCGCTGCACCTCGTGCACAGTGAACTGCTCGGCCATGCCCCAGTCTGACACTCGATGCATCCGTGGAGTGTGAGCGGGAGCAGTCACCACAGGATTTGTGACCCTTAGGGAACCGCATAGGGGGCCAAAAGGTTCACAAATCCTGGTCAGGTTCGGTCGATGCCGGTGAAGAGGAGGGCGACTCGTTCGGGATCGCCTGTCTCGGTCCGAGAAGGAGGAGCAGTGAGGAGGCCCGCGAGGCCCGACGCTCCGGTGGCGCAGACGGGAATATCGGTATGGGCGTGAGCCATCTCGTAGGCCTGCACGACGAAGTCTTCGGGCGCGACGACCGGTTCGCCGCCAGTGGCGTGGGTCCGTTGGAGCAACGGCAGCCAGTCGTAGGTGATGTCGTCGAGGATGCCGGTGGCGAGGCTCTGTGGGTTGTCCCAGACCTCCATGTAGGCGTCCGGGTTCGCTGCGGCAGCGTCGAAGTCGAAGTCGGGAGCGAGCCGGTCCCACGCACGGCGCAATGGAGCGTTGCCTTCGGCTTGCACCGGGTGGAGGCGGGCATCGGGCACGGCCATCGAGACTGAAGTAGCCAACGCTCCCCCGCCGACCTGGATGTAGAGCGCGTCGATGTCAGAGAGTTGGTCGGCGAGCTCCCACCCGAGCGTCCGGCCGCCGTCGAAGGTGGTTGGCGTGTCAGTGCCTTGCACGCTGAACGCGCGAGCGCCGGTCTCGACCGCTTCACGGAAGCGAAGGTAGGCGGGGTCGCCCACTTCGCCCTCTCGGCGTTCGGAGGGGCTGACGTTGGCGCCCAGATCGGTCAATTTGGTGACGACGGTCGCGTCGGCCCACGTGGGTACGAACACGTCCAAGGGCCGCTGCATGGCCGCGGCGATGACCCCTGCGCCCATTGCGGCATTGCCACAACTGGCGATGGCGAGTCGTTCGGCCCTGGGTGCGCCCAACTCTTCGGCCACCAGCATCGCAATAGCGACACCCATGAGGTGGCGAGCCTTGTGCGAACCGCCGACGTTGTGCGGTTCAGCCTTGATCCACAGATCGACGTCGAGCCCGGCAGCCTCGGCGAGCGCAGTGGCGTTGATCACGGGGGTCTGTTCGAACCCGCGGCCCTCTACCCCGCCGATGGCATCGTCGAGCGAGCTGACAATATCGACCCACCGCTCGTCGGACATCTGGCCATCTCGAACAGCGGCATAGCTATCGAGCCGCTCGCGGTATCGCAGGAATGGGTTCGCTTCGGTCATGGCCTAGCGAAGCTCGCGCCGGTGGCTTCGTTGAAGCCCACGATCATCTCGTCCCAGGTGTCGGCGAGGTGGCGTAGGCCACCCCACCACTTCTGGCTGCGGCGAGCTTCGAAGTCGGGGATGTCGACGCCCTGTTGTTCGACCCAGGTGTAGTAACCGAGGTTGAACACGCGGTTGCGTTCGACGTCGCCCATCTCCATCGACTCGGTCGGCAATCCAGCGAGATGCCCCTCGAACACAGCGTTGGCGTCGGAATCTTCGAACCCACCGGCGTAGTACGCACTCATGATGCGTTCACGATCAGAGTTGTAGAGGTCAGAGCCATCGGTGGCCACACTCATAACCACATCGTCAGAACCGAGGTTCATGGCCTTGGCTGCAGTGATCGCGCCAAGGGTGTTCGCGATGGACGAGTAACCAAAGTCGACCAGCATGTCGACCAGCACTGGATCGACACCGCGCTCGGCCAGCACTCGCTTGCCTGCCGGGGTGTTGAACATGATGTCGAGGCGGTTCGTCGAGTCATCGCTGACGCCGACTACGAGGTCGGTGTTCGTCACGTTGTGAATCAAGGGTATGTGCTTGTCGCCAATGCCCTGGATGTTGTGCTCGCCGAAGCCGTTGTAGAGCATCGTCGGGCACTGGAGCGCCTCGACGGCCACGATCTTGGCTCCGTGTGCATCCTTCAAATAGTCGCCGGCGCCGAGCGTTCCCGCCGAGCCCGACGCCGATACGTACGCGGCAAGGTTGCCGCCGGTGTCCTTGGTGATGTGATTGAAGACGGTCTCTAGCGATGGGCCGGTCACGGCGTAGTGACCGACGTGGTTCGAGAACTCACTGAACTGGTTGAGGATGACGTTGGTTGGGTCGAGCGACAGTTCGTTGCAGGCGTCGTAGATCTCCTTGACGTTGCTCTCGGTGCCGAAGGTCTTGATCACGTCCTCCTCGGGGTTCACCGTCCACCGGTTCAGCCACTCGAAGCGTTCCCGACTCATGCCTTCCGGCAAGATGGCGACGCCGCGCACGTCCATGATGCGAGAAATGGCGATGCCGCCCCGAGCGTAGTTACCGGTGCTCGGCCAGATAGCACGGTTCGTCGTCGGGTCGAAACGGCCGGTTACCAGTCGTGCAACGAGCGTGCTGTAGGCAGCCAAAACCTTGTGCGCTCGGATCATCGGGAACCGGTTACCGAATGCCAACACGATACGCGCGTCGACGCCGGTGATCTCGCTTGGCAGTTCGATATGGGTCGGCACGTCGACGAACCCGGGGAAGTTGTCCCCCGGCGCATCGGCATGCTCGTTGAACCAGTGCACACGGAAGAGGTTGCGAGCGTCGGCCGCGTCCTTCTCGACGCCGCTCAACTGGTCGACGATCGAAGACGGGATGGTCGACGGGTTGCGCAGCTGGGCGAAGGTGGGCAACACAATGTTGCGTTCGCGGAAGCGTTGCACCGCGTTGTCGTAAGACCCCTGGCCATCGGCTGCGAACTCGCCGAATACGGCGAGCCCAGTGGATTGGCTGTCAGCGGTGGAAGTGTCGGTCATTGGATTCCTGATCTTTTTCATGAATTTGCGGCGGCGAAACGGCCGACGAAGGTAGCGATTTCTTCGATCACTTCATCGCGGTTGGTTTCATTTACGAGTTCATGACGCGCGCCCTCATAGACGCGGATCGTCTTGTCGGTGCTCGGCATCGCCTCGACTGCGGCGAGCGACGTTCGGTAGTCGACGAACGGGTCGTCGTCGCCGTGGCAGAACAACACCGGCATGGTCAGCTCATCGATATCGGCTTGAAACTGATCGAGCGCGATCATCTCTGCTTCGAGCAACGGGCGCTTGTACTTGCCCCGATATACGAGCGGGTCGGTGGCGTAGAGCTCTACTTCGGCTGCGTCTCGCGACATGCCGGAGAAGTCGGTGGTGGCCGGTGGAAGGTCCGGCGCTGCGAGTGCTTCGCGAGCCCAGGTCCAATCGCCGATCACCGCACCGAGCAACCCGAAACCCACGAGGTCGTCTGGGTAGATCTGCGCGAAACGCGAGGTGAGGAGGCCACCCATCGAGTGACCGATCATCACAACCGGTACACCGGGATGCTCACCGGTGGCGATGTCTACGAGTTTGCGAAGATCACTGACCACCTCGCCAAAGTCGTTGATGAGCGCCCGCTCGCCATCGCTGTGACCGTGGCCCATGTGGTCCTGGCCGTACACCACGACCCCGTCTCTGACGAGGCGCTCCGCCACGCGGGCATAGCGAGCTGCGTACTCGGCGTAGCCGTGCACGATCACAAGAATGCCGGTTGGATCTCCGGCCGGCGCCCACTTCTCGTAGTGGACGTTCCCGACCGATCCGTCAAAGCTCGCCACTACTGCCACGCTCCAGCACGTTCGCGGTTCTTCTCATTGACGAGCGGCAACTCGTTGCGCCATTCGCCGTCGTGGGCCTGCATTGCAGCTGCTACCGCGCCAGCGGTAGGGACGAGGCCGATCTCGCCGACACCTTTGATGCCATACGGGCTGTTGGGCTCGGCCGCTTCGACCAAGATCACATCGACCGGCGGCATGTCCTTCGGACGAATGATCGCCAAGCTTCGAAGCGTGTCGTTAAGCGGCTTGCCGTTCTCGTCGACCGGGAATCCTTCGCTCATCGCGTAACCCAGACCCATGTGCACGGCGCCCTCGACCTGTCCCTCGCACAGCAGCGGGTTTACTGCCTTGCCCACATCGTGGGCGGCGACGACCTTCTCGAT
>CAYUKM010000034.1:0-23465 GCA_964445255.1 uncultured Acidimicrobiales bacterium
GCAAAGCACGCCTCGATGAATATTCTTTGGTCGCTCCAGCATCTTGGATTCATGATTCCGCCTCAAGCTGATGCTGCTTGGTTGGGTGAGGTTGGCCCAGGGCCTTCATACCTCGACGAAGGATCAGGCGGCCCCGAGAACGATTTTACGAACAAGAACACCACGTTCATGACGTGGAACCTGATGCACACCGCTCGGATGCTCAAAGATGCTGGTGGGTTCCCGGCGCACGGTAACCGACAAGGGGAATGGGACGACGGTTGCAGCATGGACTTTCCAAACCCTGAGTACCGCTAGTTCCAACTACCGCCTACGCATAGCCGAGACCGCAAGTTTAGGTATTGACCTCGGCTGGTGGCTTCGACGTTTGGGGGGTCTTGGGAACAACGCCCAGGTATCGCCCTGCCGGACCAGCACCGAGGCCATAAATCACTCCTGCGCCGATGATCACGACGAAGGTCAACGAGATCAGCGTCTCGCCGCCAACGATGCCTTCATCATCGAGTTCAAGCGCGAATACCGCAGCCGAAGCCGCCGCAACGATGCCCCTTGGGGCGAGCGCCATCATGAATAACGTGTCGCTCTTTGTGATGCCAGAGGAACCCGCGACCGAAGCAAGCACCGCGAGCGGGCGGGCAATGAGCACGAGTGCAGCCAAGATGATCAAGCCAGGCACGAGGTTGTCGATCACAGCTTGCAGGGGCATTCGTGCGCCAAGGACAACAAAGAGGCTTCCAATAGCGAGCACCCCAACGCCTTCTTCGAAGGTCCTAATGTCGTCGACTGGTGTGCGGCGTTGATTGGCCAACCCGAGCCCAAACACGGTGGTGGCGAAAAGCCCGGACTCTGGCGCGAGGAGGTTTGAGACGGTAAAGGCTGCAACTGCGAGAGCGAGAGCAGTAGGCGCTCGAAGAACTGCGGGAAGGTTGACCCTGGCCAGGAACCATGTTGCAAAGACCACCAGAACAATTCCGACGCCTACGCCGCTCGCCAAGATCCTGACGATCGCAGTCGCAGCCGCACCCGCGGTCTTTTCTCCGATTACTACGCCGAGCATCACTACGCCGATCGTCGCTCCAATCGGGTCGATCAGGATGCCTTCCCACTCGAGAATCTCGCCCGAAGGCGGGTCGGGCATGATTCGACGAAGGATCGGTATAACAACGGTTGGACCAGAGACGATGAGGATTGCTCCGGCCAACATCGAGGTCGTGGTGTCGAGGTCGGTGACGAGGCTCACTACAACAGATCCAATCGCCCAGGTGATGAGCACACCGACGGTGACGAGTCGAAAAATGACGGAGTTATAGGCTTTGATTTCTCTAAACCTCAGGTTTAGACCTCCGTCAAAGAGAAGCAGTCCAACAGTGAGAGAGACCCCAGGGAAGAGGAGCTCGCCAAAGAGCTCGTCGGGGTCGAGAATGCCCGTGGCAGGACCCGCGATGAAACCTGCGACCAGAAGCACGAGGACACCTGGCAGCCGGAGCCTGTTTGCAATTACTTGAGCGGCCACGCCAAAGACGATGATGATGGCGAGCCCGATCAGGACTTCATATTCAGACAACGGACCCGGCCTTTCAAAGCCTGTAATGACGATTCCTTGCGTCACCAAAGCTATTGGCAAAATAACCGGCAACTCCAGACGGTCGACAAGTCCTGCGAAGTTTTTGTCACGGTCGAGTGCAAGATCGGCAGACTCTGTGCAGGTGGCGCGTGCTACCCGTCGATAAGGAGTTACGTTCATGATGCAGCAACCTGGGATCTTCGCTCTTGGATCCCGTGCCCACCAGCACCTGTATTTCACGGTGAACGAGGAATCCAAATTGGGCGAGGCGCTTGCGGCAACGTTTGAACTGGTGACCGGCGTGCGCGGTGTGAACGTCGTGGTTGGGATGCGGCCGTCGATTGCACGCCACCTCAACCCAGAAAGTGTCGCCCCCGAGCTCGATGACTTCGTCGCCATGAGCGCCAACGGGGTTGAGATTCCGAGCGAGCAACACGACATGTGGATGTGGGTTCACGGGCCAGCGCCCGATGTCTGCTTCGACGCAACGACCGCAATACTCGAACAGCTCGCTCCACACGTCACGCTCAATCGCGAACAATCGGCCTTCACCTACCGCGATAGCCGCGACCTCACCGGCTTCGAAGACGGAACCGAAAACCCGCCCCTGCACGAGGCAGCCAGCCTCCTGGCGCAGTCCGACTCGCCGCTGGCCAACGTTGCGCTAGTTCAGCAATGGGACCACGATTTAACCGAGGTGAAGTCGCTCCCGCCCGAGCAGTACGAGGCGCTGATCGGTCGAACACTTGAACACTCGATCGAGCTCGAACCGCCTCACCTCACCGACCGTTCGCACATCTCGCGCGTCGTCATCGAAGACGACGAAGGCGAAGAGCTTGAAATCTTCCGGCGGTCAACGCCGTTCGGAAATCAAGAAGAACACGGCCTTGTGTTCGTTGGTTTCGCCCCGGACTACCAGCGGATGCTACGCATGCTCGAAGAGATGATCGGTACCAACGATGGCATCGTCGATCACGTCAACGACTTCTCGACCTGCGTAGGCAGTGGCTGGTACGTCATTCCATCGGTCGAGATGCTTCAGTGACTCGGACGGACCACCATTGGTGCTGCGCCGAAACGCTTCAGGCGTCGATTTCGGCGAGCTGGTTGAGGATGCTCGTGTAGTTCTCGACACCCTGCGCGCCGGTAACGAGGTGCTTCTGATCGAACACGACAGCAGGCACGCCGGTGATCCCCTGCTCGATCCAGAACTTCTCTTCGCCGCGAACTTCGGAGGCAAACCGCTGGTCTTCGAGAACTGCCAACGCCTCGTCACGGTCGAGCCCGATCTCTTCGGCTATATCAGCCAACACCGCATTGTCAGACAGGTTCCGTACGTCTTTGAAATGAGCCGTGAACAATGCGAGCTTCAGGTCGTTCTTGCGGCCCTGCTCGTTCGCCCAATGCAAAAGCTGGTGCGTGTTGAACGTGTTGTGCATCCGCATGCCTTCATCGAAGCTGAACTCCACTCCGACTTCGGCTCCAACCTCGGCCATCCGCTGACGGGTTTGTTCCGATTGCTCTTTCGTCGTGCGGTACTTCTCTTGCAAGTGCGCACCCAGTTCCTCACCCTCGGGAACCATCTCGGGGTTCAGCTCAAAGGGATGCCAGTGGATCTCATGATCGGTTCCGGTGGCCTCAAGGGCTTCGGTCAGCTGACCATGTGCAATGACGCACCATGGGCACATCACGTCAGAGACGATGTCGATTCGGAGTGGTTCGGTCATGCGATCTACCTCGTTGTGTGGCTCGTGGTCCAAAACCTCAGAATGGAGGGACATATTCCCGGCTTACACAGGGCCCCCGCGCCGAGATTTATCGCCAGAGCGCTGCGACGTTGGGCGACAACGAAGTCCTCAAAAAGAACTTTGCACAAGCGCGGCTTGTGGTCAGTCGCTAAAGGGTATGACAGCCACCGGAAGGTGCGCTTGGTGCGCAACACGGTCCGCTATCGACCCAAGCATCCGGTGGGCGCGGTCATGGCTGTCGCCGTGAGCGCCAATGACCAGCGCCGAGGCGCCCTGTGAGGCTTCGAGAATGGCGAGTGTTGGGTCGCTCACCGATGTGCGCAACGTGACGTTGTCGAGTCCCGATTCGTCGACGAGTTCCTGTAACTTCAGCGTGGCTTCGTCAAGTCGTCGGCGATCGTTCTCGAGGTGCATGTCCGCTTCGAGCGTGGCAAAGTCCAACCCAAAGCCGTATGGATCGCCAGCGGTTATCCACTCCGTAGACTCCAAGGCAGTGACCACTTCGATTGGAGTTCCATCGGAGACGTGCTCTTTGACCCAGCTCAAGATTCCTGTCGAATGCGATGACAGATCGATAGCGACCACGACTCGTCCGTCGCTGTTTGGTGTGTCGTCAGGGATGACCAAAACTGGGCGATGAGAGAGATGCAACAGTCGTCGCGAGACGGCGCCAAACCCGTGACCGTATCCGCCGTGATGGCCGTGCTTTCCAATGACGATCGCGTCGGCATCGACCGTGTCGGCTTCCTCGAGCAAGACCGAAGCAGGCTTGCCATAGGCAAGGCGGTGGGTTACTTCGGCGGCTTCTGGAGCTCCCGCGATCCCGAGGAGCTCAAGGTTGTGGTCCCAGTGTTCGCCTACATTTTCGGGAACTATCGGTACTACTGCCGACAACGACGAAAGCCATGGCGACACGACAAATACTGATGACAAGTGTCCATCTGTTGCCAGGTGAGCAGTCGAGTACACGCCAGCGGCATGAGCCGCATCGGAGCGATCTGAGCCGAGAACGATAGAGCTAAGCGCGAAGGTCATTGTATTCCTTTTCGTTGAGCGTTAACGACCGAATCGAATCAATCGATCACACAGAAACTTGATACGAATCTACGGGTCTGTAAGCGGCTGTCAACTCGCAATGCCAGACGTCGCGTCAGTCTCCTCCCCTGCCAAACGGACCCCACAAGCGCGGTGGGTTATCCTGACGGCTAATCCGTTCAGTCAATCCATCCGCGAGGAACTTCGATGCGCCTTCAGCCACTCTCCCACGTTGATCTGCCAACTCTCAAGGGCCCCATGCGCACCTTCCTCTTTCGCCCCGACAGCCCGGGCGAGTTTCCGGGAGTGGTTCTGTTCGCCGAGATCTACCAAATGACTGAGCCGGTCAGACGCATGGCAGCGTTTCTGGCCGGACAGGGATTCTTGGTGGCGGTGCCCGACGTGTATCACGAGTTCACCGAGCTCGGCGAAGCATTTGAATACGACAAGGCCGGAACAGAACGCGGCAACGATTTGAAGACGACCAAAGAGCTCGCTAGCTACGATTCCGACGCTCGAGCAGCGATCGAATATCTACAGAGTGACCCCGGCTGCACTGGTCGAATTGGCGTGATGGGCATCTGCTTGGGTGGTCACCTCGCGTTCCGTGCCGCGATGAATGAAGAAGTGCTAACCGGCGTCTGTGCCTATGCGACCGATATCCACACCGGTTCGCTCGGCAAGGGAAAGTCGGATGATTCGTTGGCACGCATCCCCGAAATTCGCGGCGAGATGATGATGATCTGGGGCCGACAAGATCCTCATGTTCCTCGTGAAGGCCGTCGGCTGATCTACGACACGATGACAGACGCCGATACGTACTTCTCCTGGCATGAGTTCAATGCCGAGCACGCGTTCCTTCGAGATCTAGGGCCCCGGTACGATCCCGCACTGGCGCAAAACATCTACGCGATGATCTTCCAGCAGTTCACAAGCCGTCTGAAGTAGAACGCCGTCACAACAACGAGCTTTTGCGGCTAGATACGCTCCTGTGAGCCGATCGACGACGCGAGCTATGCGCTGGTCAGTGGCGAACTAGTTCTGAGGTTGCGCTCGACTTCGGCGATCATCTGGGGGGCAACGCCGGCGTCGCGGGCGAATGTTGCCCAGTTCGCGACAACGTCGAGTATTTGATCGAGAAGTCGAAGGCCCTCTACTTCGGTGAGGTCGACCGCGGTAGCGAACCTGGCGATGTCGTTGCGCTCGAAGTCGTCACGCTTTCCGTTGAGCGTCATCTGGTGGGCACTCGTCCACGCGCCTTCGGGATTGTATGCATAGGTGATGTCATAGGCTGGAGAGAGTCGCCATTGCCCACGACGGTCCATCAGAAAACTGATGTTCTTCGTGTGGTCATCCTGGTTGCGGCCAACCACGTTGAACACGGCCCGGCGAAACTGCTCAACGAGGTCGGCATTCGAGAGGCGAAGCTTGCGCATCACATCGATTGACTGTTCATAGCTGTACGCACCCGCCATGTTGAAGTCGAAGTGGCCAAGTGCGGTCAGGCTTTGGAGGTGGAGCCGGTCACCGTCGACTCGATCGAAGCGTTCGGTCATGAAGTGTGCACGGCCCTGTTCTTCGAGGAGGCGCGTGCGAGGCACGTCGATACCTGCAGCTTTGGCCATCTGGGCATAGGCGTGTTCAACATGGCCATACCCAAGTGGGTCTGCAAGCTCCTTGTCCCGATTGCCATCGACGCCGTCGAACTTCAGCAACCAGTGCGTGAAGCCAGTGGGCTGATCGAGTTGGCCGGAACGGATCTCACCGGTTGTTTCGTTCCACGCAATGACCGCCTTTGCCCGTGCGCCGCCTGCCGAAGTGCCGACGCGGATGATCTCGGTTAGGTCGTCGGCATCGGGTTGTTCGCCACCCGGATCGACGTCGATGACCAGTGTGCGCTTTGGGGTGATCGCCTTCTGTGCCAGATCGACCAGCTGGGCGATCTCGAGTGGCGAGTTGGATGAATCGCCGGTGTCGATGGCAGGAGCGAATTCGAGCGCCCCCATGCCTCGATTCCCTACGTAGCAGAGCCGTTCGACCGGGCTGAAGTCATCGACCGATCGGCCGTTGCGCACTAACCAGGCGTCGATGAGCGCGGTGCCGAACTTGTCGGGGAGCGAGTCGGCCAACATGCCGGGTAACCCTTTGAAGGTGGTGCGCGAAAGTTGTGGAAAGCTCCACACGCCCGGCCCCAGTGGCATTGATAGTGGTGCAAGTTCGATCTGGCTCGCCAGGAAACTCGGGTCATATTCGTATGCGGCAACCGCTCGGTCCGGGTCCCATCGGACCGCCCCCACACGCGAGCCCCACATCCGAACCTCGGCAACGGTGACGGTCATGGCGCGACGTCGCGCTCATCGCCCCACGACCAGAGCGCTACTCCGTGCCCCGCCGATGCCGGCAGTGACGTGCCGGTGAGTTCTGCCATTGGACTGATGCCCGGTTCGACAACAGCAGCATCGAGTGCGTCGAGAAGGTCGAGCGCGCGAAATATGGAGAGAAAGCTGTCGAGGCTTACTTCTTTGCCGCGCTCGAACAGCGACACGGTCGGTCGGGACAGTCCCGCCCGTTCAGCAACATCAGCCTGGGTGAGGCGCCGTGACTTACGGACCTTTCGGACGCGGTTGCCAAGCTCAGCGCGAACGTGCTCGTTGGACACCTGTGCGAGACTCACAGAAACCACCTCACTTGTAAAGCCTCTCGAACATATCTGCCCTAGTTCGGCAGTAATGTAAGACTTCTCCATCTTAGCTAAGGCAGGCAGCTTTGTAAAGTATCGCATTCATCTATGCTTGCTGGCGCCGTTGTGTAAGCCTTGGCTTACACAACGGCGGTAGGGGGAGACAGTAGAGCGCACCAGCGTCACCGAATATCTCGAGCCATCCCTCGAACCGAACACATGATCGACCATGATGGCTACATGGCATTTGGACAAGTATCAGGACCACCCGCAACCCACAAACAAGTAGACCAGCTCCTCGACCTTCTATTGGAGGCTGGTTTCGAGAGTTTCCGTGAGGCCCGCTATCCCATGGACTTCACCCAGCGTCAAGCCAACGGCAAGTTCACTCGCGACGAAGCCGACGAATTCATCGAGCGAATGCAGGAACGGTCCGAGATGGAGAGCGAAAGCGTCGCTCCGGTAGTGCAAGCGACCAAGCCCTCCCCTGCGAACAAGGCGCTTCAGAAGTTCCCCGCGGCCGAACTCGCAGCCGAACTCCAACGGAGGGGCTGGATCGTCGCTGAATCGTAGGGGCTACTCGTATCGGCCTCCACACATACCTAAGAGGGGTAGACGGATCATCGGTGCAAAATCCAACGCTAAGCGGGGTACGGGTGTTCGGGTTTCGGGCGTGGGCGTGGGCGCGGTTTGGATGAGGACGATCTGGAGGCGCTCGTTGAGGAACTGCTCGAGGAATCCGAGTAGGAACGAAATACCTGCCGGTGACCGGTTCGGTTCCGAGATGACGAGGCCAAGGATGGTCAGTAGCATCCGTTAGACGCACCGGGACAACGATTCGGGGGATCTCGCTGTGAACCGCCAAGAGCAACGAATCGCGGATGCGCTAACCACCGCCGACCTGTGGGATCTCGCCGCTAAGCGAATCCCGCCGATCGCCTTCGAGTATTTTCGCGGCGCCGCTGACGACGAGGTGACTGCACGCGGCAATGTCATGGCGTTCCAGCAGACGATGGTTACGGCCAGGGGCGCGCTGAAGTTCGACCACATCGACATGTCGACAACTGCACTCGGGACCGAACTCGATGTCCCGTGGTACATCTCCCCCGTTGGCAGCCTTCGTTCACTTGAGCCACTGGGTGAGGCGGTCGCATCTCGTGTAGCTGGAGACTTCGGCACGGTGATGGCTCTGTCCACGTTGTCGGGAACACCAATGGAAGAGGTCACGGCAGCTTCGGCCAAACCGTGTTGGTTCCAGCTGTACCTCGTCGGCGGCCGTGAAACCGCCGAACGAACCATCGCACGCGCGAAGGCAGCGGGGTTCGAAGCACTGGTTCTCACCATCGATACGGGTGTCTCGGGACGTCGAGCAGGCCATGCACGTATGAAGCCCATGCAGGTGCTGGAACAGTTCGCCGGAAAATCACCCACCGAAATGGCACGACTCGCCGCCAAGCGGCTCGGGGTGGCACCGCAATTCGTGACCCGCTTAGCCTTCTTGAAGCAGTACTACGAAGACGGCGGGATGATGGACTTCGTCAATGTCATTGATGAGAACGGCGACCCGATGCCCTACGCCGACATCGGAACCCAACTGGGCGAGTCCGCGGTCACCTGGGACGACCTGAGTTGGGTCAAGGCCGCATGGGGCGATGACCGACCGCTGATCATCAAGGGCGTGCACTGCGCCGAAGATGCGCGTCGAGCCGAAGAACTCGGCGCAAACGGCGTGGTGTGGTCGAACCATGGTGGGCGGCAACAAGACCGAGTGCCACCGGCACTCCACATGGTTGAACAAGAAATGCCCCTCGTTGGCGATACCGAACTCGAGTTCTTCATGGACGGCGGCATCCGCAACGGCACCGACATCCTCATCGCGTTGACCTACGGTCTGAGTGCGGTGGGGATTGGGCGCGTCGTCGCTGCGGGGCTCGGCGCTGGTGGTTACGCCGGCCTCACGCGAGCATTCGAGATCCTCTCATCAGAACTCGACCGAGCCATGCGACTCGTCGGCGCCCAAAGCATCGATGAGGTTCGCACCGAAGGCGCAGCGCTACGCCGTCAACCGCTTCTCGAAGGTAACCGACACCTTCCCCCGTTCGTCTTCTAGTCCTCTTTTCGGTTTCCGGGCGGTGCGCTTCGCTGTCAAGGATGCGGGCGGCTTCATCATGGCGTCGCGCGCCGACGCACCCGGGTCACAGAGCCCCACCCCGGTGACTTGTAGCATGTGACAGGAACTACGTCGCCGAATGGAACAACCGTTGCGATCTTGGGAGTTAATTGACTATGGATTTCATCAAGAACAACAAACCAGCCATCGCGATCGCTTCGCTCGTCGGCATAGCGGCACTCGCCTGGTTCGCGTTCGGTTTCCTCGGCATTCAGTCTGCGTTCATCGACAACGAGGTCTCCCAGGGGGGTCCGGTATTCGATACAGCAACGGAAGCTGAGTTCGACGCGGCGATGCAAGAAGCAGAGGAAAACCAAACAACTGCAGCTGAGGGCGACCCAGAGATGGATGGCGATATCCAGACGCTCTTCACCGGCGACTTCGAAGAGAACGTGATCAACGGTTACGACGTCGTCGGCGACGCACTGGTACTGACCGACGGATCGGAGCAGCGATTTCTCCGTCTCGAGAACTTCGCAACGCCCAACGGCCCCGACCTTAAGGTCTACCTCCGAGCCGACAACGGCGATTTCGTGAGCCTTGGCGACCTAGCGGGCAACATTGGCGATCAGAACTACGAGATTCCACCCGAAGTTGATCTGACGGTCTTCAATTCGGTAGATATCTGGTGCGAACGCTTCAGCGTCGGATTCGGCCTCGCCGGTCTGACTCCCGCCTAGCCGAGAGCTATAGCGCAGTACAACGTCTACTTTCCGTGACGAAACTAGCGGCGAACCGCTCGCCCGGAGAGTTCATCTGTCTGGACGCGATCTATCTCCCAATCAGTCCGCCTTACAACCAACTCTGTATCTATGGTTCCGATGACGGCTGGACATTGGAGAACCGCGATATGCGCGTGTGTCGCGAGGGCGATGTATACATCGCCATGCGAGTAACAGGACACTCTTACAACATCCTGAAACTTGACTTTTCGCCCGCGGGGCCTCGCTATATCAGCGATCGCGCCCCGCTTGCTGACGTGTCGGTGACCTACGGATCGGTGTCAGAGCAGGTCAGAGAAGCGTTTCATTCGCTCGGTGTGAATAGAGCGAGCGTGCGCGGTGTGGTCTTCGACAGTCGGGATACACCTTCTGTCACCATTTATCAAGAACTCGCTAAAGCGATCATCCGGTATCGGAACTTCGGTCAGAGTGATGTCTTCATCTCGGGCAATGATCGCATTGTCCGAGGGTCAAAGGTACGGTTAGACCGTCGTAGCGCGAACCCCAATTGACGCTCCCACGTCGACATCCCTATAAAGCTAAAGACCCTCATCACACCCGTCGCTCTCGCCGCGTCCTATGCCGTGGCTTCCACTCGCAAGACGAACGTGTTCCGCCAAGAGTACGTTCCTGTTTGGCCGGTCCGCTCGCCCGCCGAGGTCGCCGAAATCGAAGAGCGCATCGCGTGGCGTACCGCTCCGGGCCTCTACCGCCTACCGCGATCGTGGAGTGCGACCTGGGGTGACGACAGGAACTTCTCGCTTGCTGTCGACTTCAGCGACCGACAGCCTCCCCTGAGGTCTCGACTGCCTAGGTAGCGAGCGCTCCCACAACGTTCACGATCACAGTCAACACAATGCTCGCAATGAGCATCGCCTTCCAGGGAAAGAAGACCTTGACCCTCGGACCACCGTCGCCGGGTTCACGGTCGGCCCACGCATCTTCGACTCGACGATGCACCTCTTGTTCGGCCTTGCGGGTCGCGTTCGGAAACAGACGGGGCACGAAGTTCAAGGCCAGAGTGAGCACCGCCGAAGCCACCAGCGAATTGATGAGAAAGTCGCGCACGTCCGCATCGTAACCATCAGCTGGGCTAATCACCGCTGCGGTCCAGCGCCGGCTAGCTGACTAGATCAAAGGCAGGGTAGTTACCCTTAGGGAAATTCCGGCTCCTGATCGACTTCGTCATCACCGGGCCCGGTGTTGTAGACGTCCCCCGCATCACCGCCGGTAAATAGCTGATCCATTCCAGGCCCTCCGCGAAGGTAGTCATCGCCTCCCTGACCCGACAGCGTGTCGCTGCCATTCCCACCGACCACGACGTCATTCCCCGGGCCGCCAAGGACTTCGTCGTCGTGTCCGCCGCCTCGCAGTTCGTCGTCACCCGGGCCGCCAAAGATGTCGTCTTGGCCCTTGCCGCCAAGGATCACATCATCTCCAAAATCGATCATTCCGCCGTCCCCAACGAGGGTGTCTGCGCCGTTGTTGCCACGGATGGTGTCGTCTCCGTCACCACCGATGATTTGGTCTGCGGCTTGTTTGCCCGAGATGTTGTCGTTACCTGAGCCACCGAACAAGAAGTCTTCGCCTTGCCCGCCGATGATTCGATCGTTGCCCTCATCGCCACAGACAAAATCACTGCCGTCTAGACCGCTGATGAAGTCGTTTCCAGAGGATGCGGCGATGTAGTCAGCTCCGTCGGTACCGATGATCACGTCATCTCCGGCCGTGCCGAAGATGAGGGTGAAGCCATCAGCGTGAAACGCGGCCGACGCAAGGCAGTCGCTGAAGGCAAAGTCGTCGGTGGGCAGCGCGTCGGGCAGTTCGGAGCCTGCCTGAATCACCAGGACCCCGGGCGAGGTCTGGGCCTGTACTTGAGGTATGAACAACACACTCATGACAGCCACGATTGCGCCGATCCATCCAAACCTTCTCGTCATAGCCTGGACCCTAACACGAGACCACCAAATTGGTCCCCGATTTGGGCGGTCATGGCGTAAGCCTGTTCTTGCGTTGCCGCTTCAATCGAATCGCTTCGTGAATCTCAGGAGCGACGGCAAAGTCGGGCCGCCGCCAGTCCTGAGTGGAGCGAGCTTTCACGCGTCTGCGGATACGCATCGCAAGAATGATGATGAAAGGGATCGCAACCGCAGCGGCCAAGACGGTCACTCCCACTCCCCCGATTTCACCCAGTTCAAGGTTGCCACTGAAGACATCTGTCAGGCACAGCTGGTTACCCTCCCAACCCATGCCGTCACCATCGGGATCCGACCTGCTGTCCGAGCAGATAGCGGTAGATCTGTGAAATAGCGAATAGTCCACGTGCATACGACGCGCTCCTTCCATTCGCTACCCAAACGCCACCGATGAGCACGAGGTTCCAGGAAGTTTCCATCAAGGCGAACTCCGCCTGTGGCTCCACCCCGCGAAACGCGGGCCAACCCGCATGGGTTAGCCGTCATTGTGTTGAATCACTCTTGCGAGCGGTTGTTCCTACGACGTAAGGAAGGCGGAACCGAAGGCCACGTTGCCGACGTTGTCCCAGATGAGAACCTCATCCCAGACCGTCAGGTCGGTTTCTTCGCTAATGGCAAAGTCTTGCTGGCCACTTTCAGCTGTCAATGGACCCAGCGAGCGGATCTCGCCGTCGGCGCTTCGGAGCGCTACAACAACATCGCTTCCGACGTTGGTACGAAAGTTGTCGGTCAGCCGAAGGATGCGGGTGCCGGTAGCGTCGGTCACTACGACCACTTCTCCAGTGATTGAGAAGGGGCCTTCCTGACGGGTGAAGTTACCCGAGAAGGACACCTCGTCTACGACGCCGGCGTCGCTTGCGTTGTCGGCGAGTGAAGTCGATGTGTCCTCGCCGCCTGAGGAGGAGATGATCGCGGCGGCGATCACGAGGATTCCGATCGCAAGCAGCCCGAGCAGGGGGACTCGGGTGCGAAAGTTGCGCTGTGTCATGGGGCGTCATAATAGCGCGTCGAAGATCGGTCTTGATTACCCACCTCACGTATCGCAACTTGTTAATGACCTAGCCGGAATGACCTCGAGTCACCGAGACCTTTCCATTTCATGACCCTTCGCAAACTCATCAGTCGTCTCGCCGCCATCGGCATCGTGGTGGCCGGAATCGTCATCGTCGGCGTGATCGCAACATCAGGGGACTCTTCGGCCACGTCCGCTGCAGCCGCGGAGCCGATCGTCATCAACGAGAACGGCGACGCCGTCCTTCCACTCGAGTCCATCTTTGACGACACGGCCTTCGTTGGTTTCTTCGATGGGAATGGCCCCTTTTCCGTAGTTGGCCAAGCCGCAATCGCTCCCGACGATGCGGGTCGACGAGTACTGAGTTTCTCGGACGACTTCCGAACGAACCGCGGACCACAACTGGTGGTGGTTCTTCGAGCCGATAACGGCGAGGCCGTCGAGCTTGGCTCGCTCCGTTCGCCCAGTGGCGCTCAGGCATACGCGATCCCCGACCAGATCGATCTAAACGTCTTCAACCGGGTCCAGATCTGGGATCAACAAGGCAGCGTCGACTTCGGAAGCGCGTTCCTCAGCCCGGCCTAACCTGCCTCGGTTTTATCATTACTTACGGAAGCGGCGAAGCTGAATCCGTTGCGCGCACCAACCACCAGACGGCAGTAACCGCGAGCTCGGTGACAGCGAGCAAGAACATAAAAACCACCGCGAAATAGACCGGTACAACGCCACAAACGATGGAACCGTCGCAGGCGCCCCCGAAATGTGTCCACAACACCGTCAGTACCGTGGCAAGGATGCCACCAACGGTCCAGAAGAACCCGGCATAGCTGCTCGTCCCCACTTCTGTATTCCAATCAATAGGTTCTACGTGTTGCACGTATCACCACCCCCTAGTCAAATACCGCCAATAGGGGGAGATTACATCGCTGTGAAATTGGACACCAGGGTTGGGCGACGAGTTAAGGACTATTCGGTCCATCCAGCCTATGAGTCAGTCATCCAGCCTACGAGATGGCCAATATCGGGCAATACCACCTCGGCATGCGGCGCAAGATCAACCTTTTTTGCCGGTCCACTCAGCACTCCGACGCACACCATTCCCGCAGCAGCGCCGGCAAATAGGTCGTGCGTACTATCACCCACCATCGCAATACGTCCTGGGCTGATTCCTAGATGTTTCGCGAACGCGAGTTGCATTCCTGGTTCGGGTTTGGCGCCGTAGCCGCTGTCGAAACCCATGATCTTCTCGAAGTGATCAACGACCCCGAGCCCAGTCATCTGCCTTCGAGCTGATTCCTCATGATCGTTGGTGGCGATACCTAGTGGAAGACCGAGTCCCCGCAACTCCCTCAGCACCGAATCGAGGTCGACGAGAGCTACCACCGTTGTTTGCTTCAACGCAGCGATAGCGAACGAAACTAGCTCTTCCTGTGTGCGATCAGGGAGCTCCGGCGCGATGAGTTTGAACCACGTATCGGACGTGCCAGCGATGATCGGGCTCGTCGGTAGAAAGATTGAGGCCTCATTGTCGTAGACCAACGCGTCGGCGAGGTGCTGGCGAAGTTCGTCGTCGCCGTCGGCGAGGTCATCGATAAAGCGTCGTCCCCACTCGCCCCACGTCCGATCGAAATCGATAAGCACCCCGTCCTTGTCGAAGAGAATCGCTTCGATGTCCACAGCGCTCAGCCTAGACACTTCAGTCCCGCCCAAAGCGACCGATGCATAATGGTACGGGTAGCGACGATGGTGGAAGGCGAGAGATGACCGATACACGCAGCGATTCGCAAACAACGGCAACGGTGATCGAGTCGGAGCAGACACCGACACGGGTTCTCGACCTCGACCGGGAACCGTGGATGGCGCTCACGAACTACGCGATCAAGATCGCGCTCTTCGTGTCGTTCTTCGTGGCGATCGTGATCCCTCCAGAGGTTGTGGTTGGTAAAGCGATGGGCTTTCGCGCCCCCTTGTTTCTCGCGTCAGCGATTCTGGTGCCCATCATTGCGAAGGCTCGCGGTTGGAAGCCCTACCCGCACACGGCCGACGCGCTGCTCGCCGCACCGTTCCTCGTCGACACCCTCGGCAACCTTCTCGGCTTCTACGACGCGTACCTACTCACCGACGACGTGCTCCACGTGGCGAACTGGGTGCTGTTGGTCATGGCATACCACGCCTTCCGTTTCCGTAACGTCCACGTGCGCCAAGATGCGGTGTTTCTTGGTTACGGCTTCGGGGCCCTGATGATCGTCTGGTGGGAGATCGTCGAATGGGCGGTCTCCGAAGACGGCTTTGGCGGCGCTGGTGGACTGCAACTCACCTACGAAGACACGATCGGCGACCTGTTCCTATCGAGCACCGGCGGTCTGGTCGGTTCCATCATTGCCCTTTACGTCTTGGGGCCAAAGCAACGCGACTAAGGCGACATTTTTTACTTCTCGTTTCCGTAGCAGCAGATAAAACAAGTACGTATGACAGAACCCATCCTGCGAGCGGTCGACGTGGCCAAGACCTATCGCAGTGGCGAAAACGAGGTGCATGCGCTGCGCAGCGTCTCACTCGATGTGCATGCTGGTGACCTGATCGCGGTTGTTGGCCCGTCCGGCAACGGAAAGACCACCTTGTTGAACTGTTTGTCAGGAATCGACTCGATCGACAGTGGCCAAGTCATCATCGACGGCCAGGACATCCATTCGCTCAATGACGCCGAGCGAACCGCTCATCGAGCTGAGCGTATGGGATTCATCTTTCAAAGCTTCAACCTCATCCCGGTTCTCAGCGCCCGCGAGAACGTCGAGATCCCACTGGTAATGGCCGGTCTGGGGCCAACCGAGGCGTCGGAACGGTCTACGCAGATACTTGAACGCGTCGGGCTCGGTAGCCGTGCCGATCACCGCCCGCGGGAACTATCTGGAGGCGAACAACAACGCGTCGCCATCGCTCGAGCGCTAGTCACAACGCCGGCGATCGTGTGGGCTGACGAGCCGACCGGCAACCTCGACAGCGAGACGGCATCAGACATCATCGACCTGCTCGCCGAGGTCAACGCAAACGGTCAAACAGTAGTGATGGTCACCCACGACCAAACCGTCGCTTCGATGGGCACCCGGATCGTGGAGGTCCGCGATGGCCGCATCCACCGAGACCAATCCCAGTCCTCTGGAGGTGCGGTCACGCTGTGACGATCCTTGCCGTGCTCGCCGGTATCGCCGCTGTCGTTGGCATACCAGCAGTCGTAGATATGGTGCGTCGTTCCGATCTGCGCCACATGGCGTGGCGCAATGCCATTCGCAGACCGTTCGAGACGCTGTTGATCATCGTTGGCTCCGGCCTCGGTACGGCGATCATCGTCGCGGCCCTCATGGTCGGCGACACGTTCGAGGCGAGCATTTTGGACTTCGTGCCACGTGGGCTCGGTGAGATCGACCTCGTTGCCCAAGTTGAGAGCCGTGACGATGCTGATGCGCTCGTCAATCTGATCGAAAGCAACGGCCCCGAGTCCGTTGATGGCGTGCTGGCCCTACGCGCAGTCGGAGTCGCAATAGCAAGCGGCGGCGCCGGTGACCTCGTCGCCAACTCAATCACGCGCCCTGTCGAACCACAGATCAGTGTGAATGCGGTCGACTTCGCGGTGCTCGACGACTTCGGCAGCGCCCCCGAGGTATGGGGGCTATCTGGCCTCACTGATCCTGGAACGACGGGGATCGTTATCAACCAGGACCTCGCCGATGACCTCCTAGTGAATTCCGGTGAGACCGTCACGCTCTTCGCGCCAGGCCGCGAGATCGAACTAACGGTCGCTGACGTCGTCGAAACCGTCGGCCTCGCCGGGTGGAGCGACGCCTTTGTGTCCAATCAACTTTTCGAACAACTCGGGGTACCCGATGCGACCACCTTCAACTCCGTCGTGGTCTCGATCGAAGGAACGCTATTCGACTCGACCGGACCCGCCGCATTCACTGCCACCGACCAACTGCAGACGCTCGTGGAGCAATCCCCCCAAAGCGAGCGACTGCTCGCCGAAGTGCCAGAGGATTTAACGCTCTTTGACCCCATCAAGCAGAACGTGATCGAGGATGCCGAGGAAGAGGACGCGGAGCTGACCACCTTGTTCTTCGTAGTCGGCGGCTTCAGCGTGCTCGCAGGCGTCCTGTTGTTGATCAACCTGTTCGTGATGTTGTCCGAGGAACGTCGTCCCAACCTCGGCGTGCTCCGAGCTATCGGCTGGAATCGCAAGACGCTACGCCGAGCGTTTCGAACCGAGGGGCTGATTTACGCTGTGCCCTCGGCTATTGGAGGCACCGTGCTCGGCATCGGCGTTGGGGCGATCATCATCGTCTTGACGAGATCGATTCTCCAGGGCCGGAACCCCGACAGCGACTTTCAGCTAGTCACCACAGTAAACCCGAGCAGCCTGCTCACCGCTGGCCTGTCCGGGTTCGTGATTGCGATGCTTGCGATCTGGTTCACGTCCTGGCGGATCGCGCTGATGAATATCGTCGCCGCGATTCGAGACATCCCCGCTCCCCCGTCAACTCGATCTACCGCTCTTCGCTACATTGCCGCAGTGCTGTGTGTACCTCTGGGCCTTGGAGCTTTCGCGATCGGCCAGCCGGCGGCCAACCCGTATCTCACCATGCTCAGCCTTCCACTCATCGTGGTAGGCGTTGCGTTGGCGCTGCGAGGACGGGTGTCCTCATTGGCGCTCAGCAGTGTCGGAGGCCTCGCCGTCATCATCTGGGGCCTGCTCATCTTTGAGGTCCTGCCCGGCGATACCGAAGTCGATATCGAGTTCTTCTTGGTTTATGGCGCCGTGGTGGTCGCGGGCGGTGTTGCACTGGCGACTGTGTCTGGCACCCTTTTCCAGCGCCTCGCCGCACGATCGGCTACCGGTGGAGTGGCAGCGCGGCTGGCTATGGCCTACCCCACTGCGCGTGTCTTCCGCACGTCATCGTCGCTTGCAATGTACAGCCTGATCATCTTCAGCCTCGCCTTTATGGCGGTGCTCGCACAGGGCATAGACGAGAGCTCCGATGACGTCATCATCGACAGCGCGCTCGGATACGACATCTTGGTGCAATCGTTAAACGCCAGTCCCCTCGACGCCACCGTCCTTAGCCAGTCCGACGGCGTCGACGCGGCAGCTGCCGTTACGCGGACCGGCACGCAACTAACCGCATCGTTCAATCCAGCGACCGCCGTGGAACCACGTGGATTCCGACTAACGGGCGCCGACGCGTCCTTCGTGCGCGGAGCAGCTCCCGACCTGTTGGAGCGAGACCGCCGATTCGCCAGCGACGTCGAAGCATTTGCGTTCGCTCTGTCCGACAACGATGCCGTCATCGCCCCATCGGACCTCTTTGACGACTCCGGAACTTTCCCGGCTCGCATCGGCGACACCCTGACGGTGGTCGAGACTGGCCAAGAGCTGGAGATCGTCGGACTATACGGGGACGATCTCACCTTTCCGGGCATCTGGGTCAGTCGATCGGTCGTTACCGGTTTCGACCCTCTTGCCCAGCCGAGCCGACTGTATGTAGCCACGAGCCCGGCGGCCGATCCCGAGCTGGTCGTCGACCAGATCGAAGCGCAGTTCTTGGCCAATGGCGCCGAGGCTGAAACGTTCTCCACCCGTGTAAACCGGCTTCTCGAAGCCCGCCTCGGGTTCTTCAGCCTGCTTCGCGGCTACCTCCTACTGGGCCTCGTCATCGGCATCGGTGGCCTCGCCGTCACCTTGTCACGAGCGGTCCGCGAACGCCGACGACAGATCGGTATGCTCCGCTCGATGGGGTTCGACAGTCGCGGCGTCGGACGCTGGTTTCTGGGCGAGGCCGCGTTCATCAGCGTGATGGGGATCATTTGTGGAGCGACCCTCGGGGTTCTGTCCGCGTACTTTCTCGCCACCCGCTCGGGCGCCATCGCCGGTACCGAGTCGCCGTTCGCAGTTCCATGGACAGTGCTCGTAGTCCTTGCACTCGTTCCCCTCGCAGCGAGCGGTGTTGCGGCCCTAATCCCTGCCAAACGAGCTGCATCGTTGCGCCCAAGCGAAGCACTCCGTCTCGCGGATTAGACCTGCATCGCTGAAATCAACCCAGATTGTCCCAATTTCACCACTAAAAAGGCCCTTTGCTACCCAATTGGTCCTTGTATTACTCGGGCAGAACCGCCACCATGGAACTATGACGAACGACACACAGCTCTCGCGGCCTGCGAAAGAGGAAGCGACGAATTCGCCATCCTCTCGGTTCACACGATTCGTCGTCGCAATCCCAATCGTGATCGCCGTCATTGCCCTCATGATGTCCAGCGCCTTCGCCAGCGAAATGATGACTGAAGAAGAAATGGACATGGAAGGCCAGGTCGAAGCGACCTGGGACTACGAGGGTGAAGAGCGCAGCGTCGATATGGAGTACGAAAAGTAGCGACTAGCTACTTCGACCGATCTAGAACGAGACCGTCATCTCTGGTGTCTTTGAGATCGACTGGAACACGACGCAATAGCGCTCCGTGAGTTTGATGAGCGTGTCGATCTGATCTTGCGGCGCATCGGTGTCAAGGTCGAATGTAAGCCTGATGTTGCTGAATCCGACGGACGCTTCCTTGGACACTCCTAAGGTGCCCCGGAAATCAAGGTCGCCTTCGGCCGTGACGGATGCATCGCGGAGCTCTACCTCGATCGCGGTGGCTACTGCATTGAGAGTTACTCCAGCACATGCGACGAGCGCCTCCAGCAACATGTCACCGGAGCACAGCGACATCCCATCGCCGCCCGTTGCTGGGTGAAGGCCGGCTTCGGCGATCTTCCCGCCGGTTTCAACCTTGCAGGTGAGTCCGTCGCCGATCTTGCCGGTAGCACTCAGCGTTATTACTGCCGATTCTGGATCGCTTGAATACTGCTCTTTGAGCGGGGCCTGCATCGTTCGAAGTTCTTGTGCATCCATAACGTGCCTAATCATACGAGCCTGTCCGGCTATTCCCGAGAACAGGTTACGTGGACACGCAGATCAAAGACCCCAAGATAGGGGTAGACAGCTTTTCGGCCTTCGATTACCATTCAGTAACAACAGCGGCGCATTCGGTTTCCCGCCACCGGATGCGTCGTTGCTATTTTTCGCACCACGTCGTTCGGACATACTCCGAGAGACGATCGAAGCTGCTAGTGCCGAGAGCACCACGCAGTGGCTGCGTAATGGGCGGTACTGAAGCACGCCTGCAACAGGTAGCCGCCGGTAGGGGCCTCCCAGTCCAGCATCTCGCCCACCACGTACACGTTGGGCACACCAATCAGTTGGTAAACGTCATCGACCTGGCCCCATGCCACTCCCCCGGCTGTCGATATCGCTCGATCGATCGAAGATAGTCCTACGACGTTGAGCGGCACATCCTTCGCCAGCGCAGCCATCACCTCTGGATCCGAGGGCAGTTTGTTCCCGGTGGCCTCTCGCATGAGCGACGCACCGACCGGCGCCACTCCGTGCCGACGAAGCCATCGAGCGGTGGACTCCTTGTCTGACCGGACGGCGAGGCGTTGCGTCAGTACATCGAGAGCAACATCGGGGAACAGATCTATGTTGATCTGCGACTCGCCGAGAGCGAGGTTCTCGCGGATGTTCCTCGACAGCCCATAGATCGGACCACCTTCGAGCCCTTGGTCGGTCACGATTGGATCACCTCGGCGAGTCCGTACTTCGCCTGACGCAACGTCGCGAATTCGAACCTCCGCGTTCTTGACCGGCTCACCAGCGAACCGATCCACCATGACCTCGGACCACTCAATTGCCACACCGCAATTGGCGGGCGCAAAAGGAGTAATGTCGATGCCCTGCTCCAACAGCACCTGATGCCACGACCCGTTCGAGGAAACCCGTGGCCAGCTGGCACCACCCAGCGCCAAGAATGCAACGTCGAAGCCCGCCTCCATCTCTTCGCTGGCGATCTCAAATCCGAAGCTGCGATCGTTGCGCCACCCCGTCCAACGAGCGCCAAGGTGAAATGTCACTCCCAACGAGTCAAGGCGTCGAAGCCACGACCGCAGTAGCGGCACCGACCGCAGCTCCACAGGAAACAGCCTTCCGCTCGATCCAACAAAGGTCTCGTGACCGAGTCCAGCGCACCAGTCCTGCAAATCGGTCGGAGTGAAGGCCCGGATCGCCGGTTCCAGATGTTCGCGCTCCGTGCCGTATCGAGCTAGCAGGGTATCGAGCGGTTCGCTGTGGCTGATGTTCAGGCCCCCGCGGCCAGCCAATACGAACTTACGAGCCGGTGATCGCCGCTGGTCGTAGACCATGACTCGATGGCCAGCCCGGGCACATACCTCAGCAGCCATCAATCCAGCCGGGCCTGCGCCGACGACGATGACATCCACGCCGCCGAGGCTAGCTAGGAAAGCAAGCCCGTGAACCCTGGCAGAGTCGAAGTTAACGATGAGACCTCGATCATCAGAAGCGTTGCCGACCCGCGAGCACTGGCCGCCGCGAGTACTGCACAAAATCCCACCCTTTGTGAGCATCTCAGTAGTTTTAGTAGTCAGCGAGACCCCTTTCGCGCTCAAGAGTTAAAGAGATGTCGCATATGTGACGATTCGTAATGTTACTGTCACATAACCGCGGTCGGCACGCTTCCCCCGGTGCCCCGAAAGGACTAGATCCATGGCTTTGGCTCTCCCCCAACTGACGAACGGCATGATCCCCCGAGTGCTAGCTGCATTTGTGATCGCCGCGATCGCAGCAACGGTCAGCTTCGTCGTCTTGAGTCCTGACGAGGCAGTGGCCACCGGTCCCGACGAGATCGTCGTGCGTGCGCGAGGCGCTTCAGGCGCCGAAGTCATGGAATTGGTTCTGAACGGCCAGGTCGCGGCGTCGTGGACGGCCTCCACCCAGTGGACCGACTACACCCACACCGTGGACGCTGCACTTGCTGTTTCGTCAGCTGAGGTCCGCTTCGTTAACGATGGGGGCGCCACCCAAGATCTGTACGTCGACTACATCAACATCGCTGGCACTCGACTTGAGTCTGAGCACTCAAGTACCCGTTCCACCGGTACTTTCGTGCCCGGCGTTGGATGTATCGAGCGCAGCTCGATCTCGCACGCACTGCACTGCGCGGGCTCGTTCGACTACCCAGTACCTGCCGGTACCGTCGTGGGACGATCGGCAACCAGCGGCGAAATGGTCACCTTCCGAGCTCTCGGCAAGACCGGTGAAGAAGAGGTCCAGCTGGTGATCAACGGCGAGCGAGTCCAAACCGTCACCCTTCCTACATCGTTCGAAAACTTCACCTACGACGTCCCATCAGCCATGACGATCATCAGCGCCGAGATCCGCTACGTCAACGACATTCCGGGCCGTGATGCACAGATCGACTGGCTCGAGGTCGATGGTCAGCGCTACGAATCCGAACACGCCACCACTCGCGCCACCGGCATCCTTGTGAATGACCAGTGTGTGGGCAATGTTGAGTCGAGTAGCGAATGGCTTCGTTGCAACGGATGGTTCCGCTACCCGATCGGCTCGCCAGCCGCGACGACCGCACCAGCGATCCGTCGTGATGCAGCTGAGCTCGCCCAGACCGATCCCGTACCTGCCACACCGCCAACAACGGTTGCAGCTACGACTACGGCAGCCCCAACCACCACGGCAGCTCCAACAACGACCGCAGCGCCCACCACGACGACGGCTGCTCCAACGACTACCGCCGCCCCCGCTCCGGCGCCGGCACGACAGAGCCAACCACTTGTGGCGACGAGCTCGAATGGCCGCTATTCGATCGCTGAGGTAATCGACGGCACCATCGGGGCTGGCGACGGCTCGAACCCCAACGAAGAGGCGCCGATGGGTCGCCACGATGCCTCCCTCGCTCTGCCACAAGGCTGGAACTGGACCCAGGGTCCTACCCGTAACTCCCAATGGGGCAATCTCGGCACCGCTGGCTCTCGATTTGTTGAGTGGCGCTGTGCGGTGATCCCGGAGAGCGGCCATACCCCGTCGGTCCCATTTCGCATCAACGTCCGCAATGGGGCCTACTACCAGTTCGCTAACGGCAGCTGGGACAAGGCATTCGACGTAAACCTCCTCGGTGGCAACCACGGTGGCTACCTGGGCGTCGCTGGGCGAGAGAACCAGAACCCCTTCGATGCTCCGAGCCAAGGCTTGATCCAGTGGCGACAAGAAGCGGACGGAAGCTTCTCGGCGCCATGGAATCCAAATGCGCTCATGATGCACTTCTGGGCTGGTCAACGCGAGGCTGCCGCATCTGGACAAACCGCTGAGTTCCTGACCAGCGAGATTCGTCTCCAACAGCCCGACGGCCAAACGGTCGACCTCTCACAGGTTCGAGTGCTCTTCCAGTGCGGTGTCGATTACTACAACACCACCGGTGGCCAGGGAACCCGTGTTCCTGGGCCAGGCATCGCGAAGTACAGCTTCGCAACGCCGCAATGGCAACCAGGGCTGTGGGTCACGCTCCCAGGTGACGTGCCAGCAGCTTCGGTCGGCGACTTCGAGAGCTGGCTGAGCCGCAACACCCCTCCCAACGTCGGCTAGCCAACCCCGCCCGCTCTCAA
>CAYUKM010000035.1:0-23417 GCA_964445255.1 uncultured Acidimicrobiales bacterium
CCCAAAACTTCGGCATCGACGACCCTGCAAACGCTGGCTTCGATCAGTGCCTCGACGAGTTCCAAAACGGCAACGTCGCCCTCTGGTACGACTCAACAAGCGCCGCCCCAATCCTCGAAGCCAGCAACAGCCCAATCGCGGGCAACGTCGGCTACACCCTCGCCCCAACCAACCTCACCAACGCATCAGGGTGGCTGCGTTCTCAATCGTTCGTGATCAATGACATAGCGGAGACCCGAGAGACCGTAGAAGCATCATGGGAGTTCATTAGCTGGGCGACCTCAGCCGAGTTCGCTCGCATCGCAGCCGAGAACCTGCCCGGCGATCTGGCCGACGTAGAGCAAAACACGCGATTGTCCACCCACGCCAACCCCGAATTCGCCGAAGCAAACCAGCCCTACGGCGACATCGTTCTCGAAGCAATCACCACCTCACCCATCGACAACCCCGGCACCACACCGCGACCCGGAGTCGGGGGTGTCCAATTCGTAGGCGTCCCCGAGTTCCAAGACATCGCTAACCGCTGCACCCAGCATCTCTCAGACGCAATAGCCGGAGAAACATCCGTCGACGACGCCCTCGATGCCTGCCAAGAAATCGCGTCGGAGATTTCCTTGGAAGGCTAACTCGACGGGGACCTTCAGGTCAGTTCCCGAAGCTCGCCTTGGTCGCGCCTGTGAGGGTGAGCAGTTGCTCGGGGTCCACCGGGAAGACGTGACGTGGCGTTCCCGCAGCGGCCCACACGGTGTCGTACTCGAGGAGTGTTGGATCGAAGAACGACCGGACGGTGTTCACGTGGCCCAGCGGTGGAACGCCGCCGATGGCGAACCCGGTGACCTCTCGAACTTGGTCGACGTCCGCACGATCGCAACGATCTCCGCCTGCAGCCCTCGCCAGAGCCTCGGTGTCGACGCGGTTCTTGCCACTCGTGAGCGCGAGAACGAGTTCGTCATTGACACTGAAGATCAACGACTTGACGATCTGACCTACCTCACACCCAACAGCGGCTGCTGCGTCGGGGGCGGTGCGAGTGCCATCGGGGTACTCGACGATCTCGATCTCGAAGCCATTGGCGGCCGCCGAGTCGATAACGCGCTGGACCCCGGCTGGCCACTCGGTCATCGTGGGTCTTTCCAGATCCCGAGACTTCGAGCCGGCAAGTTGATCTGCTTCTTGGTGAGCTTCGCTGCGCCCCACAACAGTTCGACATCTGGTCCGAACTGGTCGACGACGGGAACGACATCGGGTTCATCGGCATGGTTGATCGCCACCACAACGCGGTCTGCACCGGTCCCCCGGGCATAGAGATACGTGCGGCCATAGTCAGGACCAGGAGCTGGGCCGAGACGCTCGAAATCTGGCGACCGCAAGCCGGGCTGCTCGTGACGAACCGCTATGAGCTCACGAAGAGCTTTGTTGAGCTCGGGATGTTCATCCATCGCCTCCCAAGGGAAGCCTCGACGACTGTCGGGATCAGGCTCGCCCTCGAGTCCGACCTCGGTGCCGTAATAAATGCATGGGGCACCCGGCATGGTCAACAAGAGGGCCAGGCAGAGCAGTACCAATTCGTAGTCACCATCGGCCATCGTCATGAGCCGACCGGTGTCATGGCTGTCGAGCAAGTTCAGCATCGACGTACGTTCCGACGGCCCGTACCAGCCCATCAACTCGTCAATTCGGTCTGCGTACTCGCCAGCGTTCAGCCCGGGCGTCACGTGGTAGTCAAAGTTCTGGACGATGCCGGCTTCGTTGATCCGATTACCTATGGCGAACGCGATCGTCGAGGTCGTGAACGGGTAATTCATCACGCCATCGAAAGGGCCGTCCGGGCCGACCCAACCCTTGGCCTCGTGCCAGATCTCACCGGTGATGTAGGCGTCAGGGTTCACCGTTCGAACGCGACGACGGAACTCATCCCAAAAGCCCGGCGTGCTGATCTCGTTCGGAACATCGAGGCGCCAGCCATCGATCCCCTTCTCGACCCAATAGGTTCCAACGCTCCACAAGAACTCGCGAACCGCTTCGTGTTCGGTATTGAACTTCGGCAACGCATGCAGACCCCACCACGCGTCATAGGTAACGGGCGTGTCCTCGTCGTATGGAGCGACGGGAAAGCTTCGGACGTTGAACCAGTCGAGAAATGCTGACTTCTCCTGGTGCTCGGCGATGTCGTTGAACTGAAAGAACCCACGACTCGCGTGATTAAAGACCCCATCGAGAATCACTCGTATGCCATGCTTCTTCGCCCCGGCAAGCACGGCATCGAACGCTTCGTCTCCGCCGAGCACCGGATCGACTCGGAAGTAGTCGTGCGTGTGATACCGATGATTCGACGCGCTCTGAAAGATGGGGTTGAGCCACAAGGCCGTTATCCCGAGGTCGGCGAGATAACCGAGCTTGTCGGCGACGCCCCATAGGTCGCCGCCCTTGTAGCCATGAAAGGTGGGGGGCTCGTCCCACTCTTCAAGCTGCATCCCCAATTCGACCCGACCCGAGCGGGCGAAACGATCGGGAAAGATCCCGTAGAAGACGGCATCAGCTATCCAGCTCGGCGGGTCGGTCTGTGGAGTTGTCACGGCTCAAATAATAGGGGCGGGCGCGATATTAGGTACGCATCAAGATCGTCAGATTCATCAATCGGTTAGATGTGCCCGCGCAGTTTCGCGGCGAGATTGCCGCGCTTGTCGACGTCGATCGTTGATGGACCGACGAGCGAGCGTAAGTCTCGAACGGCGTCAGCAACTCGCGCTGCCGTCTGTGCTGTGTCGTGTCCATCCTCGGCGAAGCACGACTTGATACGCAGCACGTCGGCTTCCCGATCGGTCTTGACGTCCATGCGTGCAACGAGATCGCCATCGACCATGACCGGCAGTACGTAGTAGCCGTAGCGTCGCTTGGCAGCAGGGGTGTAGATCTCGATCTTGTACTCAAACCCCCAGATCCGTTCCGCTCGGTCACGATTCCAAACGACCGGATCAAACGGCGACAACACCGTCGCCCCAGAAATGCTGCGAGGGATTCGAGCTTCGGGGTCAGCAAAGGCTGGCTTCGACCATCCCTCGACGGCCGCCGGGACGACGAGGCCCTGCTCCACTAGCTCGCTCAAGGCCACCCGAATCCCGCGGATCGGCAGTCGGAAGTAGTCGGCGATATCGGACGCGGTCCCGACGCCGAGGGCTCGCACCGCCGTGAGCGCTAAGTGTTGTTGTGCCTCGCTGACCGATGGTGTCGGCAACGAGCGAATCGATGCCGGAACGATGTCCTCGATCGGACTGAAGACCTTCTCGAAGTTTCCTTGTCTCCGTATCCCGAGTTCACCGACGCGAAAGAGCCAATCGAGGGCCAGCACACCGAGGGACCGATGCCACCAACCCGAACCGTCGTCTTGCAACGGCCGTGGATCCGACAAGGTCCCTCCGGTGACCGCCCCACGCTCGCGAGCTTCCTCCAGCACCGATTGAACGTAAGCCGGTTCGCGCACCGCGACTTCGTGAAGGCTCTTCCATGTCTTCCCGGCGCGAGCGCGCTCCCACGTCCACCGGATGAATGGTTCGGTTTCCACCGGAAGCAAAGACGCTTCGTGCGACCACGCTTCGAACCATTCGTTCCGGTCGTAGGCGAGCCGATCGAACCTGTGCATCTCATAGGGGCCGAGGCGGCTGTGAAATGGCATGTACTGCGTTCGCGCTACGACCGGGATGGAATCGAGTTGCACCACCTGCATCCGGCCCATGACGCGGCGAAGGTGCCTGCTGTCGATCCGACCCTTGGGCCGAGGATCGGCGAACCCTTGTGCACCGAGTGCGACTCGACGGGCGACATCGAGAGTCATCTTCCACTGTCCCGTACGCGCCACGCTGCGACAGTACTCGCTGTTGGGGCGCGGCCCAGAAGCTGGCCTCCGCCGGTAGTGTTTTGAGGTGACAAAGAACCTTGGTAGTCCGCTCCGCTTATTGCTGGTCGTCCTCGCACTCGTAGCTTTCGCCTGCGGGTCAGAATCCGATGAAACAGCCACCACCGCCGCTGAAGATCCGGTGGCCGAGAGCGACGCAGCTGAATCCGATACGTCGGGCGACGGTGCTACCGAATCCGACCCCGTAGCCGATGCTGGACCTGCCCCAGAAGCGAGCGTAAACGTGGTCGCGGGTTCCACCGACGACATCAACGGTGGCAAGCCCGATGACATTGCGCCTGGGGATGACGTTCCTCTGGCCCTCAGCATCACCGACCTCGTCGAGGGAGACGGCAACGCAGCCCAAGCGGGCGACCTTTTGGTCATGCACTACGTAGGCGTGCTTCAGGACGGCAGTCAGTTCGACGCCAGCTGGGATCGTGGCGACACGTTTAGCTTCCCGCTCGGTCAAGGGCGCGTCATTCAAGGATGGGATGAGGGCATCATCGGCATGCAAGAGGGTGGCCGCCGGATCCTTGCCATTCCCCCTGAACAGGCCTACGGAGCGCAGTCGCCGAGCCCGGACATCCCACCCAACAGTCCGCTGTACTTCGTCGTAGACCTCGTTGCAGCGATCACGCCTCCTGACGTCGAGAACGAGGCGGCGCCCGCCACCGAACTCGGCGTTACGGTTCTCGAAGAGGGCGATGGCGACACGGTTGCCGTCGGCGATGTGGTCGAGGTCCACTTCACTGCATTGATCCAGGAAACCGGTGAGGAGATCGCCTCAACGTTTCTCACCGGCCAACCGGCCATTTTCGAAGTGGGTGTCGAGCCCACGCAGTTCCTGGCTGGGTTCGACGAAGCGCTCCCGGGCAACAATGTCGGTTCATGGCTCCGGGTGATTGTCCCACCAGAGCTCGGACTGCCCGACGCAGAAGACAACGGTCTGCCACCCGAGCCAACGATCGTGACCGAGCTCTTCATCTCCCGCATCCGCTAGCGGTAAAGGGTCTCGGCCTAGTCGTCGTCTGGGAGACCCAGACGGAGCTTGATCGAATCGAGGAAGCGTTCAAAGATGCCTTCGTCTTCGTCAACAATGCCGCCTCCGGCGGTTACACCAGTGCGCTCGGCGCGGAACTCGGCGACCTGTGCGCTGCGGTCTTCGCTCGACTGGACCTGACCGCCCTCGATATCGAAGGCCATGACGCGCTCGTAGTGCCACGCCGGAAGAAATCCCGCGTGCACGTAGAGATCAAGAATCGGGTCGGCGCCAATGATGAGATCGCCGGACCACTCAAGGCGGTGGTCGAGTTTGAGGTAGGTCCAGGTTTGCCCATACTCATCGGTGGTCGCCTCGACACCATTGATCGGCGGTGGGGCCTCAACCGAGCCGACTTGTATGTCGGAGAGAATTAGCGCACCGTCCTCGACGCGATAGCGGGCGAAGACCCCACGGGTGTTCGCCGTATGCATCATGACCGGCTTCACGCCATGAGCGCGAACATCGAACAATGAATCGGGCAACGGCTCGACGATGGCGTACTCCACATCGTCGACAACGATCACATCTGACATCTGTCCGCTCATAACGCTCTCTCCTTGTGCGGCCGCCACGTCGATGCTAGTCAACGGCGGCTTGGGCCATGGGGTGTTCGCCGTAGTCACGCACTTCGGCCTTGGCGGCGTCGAGGTCCGACACATGGCGAACTACGGCGGTACCGGAGCCACAGAACACGAACTGCACGTCGACGACCGGGCGCCCGGTAGCGGTTTCAATCGCCACCGCATACGCCGCGCCTTGCAACCGGTACTGGGCAACCTTTGCATCGACAGCGCGGTCATTGGGGACGCTGTCAGTCTTGTAGTCAACCACGACAAGACCTTCCGGCGTGTCGACAACAAGGTCGACATAGCCCTCCAATGTCACTGCGCCGACCGGCGTCGCAACGTACAACTCTTTCCAATGCGCAGCACCTGCGCACGATCGCACGATTGGAGACCCGAGCGCCGATTCGACGGCACGCTGGATCGCGTCGGTGTGCTCGGGCACCGACTCTGACCACGCCTGCGCCGATGACAGCTCAGCGATGGCTTGGGGTGTCGGGTTTTTCAGGTCAAGCAACTGAAGCACCGCGTGCACGGCAGTGCCGATGGCAGTACCGGTACGTCCACGACGGAACTCTCGCGGCGGCAGCGCATCGGTGCCGGGCTCTTCGGCGAGTGGGTCGCGACCGGTTTCGAGATCCGATTCATCATTGGCGAGCGGGGTATCACGAATCGACTTCGCCATCGCCGTAGCGGAGATGGTCGACCGCTGAGAACCACGCGCAAGTCGGTCATGATGCGTTGCAGCCCACGATGACCGCGACGGCAACACCACTTCGCCCTCGTCGCCATCATCGGTCGAGAAAGTTGCAACCGCTGTTGCGGCCTCATCCGGGTCGAATTCAAATCGGCGAACCAGTTCGCTGCCGTCGGCCTCCGCCCACTCATTTATTGTCAGGCCAAAGCTCGGGGTCGCCTTGTCCTTCTTCATCACGTGACAGCCGCTGACCGCCAGGTGGTCGCGAGCCCTCGTAAGACCGACATAGAGAAGCCGGTCGCGTTCGGGGCCATCCATCTCATCATCGAGTTCTTTGGCCAGGTCGAAGAACCTCGTTCGGGCAGCCTTGGAGATGCTGACCTCGGGCAACACACCCCGTTCGCCCCACTTCACCTCGCCGACGTTTCGCCGCCCTCCTCGTGCGGTCGTCAGCCCCGACACGATGGTGATTGGGAACTCCAAACCTTTCGAGCCGTGGATCGTCATAATCTGCACGGCTTCGTCGTCGGGCTCTGGAAGCATCGGCTCGTGGGCGCGGGAGCCATCGGCGCCCTGCAAGCGAGTCCAATCGAGGTAGTTGCGCAGGTCGCCTCCACCCGCTTCAGAAAACGCTCGGGCCTGGTCGATCACATAGCGAATTCGCCGCCAGGTATCGCGTGGACGTCGGCCGGCAGCTGGGAGGGCCATCGCGTTGCGCTCGTCGACCACCCGCTGCAGGAGAGCGCTCGGCTCCTCCCACCAGCGCTGAGCACTCAGCTTTTGCAGGTGCTCGAGCCCTTGGGCGACCACCGAATCGGACAATTCGGGGGGTATGTATCCGTGGAGTTCGAGCGATCCGCCACCGTCGACGAAGCAGTATAGATCGTCGTAACCGCAGGCGTAGAGGGGCGAGCGCAACGCCGCGACTAGCGAGATCTGATCGGATGCGTCGTCGATTGCACGTAGAACCGACAGAAGATCTCGGATTTCTTGTGTCTCGTAGACGAGGGTTCCCGTGTCGGCACGAAATGGAATCCCCCGGTCGTCAAGCGCGTGGCTGAGCTGGGACAGCGACGTTCGGGTGGGCAACAAGATGGTGATGTCGGAGAGTTTCGGTGCTCGCCACTCACCCGATTTGTCGAGCACCTGCCAACGATCCGGGTGCTCCAGGGTTTCGGCGACGATCGCTGCCACCGCAGCCGCCTCGGCCTCTCGTGCGTCAGCCGCGTTGCCTTGGATCGGACCGCCAAAGATGAGGGGGCGATGATCGGCTGCTGTCGGTTCACGGAACGGAACGAGTGGGGTGTATTTGGCTTGGCCCTCTGTCTCCTCGGGCATGAGCATGTCGAAGAATCCATTGACCATCTCGATGATCGGAGACACCGTTCGGAAGTTCTGCTGAAGCGTGACTGCACCGCTAGCGAACTGCTTCGCTGCCTTCAGGAACAGCGTGATGTCGGCTCGACGGAAGCGATAGATCGACTGCTTTGGGTCACCGACGAAGAACAGGCGCCCGTCTTCGGTGGGAAGGTCGCTCCAGTCGGTGTCGACCACGCCTTCGATCGAGGTAGCGAGCAATGTGGCCAGACTGATTTGCAGCGGATCGGTGTCTTGAAACTCGTCGAGCATCAGGACCTTGTACCGCTCCGACAGTGCTAGGCGGGCCTCCGGAGATGTTCGCAACAGCTCGTGAGCCAGCACCAACAAGTCGTGAAATTCGAGCACACCGTCGGCTCGTCGTTGTTGGGCCGACTGATACGTAAAGATCGCGATTCGTTCGGCTAGGCGTCGCAACGACTCATTTGTAACCGCCTCGATAACCGCTTCGCAGTGTTCTTTAAGCGAGGCGCAGAGGTCTTTGACCGCAGGCAGGTCAGCCCAGTTCGCGCCGCGACCAACACCGAGACCGAACTTCAGCTCGGTCATCAGCTTCACGATGCGAAGCCGTTCACGGTCGTCGGTGGCTCGATCGAATCGGGCAAAGGTGGGTTCGGCATTTTGGATACAGGCCAGAAACTTGTCGCCAGGGTCGGAGCAGTCGCTGACCACTTTGCGGATCTGGAACACCCATTCGCGAATTGTGGACGTGTCGATGGCCATCGGCGCTCGATCGGTGACCTCAATGCCGAGGAGGAAGTCCCAATTGTCGTCAAACGCTTGCGCGATATTGCGAACTGCTGACTTGTTCAGGTCTACCCCAAGGATCGCGGCTCGAACGATGAACTCCTCGACATCTGGGTCCTCGTATAGCTCATCGAGGAACTCTGACCATCGCTTGTCGAAGGCCAGCTGCGACCGGACTTCGTCGACGACCTCAACTCGCGGCGGGATACCGACCTCTACCGGGAAATCCGAAAGGAGGCGTTGCGCGAACGAGTGCAGCGTGGAAATAGCGGCCACGTCGGCCTCTGCCAGCGCTGCCTCGCAACGCTGCGCAAGATCGTCGTCACCGGATCGTCGGGCAAGGTGCAGCCGCTCCTCAAACGCTTCTCGAGTTCGTTCCCGCAATTCGGCTGCCGCGGCCTCGGTGAACGTAATGGCCGCGATCTGGGCGAGCGACTGCCGCTCGGGCCCGGACGTCAACACCAACCGCACGATTCGCTTCACCAGCGCCGTCGTCTTTCCGGTACCTGCGCCGGCTTCGACGAAGAGGGTTCGCCCGAGGTCGGTCTCGACGGTGTCTCGCGCCGCTTGATCGACAATTTCGAAATCGCTCATCGGGCATCCCCTTCGGTAGCGTTATCACCAGTTGCAGCATCGGCTGCTGCCTCGGCGTCGTATTCGCGCAAGGCCAAATACTCCGTGAGTTGACCCGACTCGGCAGCCTTCTCAAGCTCTTCATCACGGTCGACCGGACATATGCCAGTAAACGGGCAGTACGCACAGTTCGAAAAGGTTCCGCGAAACGATTGGAACTCACCGGGATTAGGCGGAAAGTCGCCGGCTTCGATCCCCGACACGATCGTGTCGAGGGCTTCGACAAATCGGGCTCGTCGATCCCCGGTCCAGGAGTAGCCGGAACGCTTGAACTTTCCCTTGGATGTGGCGTACCAGTAATAGGCCTGAGCGCTATCGACGTCATAGTGCTGCATCACCGCTTCGGAATACACCCCGAGTTGCAGCTTGCTTCCACCTACGACGGGATCGGTGTCGTAGGTGCTCTGAGGATCGTGCTTGCCGGTCTTGTAATCGAGCACGACTGGAGTCCCGTCGCTGTCACGCCAGTCGATTCGGTCGACCAGGCCGCGCAATCGAACCACCCGGTCTCCGACCCGAACCTCGGCTGCCTCAGCCACATCCCCATCTTTACGATCGCGCCGCGCTCCGAGCCCAAACGGCAACTCAACATCGTGAGGCCGGCTAACGGACTTCGCCCGATAGTCGCTATCGGCAACGATGAAGGCGTCGAGGTCAGCCCGGGTGGCTTCCTTTTGGATCTCCCACAGAAGCGGTCGGCCTGTACGCCCGAGGTCTTCGTACTCTTTGAAGCGCACCTCTGCGAGTTCGTGGAGTCGTTCCCGGTCGGCTTCGGTCCAGCGGTAGTCCGGGCTGGTGATCTCATGCGCGCCACCGGGAATGGCCAAGGCGATGAAGTCCTCGAGGATCGCGTGGATCAAGCTGCCGCGATCGAGCGCACTGATCTCGAGGATCTGCTCAGGCCGGTCGATCTCTCCGAGGCCAAGGACCTGCTCGAAGTAGAAGCGTCGCGGGCAATCAGCCCAACTCTGCAATCGAGATGGGCTGATGGCAGCACCATCTGCGAGCGGTGACTTCACCCCAACGTTTCGCAAGTTGCCGTTGAAGCGGTTGTAGCCATTGAGGCGTTCTGAGATCAGGTCGAGTCCAAGACGCAGCGAGCGTTCGAGCTGATCCGGGTCAACAGTGCTATCGAGGTGGTTCTCCGCGTGTACGTACTGCATTTGCAGGTCCGCCTCTGATACCACCGATGCAGAACGCACGGCGGTCGTCAGCGATCGCTGGAAGGAGTCGTGCGCATCGGTAACGACGCTCGTGTCGTCGTACCAGCTCTGCGAGGTGATCGACTCGTTCCCAGTCCGGGCACGAACCGCTTCAACCCACCAGCGAGAGACCGTGCGAGAACGACCGGTGCGGTGATCGCCTAAAGGAGTCGTCACCGTGGTGCGTGCTCCCCCGGAGATCGCATGCAAATACCGTTCTCGTTGCTCGCGGGTGCGGTCGTTGCGCAGCGATAGCCCCTCGACCAGTTGCCGTTCCGAATCGGGCAACAAGGTGTCTTCACGAATCGGGCGAGGGCTCAAGCCTTCGGCAAGCCCAACGACGAATACCTCGTCGAGGTCGACACCCATCGCAGAAGCTAGAGGAGCGACGAAGACTCCGGTGCCGAACGCCCCCCGGCGGCCAGCAGGCGCGTCGAGTTCGAGCTGGATGGCACGACGGAATGCTGACCATCGGACTTTCGGTTCGACCTCGTCGAGGACGCTCAAGCGGGCGAGAAGGACCTCGATGCGTTCGGCCGCCACTAGTTCGGCCTCGGGCCAGGTCGATCGTTTGTTTACTTGCGGCAACAACGACTTCAGAGTCTCGGTTGCCCACGAGCTCCGTTCCGCCCACGATGATCCGACCGCCTGTGGCGAGGTGAGTCCGCCAAGCCACTCGACAAACTTCGCCAAAGCGTCTGCGGCCGTAGCTTCACGCTCCAGCGCAGACAGGTAGCCCCTTGCGGCTCCCTCGTCGGTTTGGCGTTGATGGCGGTCGTTGAGCGAACGAATATGTGCATCGAGGCGAGACTGCCACTCGTCGAGGCCGCCGACGATTCCCGCGGACCGAGAGATATCTTCCCAAGCGCCGGAACGAACTTGGCGCGCATCGGGGCCCCGAAGAGGCGCAGCCGAAACTAGGGCCATGACATCGTTGCGGTCGTACTCGCCGCCCACGGAACCGGTCGCGGCCCCTTCGACTAAATCGAGCAGGGTGTACAGCAGACGGCCCGTCATCGAGTCAGCGAGGGTGCGGTGATTCGGTCCGGCTGAGGGAATGCCCGCACGGTCGAGATGTTCACGAACCACTCGAAGGTAGGGTTTGTGGACCGGCACGAACACCGCCATGCGATCGAATCGAACCCCTCGGTCGGCGGCAGCGAGAATCTCGCGCACGACGACTTGGGCTTCCTGGTCGGAGTCACAAACGGGAATCATCTCGGTGGGCTGTCGAATGGCAACTGTGACCGGAGCCGCCGGAGTGCCGGACAACCTCGACGCTTGTGCGGCTACCTCTTTGTCGACCTCCCGGTCGCCGGTGAGCGACGCGACGACAGTAACCGTCGCCGACCGGGCGACCGAGGTGAGGAAATCGATCGTCGCTGCTCCCTGGGAGAACGGCCCGACGAAGACCAGTCGGTCGTCGGCAAGCGCAGCTGGGGCAGCCGTTGCGGCGCGAGATAGCACCGCGTATTCATCGTGGAAGTTTGTGACCACGCCATCGGTGAGGTGCGCCTCGACCGCATCGATGAACGTCAAAAGTTCAACAGTCCGCGCAGTGCGTGAACCGCGCAGCTTCTCACGCTCGGCCGGAGGCAGCTCGGTGATCTCGGCGTAAGCCCGAACCAACGCGGTCTCGGTGGCGATGTGCTCGGCGACGTTCTTAAACCGTCCAGCAGACTGCGAGGCCAGCACGTGACGTACAGCTGCGGCAAGAACTGGCGTGGTGAGCGGACGCATGTTCTCAGCAGCCAACGCGGGTGCAGCGATCTCCGAAGCCAGCTGAAAGGGAGTCGCGAACGAGACGTTGGCGATGCCGGGTCGTCCAGGGTTGTCGGCCGATTCCGCCAACGCCGACGAACCGAGAAGACGTCGCAAACTCAGCCCAGCAACGTTGGACGAGACGATGACCCGCACTGCGCGTAACGGATCCTCAGACTGAAATTCCGAGATCACCCGCCGCACGGCCAACGTGGTGTCTCGACCTGCACTCACCAATATCGCGGTCATTAAATGAGACTGTAGAGGTGCCCTGTGTCATTTAGCGTCGTTGCCTGCCCTTCCCTTGACGCAGGGGGGTCATCACGCGCTGCCCATAGCTGCCGAGGGCAGGCAACCAAAGATCCGACGGCGACGCCACAACGCCACTACTGTTCCACCATGAGTATCGCGGGTGAGACATACGTGAGTTTGACGACCTTTACGAAGGACGGCCGCCCCAAACCGAGCCCGGTCTGGATCGCCGACACCGGCGACGGCACAGTCGGTTTCACCACGTTCTCTACGAGTTGGAAGGTGAAGCGGCTCAACAACGACTCACGGGTCACTCTGCAACCGTGCGACGCACGCGGCAACGTCACCGCTGGAACCGACGTGCTTGAGGGAACCGCCGTCGCCTCACAAGGCGACGAATTCGACCGAGTACGAGAGCTGATCAAAGCCAAGTACGGCATCCAGTTCACCTTGATCAATCTCGTTGGCAAGGTCCGCAAGGCGATGGGCAAAGACTCGGGCACCGACACAGCAATCGTCATCACGCTCAACTAGCAACCAAACAACACCAAAACGCATTCGCGAAATAAGGCAGCGCTCTCAAGGAGATTGCCCTTACCGAGTATCGAACGTGATTCGAAAAAACAACCGCGGGGAGCCGTCGCTCCAATACCCTGTAGGTCATGACTACACGTGATCTTCCTAGTGGCGTTCTAACCGGCGATCTGGTCCAGCAGGCCTTTGTTCTTGCGAAGGAAGAGTCCTTCGCTCTCCCAGCAGCAAACTGCGTGGGCACCAACTCGATGAACGCGGTCATGGAGACCGCTGCCAAGATTGACGCGCCCGTCATCGTGCAGTTCTCCAACGGCGGCAGCGCATTCAACGCTGGCAAGGGCGTCGGCCTCGAAGGCATCCAGGCCTCGATCGCCGGCTCCATCGCTGGCGCACACCACGTTCGCACCATGGCCCCGCATTACGGCTCCAGCGTGATCCTCCACACCGATCACGCAGCTAAGAAGCTCCTTCCGTGGATCGACGGCCTGCTCGATGCCAGCGAGGAGTACTTCAAGACCCACGGTGAGCCCCTCTTCAGCTCGCACATGCTCGATCTCTCCGAGGAGTCTCTCGAAGAGAACATAGCGACCTGTGTCAAGTACTTGAAGCGCATGGAGCCCATGGGCATGACCCTCGAGATCGAGCTCGGTATCACCGGTGGTGAAGAGGACGGCGTCGACAACTCCGACGTGAAGGAAGAAGACCTCTACAGCAAGCCCGAAGAGGTCGACTACGCATTCGAGCAGCTCTCCCAGATTTCTGACCGCTTCACCGTCGCTGCGTCGTTCGGCAACGTCCACGGCGTCTACAAGCCAGGCAACGTCAAGCTCACGCCGACCATTCTTCGTGACTCCCAGGCCTACATCAAGGAAAAGCACGGCACCGGCGATAACCCGGTCAATTTCGTGTTCCACGGTGGCTCGGGCTCGAGTGCAGAAAAAATCGCCGAGGCGATCAGCTATGGCGTGGTGAAGATGAACATCGACACCGACCTTCAGTGGGCGTTCTGGGATGGCATTCGTGAGTACGAGTCTTCCAACCACGACTACCTTCAGGGCCAGCTCGGCAACCCCGAGGGTCCAGACCAGCCGAACAAGAAGAAGTACGACCCACGCACGTGGCTACGTGCTGGTGAGGTCTCCTTCGTCGAGCGCCTCACCCAGGCCTTCGCTGAACTAGGCCACGACGTTCCTTCATAGCTCTCACCGGTGAACCCTTGGATCGGCGATCGCGTCGACGCAGTCATTTTCGATAATGACGGCACCCTCGTCGATAGCGAATCCATCACGCTCGGCTTGCTCGCCACTATGGCAGTCGAAGCCGGCGCGGAAGTTCGCGACGACGACGCGCATCGATTCATGGGCAGCGACATCAACGTCGTGATCGACGCGATTGAGGAACGGTCCGGCACAACCATCGACCGTGAGGCGTTCTTCGCCGAGTTCCGAGAGCGCCAGTACGACGAGATCCGAAACGGTCTCGCCGAGATGGTCGGCGCAACTCCGCTACTCGAAGAGCTGGTCGAACGTAACGTGCCCTTCGCAGTCGCAACGAATGCACCGATGGCCAAGATGGAACTGTGCTTCAAATCCACCGGACTCGACCGGTTCTTCACACCGGACACGATGGTGAGCGCCTATGACGTCGGGCTGTGGAAGCCTGACCCCGAAATCTTTCTGGAAGCAGCCAAGCGCCTCGGCACGCCGATCGAACGCTGCGCGATCATCGAGGACAGCCGTCCCGGCATCGAAGCAGCTATCGCCTCCGGAGGTCACGCAATCGCCCTCGATCCGAACGGCCATCTTGACGTAGGCGCACACAAGGTCAGCTCCCTCTCGGACGCTGCTGAACTGCTGTTGGGCTCCGACTATTAGCTAGCTGCTCACGATCGGGCCAGCGTTGCGCAGGCTGCCCGACACAAGGGTCATGCCGTCGGAATGTCCGATGAAGCACTGCACTTCTCGGTGACCTTCGTTCCACAGACCAACGGTCGGGACGAAGGTAAAGACCTCATAGGGCGAGCCAAGGTAGCCATCGCCAAGAAAGTTCGCGAACTGTTGCTGGCAGTAGTCCTCGCCGCTCCAGAACGCTGCATCGACACCCGGAAACACATCTCCTGTTTCCCAGAGGGTGGTCGCGGCATAGAGCTCGTAGGCATGCGGGTCGACGCAGTCGGCTTGGGTGACGAAGAGGATCTCGAAGAACTCCCCTTCGGCAGCGTCATCGACGGGCCGGAAGTGATCGCTCACGCAATCCCCGACCTCAAGATTTTCGATCACCGTCAGACTTGCGACCTCACGACCAAGAAGCACCCCAAACGCGATGAACCCAATGGCTACAAGAGCGCCGATGATCACGAGGCCGTACTTCGTTGTTGGGGCTACGCCCCCCGATTTCTTCGGTGACTTCTTGGGTGGCGTCCGGGTCAGGGCACTCGCCTGAGCAGGTGTGGCTCCGTTTGGCTGAGGTGGCGGAGGAACCGCCAGCAGGGCGGACGACCCCGCGACAGGTGCGGGCCCATCAAACGGGTCTGGCGGAGCAGTCGGCGAGCCATCAGGAAAGCCACCGAAGTCTGATGTGTAATGAGGCTCGTTCCCTCGCATGCACGGGTTTTCGACGCATTAGCGACACGACCTCATAGGCCCAACGACCTAGGGCCAGTGACCGAGCGGGAACGAGCCTAGAGGTCCGTGGCAGACTCTTGAGATGGCAGGCCGAATCTCTCCGGGAGCGTACCGACGACACATCGACGGTGACGGAACTCCCGAGTTCGCCCTAGCGGCGACTGACAATCATCACCTTGTGCTCGGCCCTGGTGCCGTGGCTGAAGAAGAGTATCGAGCCGCCGGGATCTCCGTTCCCGACCTGGGTGCGATCCGCACGTACCGCCAACAACGGACTCGCAACGCGCTGAACGACTTCGGATACGACGGCGTCATCGCTATGGACCCGATGAACATTCGCTACATCACCGACACCACCAACATGCAGATCTGGGTGATGCACAACGCGGCCCGCTACGCGTTCATGTCCGCCGATGGAACGATCGTGCTGTGGGACTACGACAACTGCCAGTTCCTCGCTGGCCATCACCACGGTATTGCTGAGGTGCGTCCGGCAATCGGATCGACATACTTCCTAGCCGGCGATCGCTTCGATGAGATCGCGCAACGATGGGCCGATGACATGGCATTGGTGATCGAGACCCTCTGCGGGAAGAACGCACGAATCGCCGTCGACCAGGTCAACTACTTAGAGGGCACAAAGCTCGCAGCTCATGGGATCACGATCGAACGCGGTCAACAACTCATGGAGCAGGCACGATTGATCAAGTCCGCCGATGAGATCGATGCCCTCCGTTGCGCGGGGGTCGGCTGCACGGAGACCATGCGCGAGATGCATGAAGCACTCACCCCGGGCATGACCGAAAAGGATGTGTGGGCCATGTTGCATGCAGGCAACATCGGCCGCGGCGGCGAATGGATCGAGACCCAGATCCTCTCATCGGGTCCGCGGACCAACCCATGGTTCCAGGAAGCGTCGTCACGGGTCATCGAAGACGGCGACATGTTGGCCTACGACACCGACCTCGTCGGTGCGTACGGCATGTGCGTCGATATCAGCCGAAGCTGGGTCGTCGGCGACAAGGCGCCGACCGCAGCCCAACAGACGATCTACGACATGGCTCGCCACCAGATTGATCACAACATGGCGCTACTCAAGTCCGGCGTCACCGTGGAGGAACTCACCCACAAGAGTTGGTTCCCCCCACCCGATGAGTACCGCCACTATTCATGTCTCTTCCACGGCGTAGGCCAGTGCGACGAATACCCCGAGGTCTACTTCCCAGCGGCGTGGGATGGTTGGGGTATCGACTGCGAGATGGAACCGGGCATGGTCCTGAGCGTCGAGGCTTACGTCGGCAGCCGTGACGGTGGCGAGGGTGTGAAGCTTGAAGAGCAGGTCGTCATCACCGAGACCGGCTCCGAACTGCTCGCGCACTATCCACTTGGCCTCTAGAGAAAACGACGAGAGCCGGCGGCCTAAGCCACCGGCTCTCGATTATTGATCAGTCGTGTTGATCAGTGGGACTGGCTACTCCGCAGGAGCTTCAGCCTCGCCCTCGCCGTCACCCATACCTGGGATCTTGCTCGTGGCTTCGTCGATCTTGTCAGCGATACCTTCGCCACCAGGAACCTTGCCAGCCATGTCCTTCGCCTGATCAGCGAGGCCTGCGGCCTTGTCCTTCATTTCGTTGACTTTGTCAAACATGAAATACCTCTCATTGTGATGCGCAGAGCGCAGGGGGTGTAGTTATGACGCAACTTAGTCGCAAAAAGTCGCGGTTTCTCGCACTTTCAGCACCAGGCTGACCCAGACGTAGTCGGAACGACCTACGAATAACTGAAGCGATCGGCCCACTATCCACCAGAATTGTGACCATGAGCACCGACGCCGACCGTTGGAATGAGCGCTACACCAACGCCAGCCCTCCGGAAACTCTCACCATCCACCCACTACTGCGTGACGCAGTTTCGCACGCTGCATCGAAAAGCAGTGCCGCCGATGTTGCGTGCGGTTGGGGCGACGCCGGACTTCACCTCGCACAATCGGGATTTAACGTGACGTGCTTCGATATCTCCACGGTAGCGCTGGAAGCCGTGCAACGTCGTGCCACAGACGTGGGGGTATCGGTGGCTACGGCGGTCCACGACACCACCACGTCGGGGACGCCTGCTGGTCCGTGGGACTTCATGTGGTCCGCCCACTACCTCGATCGCGAGTTCTTGCGGGACATTGCGAGCGAGCTGAGCAGCGGTGGGATCGCAGCGATCGCTATCGCAACGAAAGCGAACCTCGAACGCCATGCACGGCCCTCAGCGCGCTTTTTGCTCGAGCCCGAGGAGCTCGCCACCCTCGTGACCGCGGAGCATCCATCGGTAGAGATCGTGCGATTCGATGAAGCTTGGAGGGAGAACGACGTTCACGAGGCTTGGCTTATCGTGCGGAAGTTGCCGACCTAGCCGTCGTCGATCTATTGCGGGTTGAGCAAGGATCCAAGCATGGCTCGGAACTTCGCCTGGGTCTCCAAGAGTTCAGCCTCTGGGTCACTCTGCGCTACTACCCCAACGCCGGCACACACCGTGGCTCGGCCTCCCTGCAACTGAGCCGTGCGGACGCTCACCGCGAACTCACCGTTGCCATCGGCGTCGACCCATCCGGTGGGACCGCCATACCGGGCCCGATCGAAGCCCTCTAGTTCGGCGATCAGCTCCAAAGCTTCGGCCTGCGGATCGCCGCCGAGCGCCGGGGTAGGGTGAACCGCCGAAACCAACTCGACGACCGAAACCGGTGGCGCTGACAGCACCCCTTCGACCATGGTGCCCAAGTGGTGCACATTTGCCATCGACAGGACCGAAGGCTCGGGCTCCGCGTCGACGTAGGAACAAAATGGCAACAACTCTGCGAGCAGCCAGTCGATCGTTATTTGATGTTCGGTCCGATCCTTCGACGAGGACCGCAACTCCTCAACTCTTTCGGCATCCACCGCAGGGTCGGAACTTCGGCTCGCGGTCCCCGCAAGCGGGTGGGCTCGGACGGTGCGACCGGACCGGCTGACCAAGAGTTCCGGAGACGCTCCGATGAAACCGTCGATAGCGAACACCATCGCCTCAGGAAACCGCCGACCAAGATCACGGACGACTCTGGCTATGGGGAAGTCGGCGTCGGCCTCTAACACGAGCTCGCGAGCAAAGACGGCTTTGCGCATGTCGCTGTCGCGCAAGCGATCACGCGCTTTTGCCACCACTTCGTCGCGCCACTCAGCCGCAGCTTTCCCCATCGAGAATTCCACGCGACCGGGCATGTCGCTCGCTGCTGTTGCGATCGCCTCGGCAGCTCGCTCCTGAACCTCAGTGGTGCCGACGCCGTCCCGTGAGGTCATGAACCGTTGCCCGTCAACGTCCCCGATCACGATCTCCGGAATGATGCTGACTCCATTCGCTTCCCGATCGAACGGCAACACCGTGAAGGCAACCGGTCCCGAGCCGGGAACCCCCATTTGGTCATCACCACGTCTGGACTCAAGTTCGCCCATGAGCTTCTCAGGCCCCGTGGTCAAGTCCAATGAGACCTGCTCTACCTCGCCTAACCCAACGAGGGTGAGGGCACCGGAACGCCACAACAAACCAGTGCTGGCGCCAAGGGACACCAGATCGGTATCGGCGAGTTGGCCAGCGGAGAAGGCAACGGTGTTGAGACCCACCGTTCGAGCCTACGCAGCGGCACACTGGAGAGGTGAAACAGAGCGCGAATCTCCACGTTGAGGCAACGGCGGCCGTCGTCGGCGATGTTTTGGCTGACTTGGGCACGTACCCGCACTGGAATGACCTCGTCCAGGAGGCGACGCCCACCGAAGCCACCGACGAGCGCCCGGCGTGGATCACCACCTTGCGGGCGCAGGTAGGCCCGCTGGCTCGGTCGAAGCAACTTCGTTTCGTGCGCATGATCGATGTGGTCGACGACGCTGTTCGCCAGATTCGGTTCGAACGGCTAGAGCTCGACGGCCGCGAGCATGCCGAGTGGGTTATGGAGACCGAGGTTCGTTGCAACGGGCCGGGCGCCACTGCGGTGACCCTCGAGCTCAGCTACAGCGGAGGGCTCTGGATGCCCGCCCTCGGCAACGTCCTTGGTGGCGCGATCGAACGAGCAACGACTCGACTCCCCGCCTACGTCAGCTCTCTGGGCTAGCGCCCTAGAGAAGGACGGTGGCCGCCCACCCGGTCCACAAGATCAAGATGACGAACCCGGCGACGACCTGGGCCAAGGCACTCAGCCCGAAACCCTTTGCGACCGCGATTGTTGATTCTCGCGCAAGCGCCCAGTCCTCCTTGTCGAGGTACTCGGCGATCGCGATCCCACCGAGCGCACCGATCGGCACGCCGATCACCGGGATCACGAAGAACCCAATGATTCCGCCCAGCACCGCTGCCAGTTGACTCTTGGTCGACGCTCCACTTTCGTCGGCAAGACGTTTGGGGAGGATGAATCCCAGCGCAACGGCGACCGCGCTCACCAGCGTGGCCAAAACAACCACACCAATACCTACGCCGCTAAAGCCGACGAAGAAGCCGTAGCCCACTACCCCGCCCCAGATCAGCAGAACCCCAGGAAGCCCGGGGACGACCGTGCCGACCAGTCCGGTGAGCAACACGATCAGCGTGATTCCGGTAATCAGGGGTTCCGACACGCCCTCACGGTAGTTGTTCGAACCCGCAGAGCGGCAATTTCATGAGTTTGATCAGTCTTTAGACGCTGATCCAGACATTCGTAACCAAGAGGTGTCACACTGGTCACAGATCAGAGGTAATGCTGGTCGAACAGACGTCACTTCGTGGCTGGGAGCGATCTCCCCTCCACGTTTCCAGCCACGATGGCGTCAGGCTTTAGTTGTGCGGCCTGGCCAAAAGATTCCGGCGAGAGTCATGATCACGCCAGTGAGGAACACGAGCAGAACCCAGTTCGGTCCGGTGTTGCGAGCGATCAGCGAAGTGATCTCCTCGCCTTCAGTGGAATTGAAGATGAATGAGAAGGTTCCCTCTTGAACGTCGCCATCGATCGATGTCTCTGCGTGGTTGACCGTATAGCGACCTTCGACGTTTAGTGGTTCGAACTCAACCGAGGTGATCTGACCGTTGGGCGCCAATTCCGGCGCGCTGACCACGATCTCGTTCCCGTCCGGATCGAGCAACGAGATCGAACTCTCGGTGACCGGCAAGAAGAACGAGATGTCGACATGGTCCACGTCGCCGGTAACGACCTGACCGAGCGCGGGGGCTCGCTCAAATACTTCACTGTGAGCTTGGGCTGATCCCGTCGAGATCACCAGCACCGCAGCGCACACCAACAGCCATAGGCGAACGAATCGCATAGACCTCATGGTACCAAGCGGATTCCGGTCAGAACAGGCGTGCTTACGGTCTTGTTACCTGGGCTTAATTGCTTCGAAAGACTCCGTAGCGAACGTCGATGTCTTGGTACTCGGGATGGCCAGGTAGGTACGGCATCGGGTCGGTGATTTCGAGGATGGTCCACGTGTCGTCTGCAGCGAGTTCGTCAAAGGCGGCTTGGGTCGACCGAGCGTCGAAGAGGTCAGTCCGTTGTGTGAGCACGATCGGAGCGTCCGGCTCCACAATTCGAGAAAACTCTCGGCACGTGGCCGCGACGTCTGGGAGGTAGGTCATGACTCCGACGCTTATCAGCCCACCGAAGTGGCCTTCGGGAAGCTCGCTGGGAAGAGCCGTAAGATCGACTTCTGTGAGCGCCCGGTAGCATCCGGTCTTGGCCGCGAGGTCGAGCGAGGCCGATGAAGCATCGACGCCCACCACGTCGTGAAACCCGGCCGCACCGAGTGCTCGCCCAACGAGCCCGGTGCCGCAACCAACGTCAATGATCTGCGCCTGCTTGGACGCGTGCTTTGCGAGCAGTTCGACCGCAACCGACGGGGCGACGTAACCCCAAGATGCGGTGTCGTCCTCGTAGTTGGATGACCATTCGTCATAGAGCGAACGAATCGATGCCGCGTTACCGGTGTGCTGGATAGGGAGCCCTTCTCGTGCCATCAGTACCCTCCTCGATCGGAATCTGCTGCTTTCGTTTCTCGCCCGGCTCCGAGGGCCTCCTCCAGGCCAAGCCGCAGCGCGCTGATGTCGGTCTGCGCAGTAAGAATCCGAAACCCGCGGTCGATCATTGCGGAGATGTTCGTCGGCGTTGCATGAATTCCGGGAACGACCCCGTGAGCGTTACACCGTTCGACGATGTGGTCGAGCGCATGAAAGAAGGCCTGGTCGGTCGTTCCGCGGCCCAGCCCCATCGACACCCCAAGATCCATCGGCCCGACATAAATGGCGTCGATCTCGGGCGTAGCCAAGATGGCGTCAAGGTTCTCGAGCGCATCGGCCGTCTCGATCATCGGAATGACCTGCACATGATCGTTGGCGACCTCGGGATATTCGGGCCCTTCAAGTGGTTCGGCCCGAACCGGACCAGAACTCCGCGCCCCCCGAGGCGGGTACATCGAGCGCTCCACGGCGAGTTCGGCTTCTTCTGCGGTGTTGACCATCGGCACGATGACAGCCATCGCTCCAGCGTCGAGAACCTTGCCGATGATCCCCGGTTCATTCCACGGCACTCGAACGGTTGCGGTCGTGTTCGCGAGGCTGAGCACTTGCAGCATTTGCAGCGCGTCGGAGTACCCGATCAACCCGTGCTGCATATCGATGCAGCAATAGTCGAACCCAACTCGGGCCACGACTTCGGCGCTGACCGAACCTGGCAGCATCAGCCAGCTCCCGATAGCCACACCGCCGCCTCCTAAGGCCTCTCGAAGCGGATTGGGTCGCATGGCGCCACGCTACCCCAATACACCGAGACAAGGTCTCGACGGGAGCCGTCGCATCTGTCATCATTTCGCCACTGAACGTTGGTCCAGGAGTTCGGACAATGCCCTTCACGCTCACCATCACCGACAACGCACGTTTGATGTTCGCCAACGGCGACAGCAGCCATGTACTCCATCCGATCTGGCTGCGAGAGCGCACCACCGAACCGGGCACCGTCGATGAAGGCAACCGGCAACGGCTCTTCATCCCGACAGAGATCGACCCAGGCCTACATCCCGTTTCTCTGGAGAGTGCCGAACACTCCACCGTCGTCACCTGGTCGGACGGACACATCCAGACGGTCGAACACCGTGGCCTCGCGATCGAACTGGGGTGGCTCGACGACCCCATCGCTCCCCCAGCCCGTGAGCCATGGGCCACCGAGCCAACACCTTTCCCGCGGCTTGCATGGCCAACGAATGACGACGAGATGATCCCTGTGCTGTCCGCCTTCTGGCGACTTGGCTTTGTCATCTTGACCGGCACACCGACCGAACCGGGCAGCCTCGAGGCACTCGCCAGTACCTTTGGCGTCGTTCGGCCCACCAACTTCGGAACCCTCTTCGACGTGTTCTCCAAGCCCAACCCCGTCGACCTCGCCTACACCCCGCTCGAACTGAAGGCACACACCGACAACCCCTACCGTCGACCGGTGCCGGGTATCCAGTTCCTGCATTGCCTTGAGAACGACGCCGAGGGCGGGCAGTCGACCCTGGTCGATGGACTCTCGGCATCGCTCGACTACGCGGAGCTCGATCCAGCGGGCCACCAGGTGCTGTGCTCGACCCCGGTCACCTACCGCTACCACTACGGCGATGAACGACTCGTCGACCGATCCCCCATTCTCGAGACCGACAGCACGGGCGAGTTCGTAGGCATCCGCAACAGCGACCGCCTCGACTTCGTCGACGCCGTCGACCCCGAGACCCTCGATACCTTCTACGCCGCACGCGCTGGGCTACGAGAACTCCTCAACGACCCCGCCCGTCGCGCCACGTTCTTGTTGTCGAAGGGCGACCTCATGATGATGGACAACCGTCGACTCCTCCACGGACGCCTCGCGTACTCACTAGAGTCCGGCTCCCGACACCTCCAGGGCTGCTACATCGAACACGACGGCCCCGACATGGCCTGGCGAAGGCTCTCTCTCGCTAGCACTTCCGGCTAGATCCCCACTCAACGCAGCAGCTCGCTACGCGAGCTCCACTCGCCCAGGGTGTTCCCCACCGAGAAAGGGGCCTGGCAGGCCCCTAAGACTGGAGAGAAATACTGTC
>CAYUKM010000036.1:0-22438 GCA_964445255.1 uncultured Acidimicrobiales bacterium
GGTTGGCCGAGTCGAAGTTCATGATGCGCGAGAAGAGCACATGTGCGAGTGGGGCCAGAGACATCGCGGTCCCCTGGTGGCCAGAGCGGGCGTTGTGCGGCCCGTCCAGTGCGAGACCGCGAATCGTCGCAATCGTCTTGGCGTCTAGCTCTGCATCAAGTTCGGGCATTTCTATTTCTCCTGTAATTACTTCGAAGCACACGTCAGCATAGAAAGGGTAGTGCCCCTCCTCGGGGCTGCCCTTTCTCTATTGGAGAAAAAACGTGCCCGTCTGTTGTGCTCAGCGAAGTGTTGTCGATATTCCCGGGATTCGCGAACGGAGGAAAACGAGTTAAGAGCGAATTAAGCCATTGAATCTAGAAGACGCTTTATGTCTAGAACCCGTATAGGCATACCTGACCGGATCGCAAAGGGCGAACCGCATACAAGACGACAAGTCGGTCAGTCAGAAAACAACACGACCGACGCAGTAAATCCATGAATGTGATTTCTCTTTGCGACGGGCCCAAATTCTCCTGCGCAAAACATGCCAGCGGTGGCGGTTGATCGCGTCGTTCCGTGCACGACTTCGGCGTCATGATCGGGTTCGTCAAAGAAGTGGGCACCCCGGCCATTGCACGTGAAGACCAGGGCAGCTTGAGCCAGATGGCCGTCAACTGCTTGTAGCAGGTCATCTGTTGCGCTGGCTGCATCGCGAACATGGAACTGGATGGTGGTTCCTACCTCTACTGGCGTCCCGATGGCAATGGCCCCCGAGCCCTTATCTGCTCCCAGAACATTTCGGATGAGAAAGTCGCCGGTGTCGTGGTCGTGTTGGTGTTCATCGATAACGAGGCCCACGTGTAGGCCGTGATGTAACAGCTCCTTGTCTTCATCATCGAGGTTCTCTGCTGTGACCTGCACGAAATCGATCGCTCGTTTGGAGGCCAGTTCGGTGATGACGTTGCTCGGCTGCTCTTGTGCACCGGCGGTCCCTGTCACGGTCGACGGCTCGCCAATCGGACGACACCCTTGCGAGACGATGGTGGTGATTCCTACACCGGAGAGTGCCATTCCTACACCACCGTCACTGTAGATGGCGCCATCAAGAATGAGTCGATTCCCGCCCGGACCAGTTGCCGCAGACGCTAGGCCACCGGAAATGAGCAGATTCGGCGCGCCTGCAGCGGCGGAGTCGAACAGCTCTTCTACCGGCGACGAGAAAGGGTCGGTGAACAAAAGGCTGTGGCGCCAGTGCGGTTGCCACCCCATTGTGGGTGTCGCGGATCTTGGTTCGATGCGATATGGCTCTGCGTCGATGCCGCTTGCCGCCCAGACCGACAGCGCTTGGCGGAATTCGACCTCGCTGTTGTTGCGAACGACACCCGACGCGCTGGATCCGATCGAATGACGGGGGTTCAGAAGTTGGTGGAGTGCGTTGTTGATGTCTTCGAGTGCGCCAACAAAGGATCCATGAAAGAACACGACCAAAAGGTCGATCGGCTGGCCGTGCATCGCATCGAGAATCGTCCCAGCAACCTCGCCGACGGCGTGGCTGGCAAGCGGATGTTCGCTTAACGCCGAGGCTGCCCGCATAGCTATTTCGCCCCGTGCTTCGCGCGGCGCTGGCTTGCGAATTTGGGTTCTCGGTGGCGAACGGTCGCTGCACCGGTCGCGCTCGCTGCGGCGATCACCCACCATCCGGGATCGATCTGGCCACGGTCGAGCGAGAACCGAGCTGACGTCGGCGCGGCGTGGTGGTTGTTGTGGAGGCCCTCACCGCAGGTCAACCATGCGAGCCATTGCAAGTTGGTGGCTGAGTTGTCGTAGGGACGGGTGCCGAAGGTGTGCGCCATGGCGTTCACCGCGGCGGACAACGACAGGTACAACAAGAAGTGGAAGACCGCTGCAATCAAGCCGGGAACGAGCCCGAGCCCCCAGATGAGGACTGTAGTCGTGATGCCGAGGCCGAGCATCGCGTGATCGAGTAGATAGCGGTCGAAGGCGGTCTGCGGAAGATCCCGCGCGTACTTGGCGACCTGTTCGGGGTCGCGTGCGACCTTCCGGTACAGAAAGACGTTCAGCAGTTGCACGTGAACCCATCCGCGTTGTTTGGGGCTATGCGGGTCCTGCTCTTCATCGGCGAAGGCATGGTGCTTACGGTGCACGGCCGCCCATTGCCGAGGTCGGATGCCCGTCAGCAGCCAAATAGTCACGCGAAATACCCACGTAAGCGGTGCGGACAGCGTGAGTGCGCTGTGCGCGATGGCCCGATGTAGGTACACCGTCGTTGCGACGTTGGCCACTTGGGTTAGGACGAAGCCGACCGCTAAAGCCGCCAGGACCGAAGAGACCATGTTCTGACGATATCCCGAGGAGGCGTTTACTCGCGTATGATCTGGTGATGCGCCGTTGGATCTTGCCGGTCTTTCTCGTGCTCGTAGCTGGTTTTGCTGCCTTTCAGGCCGTCGAATCGGATCGGGCTCTCGCCGAAACCCCAGCTGTTGACGGCAACACCGATCCCTCGTTGACGACCCCGTTGCTCTCGGTTCGCCGAACTCCGGAGTTCCTGCGGACGCCGATCCTTGAGGACAACTTGGCAGCCTCGTTGGGCGAGGTAGCCGCCGCGTTCCCAGCCCAAAGCTGCCTCGCCGTATCGATCGATGGCGAAGAGGTATTTGGCGACAACCCGACACTGCCACTCGTGCCGGCCTCGGCCCAGAAACTGTTGACCGCTTACGGCGTCTACGAACTATTGGGCGAGGACTTGACCTACGAGACCCAAGTCGTAACCGACGCCGTGGTGACCGACGGTGTGCTCGATGGCAACCTGGTGCTGATCGGCGGTGGTGATCCATTGCTCGCCACCGCTACCTACACCGACCGGTATGAGCAGCAACCACATTTCCGGACCGACATCGATCAGCTCGCCGACGCGGTGGTCGCCGCAGGGATCACCGAGATCAATGGATCGGTGATCGGTGACGAGTCGCGTTATGACCAAGAACGCTTTGTGCCGGAATGGCCCGTGCGCTTCACCAGCGCTGAACAAAACCAGACCGGCCCGCTGAGCGCTCTTACGGTCAACGACGCCTTCGTGTCATTCGATGCGAGCAATACCGCTAATTCGCTCTCGACGGCTGCGGGGGATCCGGCAGCGTTTGCCGCAGCGTTCTTCGATGATCTATTGGAAGCGCGTGGGGTGACCATCCGTCAAAGCGCTGCTGCCGGAGAAGCGCCGGCCGGAGCTCGCGCGATCGCTTCGGTTACCTCCGATCCCGTGTCGGTCGTTACCAACCAGATGCTCGATGTCAGTGACAACCACGGCGCGGAGTTGCTGTTGAAAGAGATCGGCTTGAGTTCCTTCGGGCGCGGCACCACCGACGACGGTGCGCTCGCAATCGAGAACCTGTTACGCGAACAAGGGTTCTCCGTCGCGGAGACCGACGTGGTCGACGGCTCGGGGTTGGCCTCGGAGAACCGAACCACTTGCCGGTTGCTCCTCGAGATTCTCAACGACAGCGCAGACACGCCACTCCTCGATGGGCTTGCGATCGCCGGACAGACCGGAACGTTGCGTGAGCGTTTCGTGGGCACTGAGGCCGCTGGCCGAGTGCAGGCCAAGACCGGTCGCCTGAATGAAGTTGGCGCGTTGGCTGGCACGGTCACCGCTGGAGACGGCACCACACTGACCTTCTCGTGGATTGCCAACACGACCGACCTCCTGCCCCTCGAAGACATGATCGAGATGCAAGACGCGGTGGTCTTCTCACTCCTTGAGTACCCGCAGGGCCCTAACCTCAGCGCATTGGGTCCAACGCAGTGACGCCTCTCCCGATGTTTCCCCTTGGAAGCACGGTGTTTCCACAACAGATTGTCCCACTGCACATATTCGAAGAGCGATATCGGACCCTCCTTGAGCAGATAACGAGCGAGGACGGTTCGCAGACCTTTGGCATCGTTCTTATCGATCGCGGACACGAGGTTGGTGGGGGAGCGTCAGAGTCTCGGAGGTCGGTCGGCACGCGGGTAGAGGTGCTGCAGGCCGAGCGCTTTGACGACGGACGCTGGGGCATCGTCGTCGCTGGGGTGGAGCGAATCGAAGTGGTCGAGTGGTTGCCTGACGACCCATACCCTCGCGCTGTCGTTACGCCCCGGACTGTCACTGACAATGGCGGCTCGAACCTCGACGAGCTCGAATCGTCGCTGTCGGACACGATCGCTCTGTTCGCCAAGGTCTCGGGTGCTGAGGCGCCCGATGAGTATGTGTTTGCCAATGACCCCCAGGTACGTCTCGATCAGTTGAGTGCGGTGGCCCCACTCGGCGACTTCGACCGCCAGCGGGTACTTGAGGCAACGACCACCCGCGAGCAGATGTCTGTGCTCGGGAGCGCCCTCCACGACAAACAGATGCTTCTACGAGCACGGCTCGGTCGAAGCGATTAGTTCGGGTAGGTTGATGACTGCGATTGGTGACGATTGAGGATTTACTGACGTGGCACAGACAGACAAGACGCCCGTAGAAGAGGCACAAGAGGTTTTTGACCTCGTCAAGGCCTACGCGATTCAGGAAACGAAGACACCGTTGGCCGGAGTGGGCCAATACCTCAAGTTTGGTGTTCCTGGCGCGGTCTGCCTGGGCCTGGGGTTCTTCTTTCTCGCCCTCTCCGCTCTCCGGGGCCTCCAAGAAGTTGATTTCTTCAACGGCGGCGAGGATGGCATCGGAGCATGGGTCTTCGCTCCGTATCTGATCGTTTTCGCTGGAGCGGCCCTAGTGGTGGCCTTCTTGGCCTCACGTATCTCTAAAGGACTGGGAGCATGAGCACCGAACAAGCACCAATTTCTCGAGACGACATTGAGTCGAAGTTCCGCAAGATCAAAGACGATGTCGTCGATCCCGTGACCGACAACGCGAAGAATAAGTACGTGCCCGCTGCTTCGGCTGCAGGAATCCTTCTCGCGTTGCTCTTCTTCTTGCTCGGTCGTCGCGCTGGTTCTAAGCGCTCGGCAGTCGTTGAGGTACGCCGGCTCTAATGGCGATCATCAATCGTCAGACAATCGTCCGGTTGATTCGGACCAACGCCCTCCGCAAAGGACTGTTCGGAGGTCATCCGTTATGGCGAGCTATCTGGGTGCTCCAATTGCTCAAGAAGGGCTGGAGTCGAATCTCTAAGGGTGGCGAAGCTCCCGTCACCTTCTCCGAGCCATTGACCGAGGGCACGGCGTGGACCCTGGTGCATGTCCCAGAGAACTCCAAGCGTGGACGTGGAGACGGACGCCAATTAGTTGTCGGGCCAAAGCGCGCTCGGCCGCGAGCGACAGCACTCGCCGGACCGGCACTATCCGCGGTAGGTGCAAAGATTCTCGAAGCTCCGAGTGCCGAGCGCATCAATCAGATCCTCGGTGAGGAAGTCGTATCAGATCCGCCCTTGAGCCGAAGTGCTCGTCGAAAGAGTGCCAAGGCCGAGAAGCGCACCGCCAAGGCCGAAGCCAAGGCTGCCAAAGCACAAGCCAAAGCCGACGACGCAGCTGCCAAGGCTCAGGCAAAGACGGACGCTGCAGCCGCCAAGGCGCAAGCCAAATCAGATGCCGCTGCTGCGAAGGCTCAGGTGCGCACCGACGCCAAAACTGCCAAGGCGCAAGCCCGTGTTGGCGCAAAGACGGCCAAAGCTGACGCAAAGGCGGCCAAAGTCGCTAAGCGGGCCGACGCGAAAGCCGCCAAGGCCCAAGCCAAGGTCGATGCGACAGCCGCGAAGGAAGCCTCGAAGGCGGCGAAGGCTCAGCGCAAGGCGGAGGTCTCTGCCCGGGAAGCCAAGCGCGAGGCAAAGGCTGCTGCACAAGTTCAAGCGAAGGCAGCGAAGGCCGACGCGAAAGCGGCAAGGAAGAACCAGCCGTCGAAGCGCCAGGCAAAGGCTGATGCGAAGGCCCAAGCGAAGACCGCAAAGAAAGACGCCAAGGCCGCAAAGCGGGCTGCCAAGGCTGATGCCAAAGCCGTTATTCGCGGCGATGCCGCCGAGGAGATCATCGATGCCCTCGAAGAGATGGACGCCGTCTAGTGAAGGTCCGCTTTCGCAACCCGGACCGCGAGGTCGACCTCGAGGGCCCGCACACCGTGCACACGCTCGTCGAACATTTCGAACTCAACCGCGAGTCGGTGCTCGTTATCGTCGACGGCACGTTGGTGGCGGGCAACAACCAACTGCCCAAGAACTCCGAAGTTGAGATCAGGTCGGTGATCTCCGGAGGCGCACCACTTCAACCGGGCAGCCCAACTACACGATGAAGTGTCGCGTCTGTCGTGGGGCGCCGGTGATCGAACTCCGGCAGCACAATGCGGCGTTTTGCGCTGAGCATTTCATCGCGTTTTGTCGTCGTCAGGTGGAGAAGGCGATCAAGAAGTTCGACATGTTCTCGCCCGATGCCCGCATCCTCGTCGCGGTGTCTGGCGGCAAGGACTCGCTCGCGTTGTGGGACATCTTGCACGACCTTGGCTACGAGACGCACGGACTGTCGATCGGTCTGGGCATTGGTGACTACTCCGAGACCAGCTCGAGCTTCAGCCGAAAGTTCGCAGAAGAGCGAGGTTTGGATCTGACCGAGGTGGACCTCGCCTCTGGATACGGCTTTACCGTCCCGGAAGCAGCCGAGCGAACCAAGCGCGTCCCCTGCTCGTCGTGTGGGCTGTCGAAGCGCCACATTTTCGATGCCGTCGCTACCGAAGGCGGATACGACGTTGTGGTGACCGGCCACAATCTCGATGACGAAGCTGCGGTGCTCTTTGGCAACGTTGCCCGTTGGCAGACCGACTATCTCGGACGCCAGTATCCAGTCCTGCCCGAAGGCAACGGATTCCCGCGCAAGGCCAAGCCGTTGGTTCGACTTGGTGAGCGTGAGATGGCGGCCTACTGCGTGGTTCGTGGGATCGACTACATCGTCGATGAGTGCCCGATGGCGGCTGGGAACAAGCATCTCGCGTACAAGGACCTGCTCAACAACATGGAGGTTGAGTCTCCGGGCTCCAAGCACGCGTTCTACTTCGGGTTCCTGGAACGGGCTGCCGAGTGGTTCACCGGCGACGGAGAAGAGATCAACCTGGTCGGCTGCGAGCGTTGCGGTAGCCCGACCAGCGGCGAGGTATGCGCCTTTTGCCGTTTGGTCGAGCGTGCAGCCGTCGTTGACTCTCAAGCGGTCCAGTTGAGCCCGCGCCCTGTGAAGGAACGGACATGAGCGAACGGCCGCTCGCCGAAGGCGAGATCGTGCACTTCGTCGACTCGAAGGATCGCCGCTACATGGTGACCCTCAAGTCCGGCAAGGAGTTCCACTCGCACAAAGGTGCTGTCGCTCACGACTCGGTGATCGGCCAACCCGAAGGCAAGGTCACCCAGGACAACTCCAAAGCCAGCTACTTGGTCATTCGTCCAACGTTGGCCGAACTGATACTCAAGATGCCGCGCGGCGCACAGGTCATCTATCCGAAGGACCTCGGCCCCATCTTGATGATCGCCGACATCTTCCCCGGTGCTCGTGTCTTCGAAACCGGTGTTGGTTCGGGTGCACTATCGATGAGCATGCTCCGTGCAGGCGCACACATCACCGGATACGAGTTGCGTGAGGACTTTGCTAACCGTGCGAAGGAGAACGTCACCACGATCCTCGGTGCGGAAGCCCTCGAGCGCTACGACGTCCAGTTACGCAGCTCCTATGACGGTATCGATGAGACTGGCTTCGACCGAGCGGTGCTCGACCTCCCCGAGCCGTGGGAAGTAGTCCCGCACCTCGCAACAGCGCTACGCAAAGGCGGCATCGTGGTCGCGTACACCCCGAGCGTCATGCAGGTGAGCAGGTTCACCGAGGCCCTCAAAGAACGCGGCTTCGTCATGGCCGACACAACCGAGATCATGCAACGAGGCTGGCACGTCAAAGACCAGGCGGTACGCCCAGACCACAGAATGGTCGGCCACACCGGCTTCCTCACCTCGGCCCGTTTGTTGTAGGCCAAGGCGGAGCGGAAAATCGCGATGGGTTGAGGACGACTTGAATAACGCCGCCTCGGGCGCCCAGCCTCCGTGGCGCTTGAACGGTCCCCCTGAAGGGGAGTGGTCTTATCGAATGTGCGGCGAGAATTAGCGGCGGAGCCGCCTCGTCGCTAGACCTCGATAAAAATACACTCGCCGGGGCATTCTTCGGCGGATTCGATTACGCCGTCTTCGGTGCCGCTTTTGACGATGGCGAGGCCTTGGACGCCGCCTGGTTCGCTGAGCACTTTGCCACCGTCGTCCTTTACGTAGGCGAGGCCGTCGTCGAGTAGTGCAAACACGTCGGGCGCGATCTCTACGCAAATGCCGTCGCCGGTACACAAGTCTTGATCGATCCAAACCTTCACGGGTGCTCCCAGTTCGTTGCGGGCTACGTAGAGAGGTTATCGGCGGCCGTGGCGAAGTCTTGATTCAGGCGAAGGGAATGTCGTAGCCGTAAACGTCCATCGCTCGACTGCAAACGTCGAGGAACGTTTGCTTCTCGTCGTCGCTCCAGCCGGTGTGTGCCAGTGGTCGGTTGGCGAAATTATCGGCCACCGACAGGTCGCCATCGCCATCTTGAGTGGAGTTCGGAGAGCGTTGTCGGAGGTGGTCTGCTGGACCTGGATCTGGGCGAAGGCCGAGTCGGTCGGTGACCGTAGCAATCGTCGGTTCCGGTTCCGTCACAAGGTCCTCGTGGCGAACGACCTGCACATCGGCGTGGCGCTCCAATTGGCGCATCACCTTTAGTCCCGACGCCCACTTTCGACAGCTCTTCTCGAAGGCTTGGTCGGCAAAGGTCCCGAAGTGGCGGCGAGACTCGACGACATCCATACCGTTGCGGTGGACGTAGATGGCCTTGAAGCTAGGGAAGAGGTCGACAAATCCCGCGATCGATGGGCGCCAGATTCCACCGACCTTGATGACCCAGCCAGCGAGGTTGTCGACATCGCGCCCGGACGCCTGCTCCACCTTGAGTCGTTCGCGACCGGCGTCGTTACCGAGCGCCGCGTCGACGATGAGCCGACGAAACGACGTCCGGACGTTCGACCAAGACGCCACGGTCGTCGACCGTACGTATTCGCTGAACTCGGGGGATTCGGTGAGGTGGCGCCCATACGAGCTGGCCAACGCTCGTTCGAGCGGGGCTTCGAAACGTGCTGCGATGAGCTGCGGGTGCGCTCCGAGGGCGTTCTTCAGCACCGTGGTTCCGGAGCGACCGACTCCGACGACACACACGAGGTTGTCGGTGAAGTGGGGAAGCGCTGCCGGATCAGGCGAAGGGGATGTCATAGCCCAACTCCCGCATGGCTTTGCCGCAGGTATTGGTGAAGATGCGCTTCTGCTCGTCAGTCCACGACTCATGCGCTGCGTCTCGGCCTTCGAAGTGCTTGGCGATCGACTCACCCTCGGCTACTTCATGGGTCGGGTGCGAAGCCGTATTGGTCGCGTGCTCAGCGGGTGCGGAGGAGTGATCGAGACCAAGCTCGGTGAATACCCGTGTGAAGAGTTCCGCAGGCTGGGTCAACAAGTCTTCGTGGCGAACCGTCACGACAGCCTCGCTGTTCTCTTCAAGTGCACGCTTGAACCGAACGTTGAGCGCCCACTTTGCGCAGTGAGCCTCGAACGTGTCAGCGGCGAAGTTCCCAAATCGGGTGCGGGACTGAACGGTGTCAATCCCATTTCGATGGATGAACACTGGCTTGAGGCCAGAGAACAAGGCCCCGAACCCGGCGGCCGCGGGTCGTTGCAAGCCACCGATCTTCGCCAGCCACCCACGAATGTTGCGAAGGTCGGTGCCGGCGGTGTGCTCGTCTCGGAGTCGCTCTAGGCCTGCGTCGTCTCCGATGGATGCTTCGAGGATCAGTCGGCGGAACGAGGTTTCGACATTCTCCCAGTCAGCCACCGTGGCCCGACGAACGAAGCGCTGGAAGTCTTCGGTGCCGGTGAGGTGCTTTCCGAACGCCGAAGCGATCGCGCGCTGGAGCGGGGCTTCATGGTCGGTTCCCAACAACTGCGGGTGGGTTCCGAGGGCAAGTTTTAGCGCGGTGGTCCCGGAACGGCCGACGCCGACGACCAAAACGAGGTCGTTGGTGAACACAGGAAGCCCATCAGGCCCGCTCAGCGAGGCGAGGGTGGTCTCGAAGTCAGCTTGGCTAGTCGTCGTCACCGTCGTAACCCTAGCCAGGTGCTTGGGGCACCACAGCAACCGCTGCAGAAGGTCGTCTCTACTCCTTTTCTAGGTCGGTCGACCTACCGATGGAGGTGTAGAGGTTATGGTTTGGCCAATACTGCTGCCCGGCCATTAACTCATTGGTTCGTGTAGCAGTATTGTTGAAGAAGGACGAAAGGTGAACCGGTGAGCAAACACGATGATTTTGGCCGCAAGGGTGACGACGTGGTACGTCTGCGCGCCGAGCTGTCGTCGTGTCGGAGTGGCTCGGAGGTTCTGCAACGACAGATCGACGAGACCCGGACCCGAATCCGCGTTCTTGAAGAGCGCATCCTCGACACCAAGGGCCAGCTCGCCCAGTCGGTCGCTCGGAACGAAAAGCTCACCTACACCCTCCGTGAGGCCAGAGACTCGATCTCGACCCTCCGTGAAGAAGTCGACAAGTTGACCCAGGCGCCAGCTAGCTATGGAACCTTCATCGGCATGAACGATGACGATGGCTCCGCCGACGTCTACGCCGGCGGTCGCAAGGTCCGCGTCGCGATCAGCCCGGAGATCGACGAGCCACCAGCCCCAGGCCAAGAGGTCGTGCTGAACGACAGCCTCAACATCGTGCTCGTCCGAGGCAGTGAACCCACCGGTGAAACCGCAAGCGTGCGCGACCTTCTCGGATTCGATCGGGCGATGGTTACTGGCCGCGCCGACGAAGAAAAGGTCGTCGAAATATCCGAAGCCCTCCAAGGCGACCTGCTCAAGCCCGGCGATCTCGTACGCCTCGACCCTCGCGCGGCGATGATCGTCGAGAAGTTGCCCCGCCCAGGGGTCGAAGAGCTCGTCCTCGAAGAGGTACCCGATGTCTCCTACGACGACATCGGCGGTCTCGATGAACAGATCGAGCAGATCACCGATGCGATCGAATTGCCTTTCGTTCATGCGGAGCTGTTCACCGAGTACCAGCTGCCGTCGCCCAAGGGCATCTTGTTGTATGGCCCTCCCGGCTGCGGTAAGACGCTGATCGCCAAGGCGGTTGCGAACTCGCTCGCCAATCGGGTTGCCGAAGTGTCCGAAGACGACACGGCGAAGTCGTTCTTCATCAACATCAAAGGCCCCGAACTGCTCAACAAGTACGTGGGTGAGACCGAGCGCCAGATTCGTTTGGTCTTCCAGCGGGCCCGCGAGAAGGCCCAGGAGGGCTGGCCGGTCATCGTCTTCTTCGATGAGATGGAGTCGCTGTTCCGCACCCGTGGATCCGGTATCAGCTCCGACATCGAGTCGACGATCGTGCCCCAGCTCCTGGCGGAGATCGACGGTGTCGAGACGCTTCGCAACGTAGTCGTGATCGGCGCCTCCAACCGCGAGGACCTCATCGACCCAGCAATTCTTCGTCCGGGGCGCCTCGACGTGAAGATTCGCATCGAACGACCAGACGAACTGTCTGCAGCCGCGATCTTCAGCAGATACCTCACCCCGGACTTGCCGATCGACCAGAACCTGATCGATACCACCGGCGGTGGTGACCGGAATAAGGCCATCGCGGCCATGGTCGATGCTGCCGTCGGTGAGATGTATCGCACCGACAAAGAGAACGAGTTCCTTGAAGTGACCTACCGCAACGGTGACAAAGAGGTCATGTACTTCAAAGACTTCAGCTCGGGCGCCATGATCGAAAACATTGTTCGCCGCGCCAAGCAGATCGCGATCAAGCGGGTCATCAGCGGTGGCACGAGAGGGTTGCGCTCAGAGGACCTGGTGCGGGCAACCCAACAAGAGTTCCGGGAACACGAGGACCTACCGAACACGACCAATCCTGACGATTGGGCGAAGATCTCCGGCAAGAAGGGCGAACGGATCACCTACATCCGGACCCTCGTCGGCAACTCCCCAGAGTCGGGGACCGGTGGTCGAGAAGTGCAAGGCGTGGGAACCGGGCAATACCTGTAGATGGCTGTCGCAAAGACGCTCGGCATCGAGACCGAGTACGGCATCGTCCTCAAGGGTGTTGACGATCCCAACCCGATTTCGGCGTCCTCGATGCTTATCAACGCCTACCTCAGTGCGGCGAGCGACCAAGAGGCGCCTCGGGTCTCGTGGAACTTCGAGGACGAGTCTCCCGACCGTGATGCACGAGGTAGCGGTGGCCATTTCGGGCTTGCGCCCGAGATCGAAACGCACCTGGTCAACGCGGTCCTAACCAATGGCGCCCGCTACTACGTCGACCATGCCCACCCCGAGTACTCGACGCCGGAGTGCGGCAACGCTATGTCGGTGCTTATCCACGACCGGGCGGGCGAAGAGATCCTGATCGACTCGATGCGCGCGGCCGCTTCGTATCTGCCCGATGGACAAGAGATCGTCGTCTACAAGAACAACAGCGATGGAAAGGGGAACAGCTACGGCTGCCACGAGAACTATCTCATGGACCGCGCCACCCCATTCGGCCAGATCGTCAAGTCCGGGATCGCACACTTCATCACCCGCCAGATCTACACCGGCGCTGGCAAGGTCGGGACCGAACTGCCCGGCATGAATCGCGACGAGGTCACGTTCCAACTCACCCAACGCGCAGACTTCTTTGAAGAACAGGTCGGGCTCGAGACCACCCTGAAACGCCCGATCATCAACACCCGGGACGAACCCCACGCCGATGTCCGCAAGTATCGACGTCTTCACGTGATCGCTGGCGACGCGAACATGAGCGAAGTCGCAACCTTCCTGAAGCTGGGTGTGACCGCAATCGTGCTCGGCATGGTCGAGCACGACGCCATTTCGCGGCAGTGGATCTTTGCGGACCCGGTACGCGCGATGCAGGAGATCAGCCTCGACTTGAGTTTGAAGCAAACCCTCGAGTTGGAGAACGGTGAACGAGTTCGAGCCGTCGACGTGCAAGACGCGTTGTGCGACGACGCGCACCGTTTCGTTGAGACGGAGGGGACCGACGCGGTAGGTGGCTCCGTGGCCCTCGACGTCCTTGCTCGTTGGCGTCGGGTGATCGATCAACTCAAAGATGACCCGATGGAACTCGCCACCAGCCTCGACTGGGTCGCGAAGTATCAACTGCTCGATGCCTATCGATTCCGTCACGACCTGCCTTGGAACCACGCGCGTCTATACGCGATGGACATCCAGTACCACGACCTCCGGCCCGCGCGTTCGCTTGCTCGCCGGTTGCCGCTCGAGACGCTCGCAGACCCTGATTTGGTTAAGCGTGCGGTAACGGATCCACCGGTTGAAACACGGGCCTATTTCCGAGGCGAGTGTCTCCGGAAGTGGGGAGATCAGATAGTCGCGGCCAACTGGGACAGCCTCGTTTTTGACGTCGGATCTGACCCATTGCGACGGATTCCGATGTTGGAGCCGACCCGGGGTACTCGTCAACACGTCGCTACCGTGTTAGAAGAGTGCGAGACCCCGCTCGAACTAATCGAACGAATCGAGCAGTAGTTTTTAGAAACCCCCATCGGCTCCGTTTAAGGGAGGACCACATGGCTGAACGTGAACAGATCAAACGCAGTGCCCCAACCGAGGAAGAGACCGTTGAGGATCTACCGGCTGCGTCCGAATCGGGCGAGAAGTTGAAGGCTGATATGGACGACCTTCTCGACGAGATCGATGAAGTCCTCGAGACAAACGCCGAAGACTTCGTCAAGAGCTATATCCAGAAGGGCGGCCAGTGAATCTTCCGAACTTTCCTTTGGGTTCGGACCCGGGCCCGGATTTTTCAGAACTTGTCCGGCGACGAGGAACCGATCCGTTTCCGGCTCCCGAATCTGCGGTAGGAGAGCACATCACCCACGGCACAACCTGTGTCGCTGTGCGCTACGAAGATGGCGTTGTGATGGCTGGCGATCGCCGCGCTACAGCCGGCAACTTAATCTCGCATCGATCGATCGAGAAGGTGTTCGCCGCCGACCGCTTCAGCGTGGTGGCGATCGCCGGTGCTGCGGGCCCAGCGATCGAGATGGTTCGACTCTTTCAGCTCCAACTGGAGCACTACGAAAAGGTTGAGGGCTCACCGCTCAGCCTTGAAGGTAAGGCCAACCAGTTGTCGCAAATGTTGCGCGGCAACATGCCGGCAGCGATGTCGGGTTTGGCCGTTGTACCGATCTTCGCCGGCTACGACTTAGCTCGTGAGACCGGACGCCTCTTTGAGTACGACATCACCGGTGGCCGCTACGAGGAATCGGACTACGCCGCCACCGGTTCCGGTTCGCTGCACGCCGAGACCGTGATCAAGGTCGGCTATCGGCGCTCAATGTCGGTGGACGATGCCATCGATCTGCTGGTTGAGTCGCTCTTCCAAGCCGCAGACGCTGACTCGGCGACGGGGGGAGCGGACCCGCTCCGGGGTATCTACCCAATCATGGTGAGCGTTAGCGCTGAGGGGTTTAGCCGTGTCGAAGACGAAGATGTCGCATCTCGCTTTGAGACGATCGCTGACCGGTTCGCGGCGAACCACCGGGAGGTGGGCTCATGACGACCCCGTTCTATGTAGCACCCGAGCAGATGATGAAGGATCGGGCCGACTATGCCCGAAAGGGCATCGCCCGGGGCCGTTCGCTTATCGCAATGTCCTACGAGCACGGCGTTTTCATCTGCGCCGAGAACCCATCATCGACGCTCCACAAGGTTTCTGAGATCTATGACCGCATCGCCTTCGCTGGTGTTGGCAAGTACAACGAGTTCGACCAGCTCCGAATCGCGGGCGTCCGTCACGCCGACCTGAAAGGCTTTACCTACAGCCGCGAGGACGTCGAGGCGCGAAGCCTTGCAAACAACTACGCCCAGATGCTCGGTCAAACGTTCACGCACGAGATGAAGCCGATGGAAGTGGAGATCTTGGTCGCCGAGATCTCCGATACCCCAGGCGAGGAGCAACTGTTTCACATCCTCTACGACGGGACGGTGGTCGACCAAGACAAGTTCGTGGTGCTCGGCGGAGACTCCGAGGCCATCACGGCTCGAGTTGGCGACGCGTTTGCCGAGGGAATGTCTGCTTCCGACGCGCTTGAGCTTTGCCGGGCAGCGCTCGGCGGCTCCGAGCGGACTCTCGAGGATGGTGACCTCGAAGTAGCGATGCTCAACCGTACTCTTGGTCGGAGAACGTTCCTTCGAGTCGCAGATGGCGAGCTCGGGGACCTCTAGTTGTGCCAAAACGAATACTGGTGGTCAAAAGGCTACCTATGTCGATTTGCCAAAATTCTCCTTAATTCAGCGTTGTCCGACGCCGAAACTACCAAAATGGAGAACCCCGGCAGCCGAACGGCACCGATGCCTGCGAACGCAGTGGCGCATGCGATTGCAACCGCTCGAACGCTCGTGGGATATTCGCTTGAGGGTGGCGCACGTGCGATCGGTATCAACGAAGCCTTGCTACGAGATCTCGAGGCGGGTGTGCTCGAGGTCAACGAGGAGATGCGTCAACTCATCGAAGAGGCCTATGGAATTCGGCTTGCGAAGCTCGCTTCACAGGCACCCGCGAACGCACCGCGAATCCCGCTTTCTTATGACGCGGCTCTCGGGGTATTGCGGGTAGGTTCGCTCGGGGTTCGCTTTCGCCTCGGGCTCGACGACAACGACGTGTTGCTTCGAGGGTTCTCCTCTGCGGTTCGTCGACAGCGCCAAGTGCCGCCAAGTGTTCCTTTGCAGTTGCGCAAAGCCGACCTGAACCTCTTGAGTACCTTGCTCAATCTCGATGATGAGGACCTGGACGAGCGGGCTCGATTCTGGTTTGGTCAGACAACGCAGACCGCGCAGAGCTTTCGAGCCATGTTGCGTCTAGCGAAACCGATCGAAGAGGGCGAAGTGGGCTATGCGCGAGCGAACCCGGTGGACACGGAGCCGAATCCGGCTGACGAAATGGGTGACGCAGCTCGAATCGCCGCTTACTCGGACTCCTGGATTCACTGAATGAGCCCTACGGAGGGCCAATGAGCGCTACCGTAGCCTTCAATGAAACGTCGCATCTTCGGGGTCGAGAATGAATACGGCGTTACCTGCACGCTCGAAGGTCAACGCCGGCTTTCCCCAGATGAGGTAGCGCGCTATCTCTTCCGTCGTGTCGTTTCTTGGGGGCGATCGAGCAATGTTTTCTTAGCAAATGGCGCCCGCCTCTATCTGGACGTCGGCTCGCACCCCGAATACGCCACACCCGAGTGCGACAACATCTACGAGACGGTCGTACATGACAAAGCAGGCGAACGGATCCTCGAACAGTTGCTGATCGGTGCAGAGAAACGCTTAAACGAAGAGGGAATCCGTGGCGATATCTACCTCTTCAAGAACAACACCGATTCGGCTGGCAACTCCTATGGATGTCATGAGAACTACCTGACGAGCCGACAAGATGACATCGGCTCGTACTCCGAGGTGCTCATCCCATTTCTGGTGAGCCGACAGATCTACGCAGGCGCCGGCAAGGTCCTGCAGACCGCTCGCGGTGCGATGTACTGCGTGAGCCAACGCGCTGAGCACATCTGGGAAGGAGTATCGAGTGCCACCACTCGTTCCCGGCCGATCATCAACACGCGAGACGAACCGCATGCTGACGCGGAGCGATATCGACGACTCCACGTGATCGTGGGCGACTCGAACATGAGTGAGTACACAAACTTCTTGAAGATCGGTGCGGCCTCGTTGATGCTGCGCATGCTCGAAGAGCCCAGCGTCGTACTTCGCGACATGACCCTGGAGAACCCGATCCGCGCGATCCGTGAGATTAGCCACGACACGACGTGTCGACGCCGGGTGCGCTTGGCCAACGGCCGAGAAGCCTCCGCATTGGAGATCCAGAGCGAATACCTCGAACGGGCGATCCGGTTCTCGGAGTTCCACGAACTTGACCCGCTTGAAAAGCAGGCGCTCGATATGTGGGAGCACTGTCTGACCGCCATTGCCGACGATCCGCTCAAGCTCGACCGAGAGGTCGACTGGGTGATTAAGTACAAGCTGCTCGAGGCGTACCGCGAGCGCCACGATCTTTCTCTCGCTGACCCACGGGTATCGCTGGTCGACTTGCAGTATCACGACATCCACCGCAAGCGGTCGCTGTTCTACAGCATGCAGAGGCGAGGGCTCGTCGAGCGGATCTGCGACGACCACGACATCGCGACCGCGGTCGAGACGCCTCCACAAACAACGCGCGCCCGGTTGCGTGGGGAGTTCATTCGCCAGGCCAAGGAGAAACGACGGGACTTCACCGTCGATTGGGTACACCTAAAGCTCAACGATCAAGCTCAGCGGACGGTGCTGTGCAAGGACCCATTCCGTAGCCACGATGAGCGCGTCGACAAGCTCATCGCCAGTCTGTAGCCGAGTCAGCGGTGTCTAAACTCGAACGCCTTCTGAAGCTTCTTGCAGTCCTTCTGGACACGAGCACGCCGTTGAGCGCGGACGACCTACGCCAACGCATCGGCGGCTACCCGGACAACACCGCGTCGTTTCGGCGGGCATTCGAACGCGACAAGGATGACCTGCGGTCGATGGGGGTCGCCATCTCGGTCGAACGAATCGCCGACACCGGCAACCTCGACCGGGTAGCCGATGCGGGGGCGACCGTCGACGCGTACATCGTTCACCGCGATGACTATGCCGGCCAAGACCCGGGCCTCGAGCCCGACGAGTTGGCCGCTCTTCACCTCGCAGCGGCACTCGTTCGCGTTGAGAAGCTTGGTGAAGACGCCTTCTGGAAGTTGGGTGGCGCCGAGCGTACCGAAACCGACCAAGTGGGTGGTTCGGTGCCTGCCGCTGACGTCGCAGGCCAGTTCTACACGGCGGTGGTGGAACGGCGCCCAGCGACGTTCACCTACAGCGATGTTGAACGAGTCCTGGAGGCTTCTCGAATCAGCTTCGTCAATGGACACTGGTACATCTCGGGTTTCGACCAGACCCGAAGCGCGACTCGCGTGTTTCGAATTGATCGCATCCAAGGCGACATTTCCCTGGGGGCCGCAGGGTCCTACGAGCCCAAACCCGCACCCGGCCCCGAGATCATCCGTACCTGGGAGCTAGGCGACGAAGAACCAATTGATGCCGTGGTCAAGATCGACCCCACCGCAGCGTTGTGGGCCAGCGTCAATCTTCGAGAAGACGAGATCGACCGCCACCCCGATGGCTCGGTCAGCGTGCGGATGCAAGTACGAAATCGCGGATCCTTCCGGGATTGGGTGCTGACGTTTGTCGACGCCGCCGAAATCATCACCCCAGAGGAACTCCGCTCCGAAATGGTGGAGTGGCTCGACGCGGTTAGCGGGGCGCACGCATGAGTCGAATATCAGCCGCCGACCGTATGGCCCGTCTGATCGCAGCCATCCCGTGGATCGCCGCTCAGGGAGGGGTTTCCATCACGGAGATCGCTGAGCGGTTCGACTATCCGCAGAACGTTCTCCTCGAAGACCTAGAGAACGTCCTGTTGTTCGTTGGCGTTCCCCCCTACACCCCAGACACCTTGATAGATGTCATCATCGATGACGACATGGTCTGGATCCACTACGCCGACTGGTTTGCTAGGCCGATGCGACTGTCGGGCTCGGAGATCTTGTCGTTGCTCGCCGCGGGGGAGGCCGCGTTGGCCTTCGACAAGGCCGAGGACGCAGGCGCGTTGGCTCGCGGTTTGGCCAAGCTGCGATTGTCGACCGGGTCGACCGAAGAGACCGTCGACGTGAGCTTCGGCTCGGTTGCCACACCAACGCTCGTTCGACTGCGAGAGGCAAGCAAGGCGAAACGTTGTGTCGACATCACCTACCAGAGCTACTCCAGTAACGAGCGAAGCGAACGCCGGATTGAGCCTGCGCGGTTCTTCCTCGAGGCCGGCAGATGGTACGTCGCGGGGTATTGCCATCTGGCCGACGAAGAGCGGATCTTTCGGCTCGACCGCATAGAAGCGGCGACCTGCACCGATGCCGAATTCACCAAGCCCGTCCCAGATGTGGCGGCCTCAGGCACCTTTGAACTCAACGACGGCCCCGAAATTACTATCTCCGCGCCAGTCGAATTTTCTCACGTCTTTGAGGGTGTGCCTGTACACGACATCAAAACGACCGACGGGAACATCGTGGTCTCTTTATCGGCAACATCGCAGCGTTGGGTCGAGCAACTCTTCTTGCGGCTTGGCCCAGAGGCTCGAGTTCTCAGGGGTGAATCGGTGCCCGATATCGCGGCGGCTGCCCAACGTGTGCGAGGCCGCTATGTCCGATGAGCGAGACAGCGCGAAATCGGTCTCCCTTGACGCGATCTTCGACGACGGCGAGCCGGTGAAGGGTGCAACGGCACCGAACAACACGATCCCAAGCAGCCAGCCAGCAAAGGACCCGGCAAGGTCCCAAGATGGGGTTAGACCAGTGAGCCCCGATCATGGCGCAGACCGGTCAGGCCCCAATCACCTCGTTGACACACAGGGCCCGCAGCACCTCGCGGGTGGGGAGACTGCTGCTTCTGAGGGCGGCCTCAATGGGCTTCGCACGGTTGTCGAATGGTTAGCGGTGGTCATCGTTGCGATCAGCGCGGCGCTCCTGATCAAAGAGTTCGCCTTTCAAGCCTTTGAGATCCCGTCGGCGTCGATGTCACCTACGGTGATCCCCGGCGACAGAATCCTCGTGAACAAGCTTTCGTACACCACCGGCGAGATAGAGCGGGGTCAACTCGTTGTCTTCGACCGCCCTGTTGGCACCCCCGGCGATACCGACCAACTGATCAAACGAGTGATCGGGCTTCCAGGCGAAACCGTGGAGATTCGTGAAGGTGGGCAACTGTGGATTTCTCAAGCTGGGCAAAGCCGAGAAGAGGCGACGTTGCTCGACGAGCCCTACCTTGCGCCCGGTGCGGATATCTCGGTTGCTGACGTCAGGGCAAACGCCTCTTTCGACATCTGGGGTCCCAACTGTGAGAACCAGCCCCGAGAAGCAGGGGTTTGTGTCATCGCCGAATCCAACTACCTCGTCTTGGGTGATAATCGGCGCTCCTCGGTTGACTCGCGATCGTTCGGACCGATAGAAGAAGACAGTGTGGTTGGCCGCGCCGTGTGGCGTATTTGGCCACTCAGCGATCTTGGCAGCTTCTAGGAAAGTTCTTCATGTCTCCAAACAGTGGGGTACCCATCGCCCCAAAGGCGAAGGGGTAGAATTGATAAGTGGCTGACTCATCCGATATCTCCGCGCGAGCAAATGATGACGAGTGGGTACGTGCCGTCATCGCACGAGCGCTTCTCGCGGATTCCGAACCTGACGAACCCGGCGCTCCCCCCAGTCTTTCCGACGCAGGGGTGGGTGCACCAATCACACCGCCAGAACCTCGGGTGAGTGAGGCACCACTGCGATCGGCCGACAATGACTGGCTGACAGCGCGTCCACTCGATACTGCGTCGATCCAGGCTCGGGCCGCCGCCAACACAGAACGTGCCCGTCGCATCGCTGAAGCCAACAAGCCCGGAGCTAACAGCAACGGCGTAAACGGTCTAGGCGTCCAGACCGCCCCTACCCCTCAACCAGTTGCCCGCACCGTTCCACCGGCAGCTACCCGCGGTGGAGTAGCTCCGCTGAGCCCAACTACAGCAGCGGCAACGTCCACCGTTCCCCCAGCACGAGCGGAGACCCCGGTCACTAGCCAGCCGGTAGCACCAGTGGAGCCACCGGTCGCTGCACCGACGGCCCCGCTCACGCCGGTCGAACCAGAGGTAGACGACCAACCACAGGTCGCGCAGGTAGAAACGCCGATTCCACAGGTGGCAACTCCAACTGCAGCGCCCGTAGAGCCGCAATTGCGAGCTGAGCCTGCTGCTCCGGTATCCACGCCCGCATCACCGGTCTTGCCACCATCTCAAGAAGCGCCTGCTACTACCACGACCACTACGACCACGGTCAACGGCGCGGCGCCAACCGTCGACGTGCCCAAGCACCTGACGGAGCCACCGCAGGCGGCGCAGACCACGCTCGCTGCTCCAACCCAAGCACCAGGAGCACGTCGTCAAGATCAGATCATCGAACCGGCGCGGGTAGATCACGGATTCTCTGTCACCGGCACCGATGGTCCGCTGCCCAATAGCCAACTCGTCGACGACGTGATGGTTGAGGCTGACGTTTCGACCGACGGATTCCGCGCATCGGATCTTCGCACGATTCTCGAATGGCTGGCCGTCATTGGATCGGCCTTGGCCGTCGCGCTACTGATCAAGGCCTTCGTACTGCAAGCCTTCTGGATCCCGTCCGAGTCCATGGAGACCACGGTGAACCGAGGAGACCGAATTCTGGTCAACAAGGTCTCCTATCGGCTCCACGAGGTTCGTCGCGGCGATCTGGTGGTCTTCAACAAACTCGAAGGGACCGCTGGCACCGACGATCTGATCAAGCGGGCCATTGCGTTGCCCGGTGAGACGATCGAGGTACGCGACGATGGCCGAATCTGGATCTGGGGACCCGGCGAAGGCCCTGAGGACGCGCTGCTGCTCGACGAGCCATACCTGAACCCCGGAAACTCGCTACTTCCTGCGCCATCGGCGTCGGATCCCGTGGGGCAGGACATCTGGGACGAACGATGCACAAACGCCCGTACTCCCGGTCGATGCACCCTGGATGACTCGAGCTTCTTTATGCTCGGGGACAATCGTGTTCGGTCGTCGGACTCACGATTCTTCGGGCCAGTTCCCGACGAGAACGTCGTTGGACGAGCCTTCGTGCGGATCTGGCCGCTCGGGGACATCTCAACTCTGTAAGCGAGCAACTAGATCTGGACGCCGCCCCTTGGCGCTGGCGGACGTTCATCGATTGCTTCCATCATCGTGTCGACGTGGTCGCTATAGACCCCATCTAGGCCCATGCGTAGTAGGTCGTCAAGGATTCGTCGGTGTTGGGCATCCCAGCCAAAGCAGAGGCGCCCGAATCGGTGAAACAGCGTCGCCATTCCACCGGTCCAATCGCTGTGTCGCATGTTGACCGCATCGATCCCCGCCTGGGCGAGATTGGAAGCCCGTCGCTCCGGGCCTTCACTCATGGCGCTGACGCTTGTCGAGTCCACCAATTTGACGTGTTCATCAGCCGCTCGCCACTCAGCTAGGCGTCGCCAGTCGTGGTGACAGAGGTACAGCCGCGAGCGGGTCACCGGATCTAACGAGCCAGCCCAGGCGAGTAGCGGATCCATCGCAGCGTCGTCTTTGAGATCGATCGAAAGATCAAGCGAATCTGGAATGCGCTCAAAGAGCTCAGGGAGCGTGATCATCGTCTCCGGTAACGCGGCACGGTCAAGTGTCCGAATCTGACGCCGGCGCAGACCAAAATGACCATCG
>CAYUKM010000037.1:0-12680 GCA_964445255.1 uncultured Acidimicrobiales bacterium
AGGACGAGGCCATGGAAGACGAAGAGGACGAGGCCACAGCTGCCACAGTGCCCGCCCCACCGGCAGAAGAAACCGACGCCGCGGCATCCGATGAAGACGACGACGCAGAACTGGACTTCGTCGAATCGGAGCTAACACTCGCCGAGCGCCTCGCAACCGAGACAGACCCCGTACCGGCGTCCAACTCGATCGACGGAATCAACGAGTTGATCCGGTTCGGATCGATCACGCCCCAGTACACGATCGACGATCTCGTCGAAGCCGACGTCAACCCTGCCTGCGTAAACGGTGACACCAACGTTCAACGATTTGGTGCGGCGTTCCTCGAAAGCTTCGCTGGCCCGGACGAGTTGATCATCATTGAGTTCACCGACAACATGACGATTGTGCTCGACGCAGAGGACTGCTCTGTACTTGGCTAGGCTGGCCGAATGTCCACCGCGAGAGACGACACTCCTGACTGGCCTCGACAAGCAACGGAGACGATCGTTGACTTTGTCGACAACGTAAAACACAAAACGACCGAGCCCGCCACGAAAGTGGTGCGCGGGGTCGTTTATGGAATTGCGATAGCGCTTCTTGGTGTTCCCGCTCTCATCATGCTGCTCGTCGGCATCGTCCATGGACTTAACCAAGTTGCTACTGGCTTACTCGGTTTGGGTGTGTGGTTGGTGTACTTGGTTCTCGGCGTGATCTTTTCCATCGTCGGAGCTGTGCTCTGGCGCAAACGCGTTGCCTAGCCTTTCGAGGATTGGCCAAGCAACCATTCCGGTAAACCGAAAGTTAGGAATTCCACATGGCCGACAACGTACGTAACGTCGTCATCATCGGCTCAGGCCCCGCAGGCCTCACTGCTGCGATCTATGCCGCTCGAGCATCACTCGAACCGCTCGTCTTGGAAGGCGAACCCTCCTCTACGAGTGATCAACCTGGCGGCCAGCTAATGCTGACCACCGATGTAGAGAACTTCCCAGGCTTTCCGGAGGGAATCATGGGTCCCGAACTCATGATCAACTTCAAGAGCCAGGCAGAACGCTTCGGCGCACAGATCGAAACCGCGAAGGCCTCGAAGGTCGACCTTTCCGAACGACCGTTCAAAATTTGGGTGGGCGATCCCGAAGCCGCCGAACCGACTCACTTGGCGAAGTCGGTCATTGTTTCAACGGGTGCACAGTCACTCATGTTGAATCTTGACCGCGAGACCGAGCTCATTGGCCACGGCGTGTCCACATGCGCCACATGCGACGGCTTCTTCTTCCGTGATCAAGAGATCGCGGTTGTCGGCGGCGGCGATTCGGCGCTCGAAGAAGCGAGCTTCCTGACGAAGTTTGCGTCCAAGGTGTACGTCGTCCACCGGCGCGACGAACTGCGCGCCTCACAGATCATGCAGGACCGAGCCCACGCGAACCCGAAGATCGAGTTCGTCTGGAATAACCAAGTGATCGAGTACCTCGGTGACTCCAAGCTGTCGGGCGTGAAGATTCAAAGCACCGTCGACGATTCCATCACCGAGTTGGCTGTAACCGGCCTCTTCATCGCTATTGGACACAAGCCCAATACCGGTCTGTTCGAGGGTCAGCTCGACATGAAGGACAACGGCTATTTGAAAGCCACACCCGGCCGCACTGCCACCAACATCGAAGGTGTCTTTGCCTCCGGAGACGTCCAGGACGACTACTACCGCCAGGCAATCACCGCCGCTGGATCGGGCTGCGCGGCCGCACTCGAAGCCGAACGTTGGCTCGAAGATCAAGGTGAGCACTAGCTCAGTCACGACTAGGCGAACGTGTTTGCGCGGAATGCAAACGCTGGTCGAGTAGTTTCCACTTGTGCACGCAAGAGAAATGAGAAAGTCCTATGGCTTCTGAAAACGTCCTCAACCTGGATGACTCCAGCTTCACTGACGCAGTTTCGTCGAGTGAAGAACCCATACTGGTCGATTTCTGGGCTGAATGGTGCGGCCCCTGCAAGATGATCGCCCCGATCATGGACGAGATCGCTGACGAACAAGTCGGCACCTTGAAGATCGCCAAGGTCAACATCGATGAGGCTCAAGGCACCGCGATCCAGAACGAAGTAATGAGCATCCCAACCATGATCCTGTTCAAGGGTGGAGAGCCGGTGAAGAAGATCATCGGCGCTAAGCCTAAGGAAGCGATCATGGACGAGATCGCCGAGTTCATCTAGGTCTCCCCTCCCACCTGGTCCCCAGACCAGCGAGAGCAGAACCGCAACGCAAACGCCGTCGTATCCTGTCGATGCGGCGGCGTTTCGCGTCCCCCGTGGGACCCGTTGGAGGGCACTAGGGTGAAGGCCATGGACGAACCTCGCCCTCGACTCCACCGCGGCGACGTGGGACCGGACGTCGTTGAGTTGCACCGACTGCTCACTATCGCTGGTTACCCGATTGAGACCGTGCACCTAGACCGATTCGACGGCATTACCAACGATGCGATAACCGCGTTTCAGCGCAAGCGGGGCCTTGAAGCAACCGGCGTCGTCGGTGGCGAGACGTGGCGGTCTCTTCACGAAGCCGGACATCACTTCGGCGAACGCTTGATGTGTCGTCGAACCCCAAACATGCGTGGCGACGACGTCGCTGAGCTACAGCTGCTTCTCGGTAGTCTCGGCTTCGATAGTGGCTGGATCGATGGGATCTTCGGACCCGAGACCGAAGATGCAGTCGCGGATTTCCAACGAAACGCCGGACTACCCGTCGATGGCGTGGCTGGCCCGACCACTATCTCCACGTTGACACGCCTACGACTTTCAGCCAACGCTGCCCGTCCGGTCGCAGCGGTACGAGAACACGAGCGGCTAAGAAGTGGAGCTCAAGGCCTCGTCGGACGCCGCATTGTTGTCGGCGACCTTGGGCAGTCTCCAGCTATCGCCGGCGAAATTGGAGCCAAGCTTCGAAGCGAGGGCGCTCGGGTCCTGTTACTGCATCATCGAGACGGTTCGACTCACGCACGAGCCGCCAATCAGTTCGACGCCGAGGTCTATTTGGGCCTTATCGCCGTCGACGACGAAACCTGCAGCATCTCGTTTTATGAAACCGACGCTTTCTCCAGCTACGGAGGGCGCGATATCGCCAATCTCGCGACCGATACCCTCTCGCTCGCCCTTCGCATCCCGGGTGAGACCATCGGAACCCGGTCTCCGGTCTTACGAGAAACGCGAATGCCCGCGGTTGTGTTTCGGCTCGGGCCGCAAAGCGAACTCGAAGGCGCAATGACCAGTATCGCCAGCGCTATCCACGAGGCAATGCTGCAATGGGTCGACAATCTGGAGCTAAACGAACGCCCCGTCTCTTCCTAGAGACGAACGTATGTTCGATTACTTGGCTATCACCCGGTAGATTCGCTCAAGGTCGTTCAGATCGGCATAGTCGATGACGATCTTGCCCTTCTTCGCCCCAAGGCTGACCCCAACGCGGGTGTCAAGATGTTCTGACAGCAATCGCTCGAGTTCAAGAACCGCCGGCGCGCGGGTCTCGCCTACCTTGCGCTTCTTGGACTTCGCCGTAGGCGCGGCAGCATCGGCATCGTCAGCACCAGGGTCACCGCCTCGCAGCACCTGCTCCAACTCCCGGACGGTGAGTTGCTCATTCACACAACGTTGAGCCAGCACGACCTGTTGCGCTTCTTCCTCGCAGCCGAGAATGGTGCGTGCGTGTCCGGCCGAGAGCTGTCCCGTACCGACCAAGCGCTGGACCCCCATAGGCAGGGCCAAGAGCCGCAGCGTGTTCGCAACTGCCGAACGTGATTTGCCTACTCGTTTCGCGATCTTTGCCTGTGTGAAATCGAACTCATCCACAAGCTGTTGATATGCAGCAGCCTCTTCGAGCGCGTTGAGGTCTTGGCGATGCAGGTTTTCAACAAGTGCCTGTTCGAGTGACGCCGTATCGTCGGCCTCGCGGACAACTACTGGCACATCTTGGAGTCCGGCCCGCTTGGCCGCACGCCAACGACGCTCCCCCGCGATCAACTCGTAGCCATCACCATCACGACGAACGAGGAGTGGCTGGAGCACGCCGAGTTCTCGAACCGAGTTGGTCAACGAGTCCAAGCTCTCCTCATCGAAATGGTCTCGGGGTTGATACTGATTGGCGCGAATTGATGAAACTGCGACGGTTTGAAACGTCGCATCAGGATCATCGGTTACATCGGATGGAATCAGTGCACCAAGACCTCGGCCAAGGCCACTTGGACGGTTCATTCTTCTTCTCCTTGGTCAGCGGAGGTCTCCGTGAGTACGTCCTCCGTGTCGGCGGATTGCTCGTTGGGCTCGTCCGCGGTGGGTGTGGGGGTATCGTCCTCGTCAAGATCAAGTTCGCGTCCCGTGACCTCAGTAGCGAGGTCACGATATGCCTGCGCGCCCCGATTGTCCGGGTCAAAGACCGTGATTGGCTGACCGTACGACGGCGCCTCGGAAAGTCGTACCACACGAGGGATCACGATCTTGCAAACCTTCTCGCCAAAGTGTTCTCGAACTTCGTCAACCACCTGGCCAGCAAGCTTGGTCCGAGCGTCGTACATCACCAACACGATCGTTGAGATGTGCAATTCTGGGTTGAGGCTCTTGCGGACAAGTTCAACGTTGCGAACAAGCTGCCCCACACCTTCCAATGCGTAGTACTCACACTGGATAGGCACCAACACCTCAGTCGCTGCGACCAAGGCGTTGATGGTTAACAAACCCAGGGACGGTGGACAGTCGATGAAGACGAAGTCGTAGTCGTCCACAATCGGTGCGAGGGCATCGATCAGTCGTCGCTCTCGGTTAAAGCCGGGAACGAGTTCGATCTCGGCACCTGCAAGGTCCAAGCTCGACGGTGCCACGAACAGGCCCTCGACGTCTACAGCTGGTTCAAGGGTGTCCTCTAGGGGAGTATCGCCCAGCAGGACGTCGTACATGTTCTTTTCGATTGCGCGCGGATTGAGCCCAAGCCCGGTACTGGCATTGGCCTGTGGATCGAGATCAATGAGGAGTACTCGGTTACCTATCTCCGCTAAGGCCGCACCGAGATTGACTGTCGTGGTGGTCTTTCCCACCCCGCCCTTTTGATTAGCGATCGCAATAACGCGCGTGTTGCTAGCTGTTCCCATCGGTTCAGTCATATCCCGACAACGGTACTATCTGTATGTAGGCCGGTGGTGGCATCAGCTCAATTTGTTGACCAATTTGAGCCGTCAGGACTACTTCATTGTTTCACGTGAAACATCTATTGGAGCGGGTTCTGGTGCTCGAGTGGATTGTTTCACGTGAAACAATCACCCAGGAGCCCCGATCGAAGTAGGGGCGGCGATGTTTCACGTGAAACACCTTCCGTTAGAAGAGCGGGTTCTTTCTGGCGCCTTTGCGCGGCAACGCTAGCTCCCGATCTGTACGTTGGAATCGAAGATATCTCCCCAACTCCGTCGTCCATCCATCGGTGAGCGAAAGTCCGGTGGTGCGTTCTACTTGTTCAGCTGGCCAGCGCGCTGCAACGTCGCCATCAAAGGGTTCACTCACAAGAAGGCTTCCCCCCATGCGAAGAAATCCGGTGGCACACTCCGCCGTGTGACCTGGCGGGCCAAAGGATCGCGCTGTCACCCAGTCAGCGTTTCCCCGCAGCGTTGAGTGTGCTGCTTGGGTAGCGTCACCTGTGAACACCTCTACTCGATCATCGAGATTGAGTCGACGGACCGCTCGCTTGAGTAGATCCGTGCGCCCTTGGCGTCGTTCTACCAGAGTCCACGTCGTCTCTGGATAGGCATCGGCAAGAATCAAACCTGGCAGTCCAATCCCACTACCGAGATCGATGCAATGGCCCGCAAAGGGCTGGCCGGCGTCCGAAAACGCAGTGAACCCCATGGCATGTTGACCATGGGGTTCACTGTCTCCGCCGATCTGTCCTGCTCGAATACCTTCCTGCAGGATCTCGTCGGCACTACGCATATGTGGAGTCTACGAGACTGGGCGTATCACCACTCGGCGACGAGGCTCCTGTCCCTCTGAGCCGGTCTCGACACCTTCTACATCAGTAATCGCATCGTGTACAACCTTGCGATCGGCAGCACTCATTGGCTCGAGCAGCTTCTCGTTTCCTGACTCGGCAACTTCGGTCGCCAACTTCTGAGCGAACTCTCGCAACGCGGCGGTACGACGTACCCGGTACCCAGCCACATCGACCCGGAGGCGGTCTGTCTTGGCGCCTTCTGCGTTTCGCTGGACAACAGTGCGAGTGAGTTCTTGGAGCGCGCTCAGGGTATTGCCCTTCGGTCCTACCAGTAGCCCGAGCTCGTCACCGGAAACGGCCAGTTCGATCGCTCCATCATCTGCTTCTTCTTCAACAAGTGCGACCGATCCGGTCATCCCAAACGAGCTCAGCACTCCTTGAAGGAAGCCAACAGCGACTTCCTCTTGTTCTTCTCTGCTTACTGTTGCTTCCATGGTGTCCTTCTTCCCCGATGCCTTCTCGCTAGCTACTGCTGCGCCAGCGACGCCAGCAGTAGTTGCTGCAGCTGCCTTACCTGAGCCCTTTTGATTGTTGCCATCGTTGCGACGGCTGTTTTGCTTATTCTTTTGGTTGTTGTTCTGCCTTGAAGATGACTTCCCACCATCGTTCCCACCATTCGAACGGTTGTTCTCATTGGACTTGTTCCGATTCGAGCCAGATTGGCCATTCTTCGACGACTTGTTGTTGTTCCTCGACTTGTCAGCGTTGTTGTTGCCACCGTTGCCCTGACCGCCCCCACGTTTGCGAGATCGGTTGCGATTTCCCCCATTACGGGAGCGACGCTCATCCTTCGCTGCTGGCTGACGCGGTCGAACACGTGCGCGAACCTTGGCCTCGGTCTTGATACGACCAAAGAGCCCTTTTTCGACATCGTTGACAACATCAAACTCAGCCTCATCGGCAACGATGCCAAGCTGATCGAGCGCGTGGCCCTTCGCTTCATCAAGCGTGCGACCCGATGTTGTGATCCAATCCATTAACTACCTCTTCTTTTTCTTGCGCGCTTTGGGCTGGACTTGTGTCCGAGCACTAGCACTTCGACCACTGGCATTTCGGCCTGGAGCAGAACTCTTGGCCTTTGTGGCGGTCGTTGATTTTGATGAATTGCGGTTGTTGGAACCGCCCTTCTTTGGGCTGCCATTCTTAGAGTTCTTTGAGCCGCCACTCTTTGCACTGCCATTCTTAGAGTTCTTTGAGCCGCCTGCCTTACCGTTCTTGCTCTTCGAGCCACCATCACCATCTTGAGGCCCCTTGCCCTTGCCCTTGCCTTTGTCTGCACTCGCTTCACGGTTACGACGCACCTGGGCGCCTAGGGAATCCTCGCCGGAATAGAACTGGCGAGTGATGTAGTACTGCTGAGCGATCCGGTACAGGTTTGAGACCAGGAAATAGAACACGATCGCTGCAGGAAGCGTAAACGAGAACACCGGCAGGAAGAAGGGGATGATCTTCATGACCATCTCTTGGGTGGGGTTGATCGGTGCACCCGTTTGGCGGCGGCGAATCATCTGGTGTTGCAGCCAACCGCTAACACCCACCACGAGCACCAGTATCAAGTAGGGAAGGGCGGACGCAATACCGTCGCCGGTCAGAACTTCACTGGCTGAGCGGGAAATGTCAAAGCCGAGCGCTTCCATGCGGTTCGAGCTTGAGAGATCAGCGAACAACTGACTATCGCGGCTCACGAATGCCGGGTTGAACTCATTCAGCTCATCCCTCTGAAAGGTCGTAAGATCACTGGCGGTGTTGAGGTTGCCGGCTGTGGCGCCAAACTGCGAGCCAATATCGGTCGCACGCCGAGTCAGTCCAAGAATCACACGGTAGAGCACCAAGAAAATGGGAATCTGGAACAGCAGTGGCAAACAACCGCCGACGGGGTTGATGTTGTTCTCTTGGTAGAACTCCATCATCTCCTTGTTCATCTCTTCCCGCTCGTCCTTGTCGTATTTGTCCTGGATCGCCTTCAGTTCGGGCTGAAGCAGCGACATTTGCAACTGGGAGCGGGTTCCCTTGAGTGTCAGCGGTGTCGAGACAACCAAGACGATAAGTGTCAACAAGACAATCGCTACGACGTAAGAATTATTGATGTCATAGAAGAACGAGAGCAGATTCGCGAAGAAATCGAACATCAGTTCGCCTTTCGAACGGGGACAGGGTCATATCCATGACCACCCCAGGGGTGGCACCGACAGATTCGCTTCACACCAAGCCATGTTCCACGAGCAAATCCGTGAGTAGTGATGGCTTCATCGGTGTAGAGCGAGCACGACGGTGAATAACGACAAGTTGGCGGGCGCGTAACCGACCAGGACCGATACAACGCGATAAGGCGACGGGCAAAGGCGGCCATAATCAGCCAATTTCCATTGATTTATCAATAGTTGTCATGGTTTCAACGAGTTGATCACGCAGTTCGGCGTAGGTACGCCAGACCGCACTTGGATATACGACAATCATTGCCGCATGAACACGGATTGAGCGTTCACCCACAATCTCATTTAGTGCCGACCGAAGGCGACGCCGCACTCGATTGCGCACGACCGCATTACCAACCTTGCGTGAAATGGAGAACGCTACTTGAGGTGAATCTGTTCCTGAGCCCGCCAGATACTTAATTCGTAGATCTCGAGATTTCACGCTTCGGCCATCGGCGAACAATTCATCGATGGTCGAGCGATCGGAGACACCCGAGATCAAGCAGCCAGCTTGTGACGACCCTTGCGGCGCCGGTTTTTAAGGATTTCACGGCCCGCACGGGTGGACATCCGTGAACGAAAGCCATGCTTCTTCGCTCGCTTGCGGACATTTGGCTGGTACGTACGCTTCATCTCAATCTCCAGTTTCGGTCAGCGTTGGCGATGCACACACGCTGTACCGAAGTTACGAGCGTGCTGTCGAAGTAGGGACGCACCCGCATTCAACGCGAAAGAAGAACCTAGCAATACTAGCTCTATCTGGGCCCATTTCAACAGGTCGCTACCGTTTAGTCGCGCGATTCGACATGACCATATATCCGCGCGAAGGTCGCTACTGATAGAGACATACTCGCGCGAATTTCCAACGATTTCGGACGTTTCCCACATCCGGTTGGTATTTGAGCGTTAAGCCGCGCGAGGGTTGCAAGATCAGTTGCTGTCCACACCTGTGGAGAGGCCTGTGGAAAGAGGTACTACGGCCAAAATGCATGAAGCAGTCGAACTCTGGGAAAGCTGCTCAGCGTTGATCCGCGCACAAGTGTCAGATGCGGTGTGGAACACCACATTTCACAACATCGAGGCCGTGGATTTGACCACAAACGAGATCACCGTCGTCGTTCCCTCCCAAATCATCAAAGAACGAATTGAAGCTCGATACTTGGGAATCGTCCGAGACGCGATCACCGAAACCCATCAGGCACCGCTTCACATGTCACTACAAGTACGTGCAGACGATACGGTCGGCCTTGATGAACAGACCCTTCTAGGGCTCGATTCGACCGTCTTGGACCTCACAGAGGACGATCCACGGCTGAATGTGCACCTGCCGGATGTGTCAACCATCGAGCCAACCGCTGCAGCCGATTCGGTCACCGAACTACCCGGTCGTCCCCCAGAAGGCGGAGACCAGTACACCTTCGATGCATTCGTTACCGGTACCGGTAACCGCTTCGCCCACGCAGCCGCTCTTTCGGTAGCCGAGACGCCAGCTAAGTCATACAACCCGCTTTTTATCTACGGAGACGCAGGACTTGGAAAGACCCACCTGCTTCGAGCCATCGAGAACTATGTCAACACGCACTACCCACACTTCTCTGTGCGGTACGTGTCGACCGAAACCTTCTTGAACGACTTCGTGGATGCCATTCGTCAGAACACCACGATTCAATTCAAACGCCGGTATCGAGAGATCGATGTCCTGCTCGTGGACGATATTCAGTTCGTGGAGGGCAAAGAAGGGCTCCAGGAGGAGTTCTTCCACACGTTTAACACGTTGCACCAAGCGAACCGCCAGATCGTTTTGACCTGTGATCGACCCCCAGACAGCATTCCGACACTGGAGGATCGCCTTCGCAGTCGGTTCAAGATGGGTTTGATCACCGATATCCAGCCTCCCGATGTCGAGACTCGTCTCGCAATCCTCCATAAGAAGGCAGAAAACGCCAAGGTCGACATTCCGCACGATGTCCTGATGTTCATCGCGGAGCGCGTCACGGACAACATCCGTGAGCTTGAAGGCGCACTCACGCGAGTAACTGCATTCTCCAACCTCACCGGCGAGCCACTGACCATTGATATGTGCCAGCGAGTCTTGAGCGATCTACTCACGGCGAAGCAACCTCGTCAGATCACACCCGAGATGATCCTGACCGAGACCGCCGACATGTTCGGCTTCACGATCGAGGAGATAACCGGAGCATCTCGACGTCGGCCACTTGTCACCGCTCGCCAGGTGGCGATGTATGTGTTCCGCGAAGCTACCGAGCTTTCGTATCCAGCTATCGCTCGAGAATTTGGTGGTCGCGACCACACCACGGTCATTCATGCGGTCGACAAAATCACCAACCTGATGGCGGAACGTCGACAGATCTATGATCAGGTTACCGAGCTCAATGCCCGGCTCCGATCCAGCTAAGTGCACCCATTCGCGCGGAAAGTGTTCACAGGCAGTGGAAAACATGGGGATAACTGCAACAACGCATGGTCACAACCATGTGCGTAGTACGACTCGATCTGTGGAGCTTCCCGACATCATCCACCGCGCGGATGTTCGATCGCTCCTTTTCTGTGGACACGGTGGACAAACACTGAACGAGAAATCGTTCATTTCTCAGTCAGAAACGACTATCGTCCACAATCCACACGCCTACTGCTCCTTACTACCGAATCCAATCCAACTCGATTGAGAAATGTGGACCAATGAAATTTCGATGTGAACGTGACGTTCTGCTCGACGCCCTCAGCACCGCAGGACGAGCAGTTGGTGGCCGAGCTGGCAACGTTGCACTAAGCGGACTCCATCTCGAGCTCGCCGGTGATTCGTTGCGAGTTACCGGATCTGATCTCGATATGACCATCTCCCAATCGGTAACGGTCGCTGGAGACACCGACGGAATTGTTGTTGCACCATCGAAGTTGCTCGCAGACATTGTTCGTGCCCTTGGCCCGGGCGCAGTCGACGTAATCGTTGATGGCGAGGAGATCCAAATCACCGCTGGCCGATCAGAATTCTCGATGCGAACAATTCCCGCCGATGACTTCCCTCGCGTCGGATCACCCGAAGGTGACGAAGTAACCCTTAGTGCATCTGCGTTGTCTGATGCCCTGACCCAGGTGGTCAAAGCCGCATCAGGAGATGACTCTCGACCGATCCTGACCGGTGTGTTGCTTGCAGCAGAAGGGGAGGGGCTTCGTCTGGTCTCCACTGACTCCTATCGCTTGGCCGTGAGAGATCTCCCAGGAACCTCGGTGCTCGATGGCGATCAATCCGTGCTGGTTCCTTCGCGTGCACTCGCTGAACTCAATCGAGTCTTTGGCGAGAACGATGAAGTTTCGCTTCGACTAGGTGAACGGGACGCGAGCTTCGAAGTCGGGGGTACGCAGGTCGTTACCAGACTCATCGAGGGCGAGTTCCCCAACTATCGGGGTCTCATTCCTGAGAGCTATCCAAACGAGCTCACCGTCAACCGGGCTGAACTGCTCGAAGCTGTGCGACGCGTCCGCCTAATGGCTCAAGAGGCCACACCGATTCGGTTGAGCATGCGGCCAGATGCCCTCGAGCTTGTGGCGGTAACCCAAGATGTTGGTCAGGCCCAAGAAGTGCTTGACGCTAGCTACACCGGTGAGGAGCTGACGGTTGCGTTCAACCCGGACTATCTCATCGATGGCATTGAAGTCACCCGTGGCGATGAAGTCGCGTTGCAGACCGTCGATCCGTTGAAGCCTGCAGTAATGCGCGGTGCTGAATCCCAAGACTTCTTGTATTTGTTGATGCCGGTTCGGGTTTCGTAACCAACCGCGGACGTCCCGCTAGGGGAGATGACGGCTGCTCGATTGATCTATTGCGTTCGCCAGATCCACATCGAGTTGCGTGATTCCTGCGGGGTCATGTGTTGCGAGGTCGATGATCACTCGGTTGTACACGTTGCTCCACTCGGGGTGATGATCGATGCGCTCGGCTGCGAGCGCTACCTCGGTCATAAACGCGAACGCTGACACAAAGTCAGGAAATTGCAGTTCGCGGTGCAACTTGCCAGAGGCGACATCCCAATCCTGATTAAGCTCCTGCATCGCCGCGACGATGTCATCCATTTTGAGAACCGGTGGTCGACCCATGTGAGTGAGCTTGCCACATCGTCGTGATTCTCAAAAACGGGCAAAGCCCCGCCCCCCGGAGGGAGCGGGGCCTTTGGTGCCCAGTGAATGAGTTAGTTACTTAGATTTCGCAGCGGGTTGCGGTCTCGCCGACAGCAGCGTCTACAGAGCAGGTGTCGACGCCGCCGCCACCGTTGTAGGTGTCGACGCCGGTGCCACCGTTGAGGACGTCTGGGCGGGTACCGCCAACGAGGGAGTCGTTGCCGCTGCCACCGTCGATGGTGTCGGCCTTTTGACCGCCACGGAGGATGTCGTCACCTGCACCACCGTCGATGGTGTCGGTACCTTCGTTGCCACGGATCGAGTCGTCGCCAGCGCCACCGATGAGG
>CAYUKM010000037.1:12780-17247 GCA_964445255.1 uncultured Acidimicrobiales bacterium
GGTGCTGGGGCCGGTGCAGGCACGGTGGTCGTGGTCGTAGGTGGAACGGTCGGAGCCGTACCCGGGATCTGTACACCAGTGGTGTTGAACACGTATGCCGCACCCGAATCCTGACTGAGGATGTCGATGTCAACGTTCGGAGCACCGGAGGCGATTAGTGTGCCCGAGAGTGCTACCGAGGAACCGAGCTGGTCACTACCGAGTCCGTCCGATGCGGTGAACTTGGTCTCTTCGGACCAACCCGCACCGGTGTTTGTAAAGGCGAAGAGCGAGCCCTCGGCGGAGCCAAAGAGGCTTGAGTCGCCAGCTGAGCCGACGATGATTCGTCCACCCTCGACGTCGACGTCGGTACCGAACTGGTCGGTGCCTGCTTCGTCAGAGGCAACAAGGATGGCTGCTTCGGTCCAGCTAGCGCCGGCGCCGGAGAAGACGTAGGACACGCCGGAGTCAGCACCGGTGTCGTCCATTGGGCCAACGGCCATGATCGTGGTTGAGTCAGCGCGTGGTGCGCCGATGACAACAACGCCTCCGTCAACAGCGATCGACTGACCGAAGAGGTCTCCGCCCTGTCCGTCGGAAGCTTCGAGCTTGGCTGCCTGAGACCATGAAGTGCCGCTACGGGTAAACACGTAGCCTGCGCCTTCGTCTGGTAATGCGCCGTCAGCGAATCGTGCGCCTGCGACTGCGGTGTTGCCGTCGATGTCAACAGAGGAGCCAAAGCGGTCGTTTGCAGCGCCGTCGTTCGGAACGAGCTGGTCTTCTACTGACCAGGTGCCAGCGTTGTTGGTGTAGATGTATGCCGAACCGGAGTCGGCGCCTTGAGTTGGAGCGCCAACGATGAAGCTGTTGCCCGAGATGGCGACGGCTTGGCCGAAGTTCTCTTGGAAGACACCAGGGCTAACGCGCTGCTGCTGGGTCCATACTCCACCGCTACGGGTGAAGACGTAGGCGGCGCCTGAGCGAGGCTCACCACCGTTTGCGATTGGAGCGCCGATGATAGCGGTGTCGCCACTGATGGCGACCGATTCACCGAAGAGGTCATCGAAGAGACCATTGAAGCCTGATGGAAGGAGCTTTGCTTCGAGGGTCCAATCTCCACCGGACTGGACAAATACGTACACGGCGCCAGCGTTACCGGCAGCCTCGTCGTCCTGTGGTGCGCCGACGAGCATCGTGTTGCCGTCGATGGCGATGGATCGACCGAAGAAGTCTGTGCCCTCTTGGTCGGCGCCGGCGGTTACGCGAACATCTTCGTTCACGCTTGGAGTATCGAGTACCTGAGCACCACTGACTGCTGCGAATCCGAGCAGTAGGGAGCCGGTGAGAGCTGCGGAGGAAATTGCGGTTCTCCGGAGCCACTTGGATTGGGACTTGCTGGGCATTGCACACGGCCTTTCGTTATCACTGAGTTGTCGTGGACTTCAAAAAGTGTCACGCACGGTGGATTAGGACGCCTGATACGCAAGCCCCGTCCTTCCTGGGCTAAATGACTTACGCAATAGTGTTTTCTTGCCGCGTTGGCGGGGCCGAGACTCCTAAGCTGGATCCATGGAACTCTCGTTGCCCAAGCTCAACACGCCGATCGTTCGTGAAGGCCCCTTGTTGTTTGTCATCGCGGATGGCTTTGGTTGTGCTGAATACGCACCCTCAAACGCGATCGCTATGGCCGAGACCCCAAACATCGACGCACTGCTCGTCGACTCGATCGAGCTCAAAGCCCACGGTCCAGCGGTCGGATTGCCGACCGAGGGCGACATGGGCAATAGCGAAGTGGGGCACAACGCGCTCGGTGCTGGACGAGTCTTCGCCCAAGGCGCCAAGTTGGTGAACAAGGCCATTGCCGAGGGAACCCTCTTCGAAGGGGAGGTGTGGAAAGACGTTGTCGCCGCAGGAGCGGAGAACACGCTCCACTTCATCGGTCTGCATTCCGACGGAAACGTTCATTCCCACACCGATCACCTCTACGCGCTGCTTCGTGCCGCGGCCGCTGCTGGGGTCACAAGCTGCGCGGTACACATCCTTCTCGACGGACGTGACGTCGATGCCCGATCAGCGATGCTCTACATCGAAGCGACCGAGGGGGTTCTTGCAGAGATCAACGACGCCCATGACGGTGCTGACTACCGCATCGCATCCGGCGGTGGCCGGATGACCATCACGATGGATCGCTACGGCGCGGACTGGCCGATGGTTGAGCGCGGCTACAACACCCACACCCACGGTGAGGGTCGTCAATTTGCGTCGGCTACCGACGCGGTCGAGACGATGTATAGCGAATCCGACTCCGGCGACCAATACCTTGACGGGTTTGTAATTGCCGATGCAGAGGGCAACCCCGTCGGTTCGATGTCCGATGGCGATGGGGTAGTGCTGTTCAACTTCCGCGGCGATCGAGCGATCGAGATCAGTCAGGCATACGAGGATGAGGAGTTCCCGTACTTCGATCGTGGCAGCAATCCAAAGGTCAATTACGTGGGACTGCTCCAGTACGACGGTGATGCGTTCGTGCCAAAGCGCTATCTGGTCGACCCACCGTCGATCGATAAGACCATCGGCGAGTACCTGTGTGCGGAAGGGCTCCGCAGCTTCGCCATTAGTGAAACCCAGAAGTTCGGACACGTCACCTACTTCTGGAACGGCAACCGCTCCGGCTTCCTCGACGAAGAGCTCGAGACCTATGTCGAGATCCCGTCGGACAATATCGAGTTCAACAAGGCTCCGGCGATGAAGGTGCGCGAGATCACCGAGCGAGTGATCGAGATGCTCCGATCCGGCGATTTCGACTGGGGCCGACTGAACTTCGCAAGCCCGGACATGGTTGGACACACCGGTGACCTCAACGCCACTATCGAAGCGATCCGAGTACTCGACGACTGTGTAGGCAAGCTCGTCGCTGTGATCGAGGAGCTCGGCGGCGCGCTGATCTTCACCGCCGATCATGGCAACGCCGACATCATGTACAAAGAAAAGGATGGCGAGCGCATCCCGGTTACCAGCCACACCCTGTCGCCGGTGCCGTTTGGAATCCTCGATATGTCATCGACGGAGTATTCATGGGCCGACGGCGAGGGCGCCGGCATCTCGAACGTGGCCGCCACCCTCGCAAACCTGTTGGGCTTCGCCGCACCAGACGACTACGACACAACGTTGATCACGGTCGAGTAGTGCAATAACCACGAAAGCCGCTCACACCAATCGATGTGAGCGGCTTCGTTGTGGAGAAGTTGCTTGTGTGAACTTACAGTTCGCAGCGGATGCTGAGTTCGGTCAAACCACTTGCGTCAGCAGCACAAATGTCTCTGAGGCTTCCACCACCGTTGTAGGCGTCGAGACCGCGACCGCCGTCGAGAGTATCGGGATGAGTGCCGCCGAGAAGCGTGTCGCTTCCGGCGTTGCCCTTCAATACGTCGGCCTTTTGGCCGCCGCGAAGTTCATCGTTGCCCGAACCACCGAGTAGCCGGTCGGTGCCTTCGTTGCCGCGAAGTTCATCGTTGCCGGAACCACCGCTGATGGTGTCTTTGCCCTTGCCACCAGAGACAAAGTCATCGCCTGCTCCGGCGTATGCGGTGTCTCGACCCTGCCCAAGGTTAATGAGGTCATTCCCATCGTCACCAAACACAGTGTCGGCTCCGGCTCCGGCGTTGATTATGTCGTCCCCGCCACCGGCACAGATCGTGTCGGCTCCGGCTCCGGCGTTGATGATGTCAGCACCGTCGGTGCCGAGGATGACGTCGTCACCGTCGGTTGGGGTTTGTCCCAACGCGAGGTTCACCGTCACTTCGAGACCGTTGCACAACAAGACTGGAGCGACGGGAAACGTTGGTACTGGTGGTTCCTCATCGACGTCCTCTGGATCCTCGGTCTCTGCCACTTCGTCGGCTTCGGACGCGAACTCGAACACATACGCGTCGCCGCTTCGGTCGGACAGGAAGGCCAACGGCGCACCGACGACAGCGGTGCTGTTATCGAGCGCAACGGAGAACCCAAAGCCGTGACCGGTAGCGACATCGGAAGTGATGAGATCGAACTCTTGAGTCCACGTTTCGCCGTCAGAGCTGAACGTGTAGGCAGAGCCAGTGAACTCGTTGGAGAACGGTGCGCCCGCAATGATCGTCGAACCTTCGATGGTTATGGATCGACCGAAGCGTGATTCGGTCTCGGTAAGAGTTGGCGTGAGCGTTTGTTGTTCAACCCAGCCATCTCCATCGTCAGAGAAGATGTATGCGGCGCCTTCGTCAAAGCTGTCGCCGTCTTCAAGTTGGGCACCAACAACGATTGTTCCCGCGTCGATGGCGACCGAATAGCCGAATTGATCTCCGTCGAGAATCGGTTCCAATCCGCCCAACGGCGGGACGATCACTGGTATCAAGAAATCGGGATCCCCTACGACAACGCCGCCGAAGTCAGACCCGTCCTCTACGACAACGCTGTCGAGGTCAAACACTTCCTCTACGACAACGCTGTCGA
>CAYUKM010000037.1:17347-22203 GCA_964445255.1 uncultured Acidimicrobiales bacterium
GTCGAGGTCAAACACTTCCTCTACGACAACGCTGTCGAGGTCAAACACTTCCTCTACGACAACGCTGTCGAGGTCAAACACTTCCTCTGGGACAAGGCCGTCGAGGTCAAACACTTCCTCTGGGACAAGGCCGTCGAAGTCAAACTCTTCCTCGTCGCCGATGAGACGGTCTGTCTGAGACCAGGATCCTTCCTCACGTGCGAACACATATGCCGCACCATTTCCACCCGCGACTTCAATCCTTGCGCCGAGGAGGGTCTCCGATTCAAACAAGAGACCCTCCGAGAGGTCGAGGATTGCTTCCTCGTCGAAAAAGGGATCCTCCAGGTCGAGGAATAGAGGCAGTCCGTCCGCTGGGGCTCCAACCACCACGGTGTCACCATCAATGGCGACCGAGTGGCCAAAGAAGTTTCCGTAGTCGTGGATGAAGTAGCCATGCTCTTCGTTTACCGGTTCTGTTGTCAGCTCGGCTGAGCTAAACCATTCGCCCTCGTCAACCTCGTAGATGAACGCGGCGCCCGCAGCGCCAAAGTCGCCATCGACGAGAGGTGAAGGAAGTATTCCGCGCGACGCAGTGCCCGGGGCTCCCACGACAATCGTGCCGTCCTGAAAAGCGACCGACTGACCGAATTGGAGACTGCGGAACGTATCGGGCCTCGCAAAATCGTCGGCATCAAGCCGTTGTTCAAGCTCCCACACGCCGTTAACGAGTTCGAAGACGTACGCGGCGCCCTGTGTCGACCCCGAGACGGAGCCGACGAGGAAACCGACGGGTGAAGTGGGATCGAAGATTGTCTCGTACGGCGCGGTGATGACTATGCGGTCATCACTGATCGCAACGGCATGGCCGAAATCGTGTCCGCTCGCGGATTCTGCTCCGAGGGGGCCGTCTAAGAGGTCACTTGCAGCGAGTCGTTGTTGTTCGACCCATCCGGTTTCGGTGCGTTCGAAGACATACGCAGCACCCAAGCCATCAAATGGTGTACCGATGACCATGGTGTCGCCCTCGATCGCGACGGAGGTTGCGAAGCCATCGATGCGGGAGTCTTCGCTGCTGGGTTCGAGTCTTTCGTAATCGAGACTTTCCTCGACTTGAGCGCTACTGATCGAGCTGAACCCGAGCAGGAGAAGGAGTGTCGCGATGATGGATAATTTCGTTGTACGCAACAGGTAACTCGAACCTGGGCGCAAGCGTTTCAGGGAGTGCATGTCCCCGCCTTTCATGTGGAAGATCTCGGTCTGTCCAAGATCCACGGTTCACAATCGGCGGTGGGTGGGTGCTATTGAGATGCACCGACCACAGCGGTAGTGCCCTCGACTGCAACAGCTCTACCGAACGCAGCGTCTATTCCTCGTCGGACTCCGCAGCGCCGATCCGGATCGCTTCGACAACATCGGAAAAGGAAGCGGGGCGCTCCGACGATGATGGTGTCACCTTCGACAAGGCGCCCGGACCTACTGCTCGCAACTTCCGTTGGTTGGGCGCAAGAACTGTGGAGGCCTTGGCGCTATCGTTCGCATCTGGTGCGTTGTTCGGTGAGTCCGTTGGGGTCGGCCTGGCAGGTGTCGATGCCGCTGCCGCCGTTGTAGGTATCGAGACCGCTGCCACCGACGAGCACGTCGGGTCGGGTGCCGCCGACGAGGTTGTCGTCGCCGGCGTTGCCGTTGATGACGTCGGCCTTTTGGCCACCGCGAAGTTCATCGCGTCCTTGTCCACCGAAGATGGTGTCGGTTCCTTCGTTGCCGCGGATGTCGTCGTCTCCGGCGCCGCCGTCGAGAGTGTCTTTGCCTTTGCCTCCGGAGATGAAGTCGTCGCCGCGTTCGCCAAATGCGGTGTCGCGTCCTTGCCCGGCCTGAATGGTGTCGTCGCCGTCGCCGCCGAACACAAGGTCGGGGCCGTTGCCGGCGTTGATGGTGTCGTCGCCTCCCTCACCACAGATCACATCTGCACCATCGCCAGCGTTGACCACATCCGGGCCCGGAGTTCCCAGGATCACGTCGTCACCGCTCGTTGGACGTTGACCTACGGAGAGATCAACGGTGACCACAAGCCCGTTGCAGAAGTTGAGTGGTTGCGCCTGTGTGCTGTCGAAGATGTAGGCCGCCCCGGCGCGACTACCGGCGTCTTCGTCTTGGGGCGCCCCAGAGACGATGGTGTCGCCATCGAGTGCAACAGAAAAGCCCAGGTATTGGCCTGTGTCGACGCCATCGCTGGAGAAGTGTTCGACTTGTTGTCCCCACTCGTTCCCATCGAAGGCGTACTGGTGAACCGAACCGTCAACGGGGAAGTCGCCGGTTCCTATGACCGCAGTCCCGTTTTGTAGGTCTACCGATCGACCAAAACGCGTTGGCGTGTCGTCAGGCGGGAGGACTTGTTGGCCTTCGTCCCAGATATCACCGGTTCGAGAGTAGAAGTACACAGCGCCTTGTCGCTGAGGTGTGTCCGGCGGCCGAAATGGTGCACCGATAATAAGGTGGTTGCCGTCGATGGCAAGCGAAATCCCGAATCGCTCGATTCGTAGACCATCGGAGCGGGAGAGCACTTGTTGCTGTTCCCAGCCGTTCCCGGAATCGGCGAACACCCGAACAGAACCTTGATCGACGCGATTGATGTCATCGTTGGGGGCTCCGACCAAAATGGTATTACCGTCGATCGCGACTGACCGACCGAATGTGTCACCGACCTCGCCGTCGGGCGCTGCGAGTCGAGCTTGCGGGACGAACCCGGTGGCTGTTTGTTCGTAGACATATGCAGCCCCGGCGAACCCGTCGTTCTGTGCGCCTATGACGAGGGTTCCGTTGTCGATTGCCACCGATGATCCGAACCGATCGTTCTGTTGAGGGTCATCGGATGCGAGGCGCTGGGACAGAACCCAATCGCCATCCGGGTTCGGTATGAACTCGCGAGTAAAGACATAGGCTGCGCCGCTATTGGAGTCTGTGGCAGGAGCGCCGACCACGAGGGTGTCTCCTTCGATTGCTAGCGACCATCCAAACTCTGCCTGGGTGAATCCGCCATTCGGATCCGCAGGAACACCCACGAACTCCTCCGCCACCCACTCGTTGTCACGCTGGCTGAAGGTAATGACTCCGCCTTCTACAAAGAAGTTGTTGTCATTGATGTTCGGCGCACTGATGGCCATGCTGTCGCCGTCGACGGCGACTGCGTGCCCGAACTCTTGGCCTGCCGCAGCGTCTGGCCACGAGAGTTTCTGGCTTTCGATGTTTCCGCTCGTGAGCTGCGCCGCAACAGGTGTTGTCCCAAGGAGGATAGCGATCATCGAGATTGCAACTAGACCCGTAGCGAAACGAAAGAATCGCTTAGCCGCAAGCTTTGTCATGTTCCACCTTCTGTACCGTTGGTTCCAGTGTGACTGTCGACCGTGATACGTCGCAAGTACAGGCTGAGTTTTCGGTAGTGTCGCGAATTTCTGTCCGAACTTGGGAATAGGAACCGATGATCCAAAGTTGAGTGGACTTGACTAAGGAATGCGCTGGTGAAGCCAAGACGAGCGAAGTCGGACTCCAATGGGTCCCGCGATCGCTTCTCGGACTGCTTACACTTGAGCGTCTTCCACGCAAGTTTTAAGAACAGACAACAATCGCCGACAGAAGTCGCGATACGGCAATTCAGGAGCATGACCACATGTCCAAGGCAGTAGGAATCGACCTCGGAACCACGAACTCCGTCGTCAGCGTTCTCGAGGGTGGCGATCCCGTAGTGATCGCCAACTCTGAAGGTTCACGAACCACCCCATCGGTGGTCGCATTCGCGAAGGACGGTGAGGTCCTCGTCGGTGAGGTCGCGAAGCGTCAAGCGATTACCAACCCGGATCGCACGATCCGTTCGGTGAAGCGCCATATGGGTACCAGCTGGAAGATTGACATCGACAGCAAGGACTACACCTCCCAGGAGATCAGCGCTCGCACGCTCATGAAGCTCAAGCGAGATGCTGAGGCTTACCTCGGCGACACGGTCACTCAGGCCGTCATCACCGTCCCCGCGTACTTTGACGACGCCCAGCGCACCGCAACCCAAGAAGCGGGCACGATTGCGGGCCTCGAAGTACTGCGCATCATCAACGAGCCAACCGCCGCTGCATTGGCTTACGGCCTCGACAAGGGCGACGACGATCAGACCATCCTCGTATTTGACCTTGGTGGCGGTACCTTCGACGTCTCCGTCCTCGAAATCGGCGACGGCGTGTTCGAAGTTCGTTCAACCCACGGTGATACCAAGCTTGGCGGCGACGACTGGGATGAGGCCATCATCGACTGGCTCGTCAGCAGCTTCAAGGGTGACCACGGCGTCGACCTCGCTGCCGACTCCATGGCAGGGCAGCGTCTCAAGGAAGCTGCAGAGAAGGCCAAGATTGAACTCTCACAAGTTCAGCAAACGCAGATCAACCTGCCGTTCATCACCGCAACCGATGCTGGTCCGATTCACCTCGATTACCAGCTCAGCCGCTCGAAGTTCGAAGAACTCACCTCCGATCTGCTCCAGCGCACTCGCGTTCCATTCGAACAAGCAATCAAGGACGCCGGACTCACCAAGGGTGAGATCGACCACGTGATCCTCGTCGGTGGTTCGACCCGTATGCCTGCTGTCGCCGAGCTCGTCCAAGAGTTCACCGGCAAGGATCCGAACAAGACCGTTAACCCGGACGAGGTTGTTGCTATCGGCGCAGCTGTCCAGGCTGGCGTGCTCAAAGGTGAGGTCAAGGACGTACTTCTGCTCGACGTCACGCCGCTGTCGCTTGGTATCGAGACCAAGGGTGGCGTCATGACCAAGCTCATCGACCGCAACACCACCATCCCGACCAAGCGCACCGAGGTCTTCACCACAGCTGACGACA
>CAYUKM010000038.1:0-2109 GCA_964445255.1 uncultured Acidimicrobiales bacterium
CCCTTCCCGAACTCGTCGAGATGGCACAAATGTCGCCAGCGTCGGTCGGCGCGAGTTTGTCGATTCCCATCGGGATCGATAACGACAGCCGCGACGTGACGGAGCTGATCGCACGTGCTGGTGAGCACGTCACCATCGCCGGACCTGCGGGTAGCGGTAAGACATCTGCCCTTCGCCTCATCGCCGAACAGCTCAGGCGAGGCGACCCCAGCATTGCCCTCGTCGGCATCGCGACACCAGACTCGCATCTGTTTAGTTCCGAGGTCTTCGACGCTGGCGGCTCCTTCGACGAGGTCAAGAGCGTGTTGGATCTGATCGAGGGCGACCCTCGTCGCTGGGTCCTTATTGTTGATGATGCGGACCGGATCGAGGCGGACTCGGGGCCTCTGAATACGCTCGCCCGCTCCGCCCCGACGAATGTCACGATCGTGGCTTCGGTGAGATCATCGGCTGCTCGCTCGGCCTATGGCCATTGGACCCGTTTTGTCCGGGCGAGTGGCGTTGGAGTGCTCTTGCAACCGGACAATGCCGCGGACTCCGAACTACTCGGCGTCCGTCTGCCTCGCTCGGAGCGTCTCGAAGCAATCGCGGGTCGTGGCTACCTAGTCCAGTCGGGTGAAGCTTCAGTCGTTCAGCTTGCGCTCGTCGACTAGCTCAATCGCCGAGAACCCGACGCAACGAACCTAAGTACGCGCGTCGACCCGTTTGGGGACCGTGGCGCCAACCTGCCCGTCAACCTGTTCAATGCATTTCATATTATTTCGATGCTTCGACTTGACATTGAGTAGATATTGATGTCTACTACATATATCGAAATTGCACGAAGCGCTTTGAAAGGGCGCAGAAGGGGTGAATACAATGGCAGCATTTATTGGAGGCAACCTTGCCGACATCGAGGCAAGCGCAAGTCGTCTGATCGTTTCGGGAACGCAAGCCGAAACAACCGGTACCGACACCGCAGCAGCAGCTGTGGCACTGCAGGAAGCAATCGACACGGCGATGGGAAATCTCGTCACCGCATTCGAGGGCGTCGCAGCCGCTTTGACCGAGGACATCGGTCAGAGCCACAACCAACTGGTTGGATCTGACTGGCGAGGTGCTTCTCGTGAGAACGCCATCGCTATCAAGGAGACATTGCAGGGTCAGGTCAATACGGTTCTTGGTACCGCAACCACGAATCTGGCCAATGAGCAGACGGCCTTCACGACTCGAGCACAGGATCTTGTTGCTCACGTGGAAGGCCAGTTCAAGTCGGTGATGGCCGACGTGCAGGCTCAATACAGCGCACTCGCTGACGCAGCGACTCGCACCAAGGCCAACCTCGAGGCGGCCGACCAGACCATCGTCGCATAGCCGAGTTGGTCCATCGGCGGGATGGCGACCGAAAGGTCACCCCACCAGCGGCCTCGGTCGCAGGCACAGGCGCACGGCTTCGGCCGTGCGTCTTTGGGGTTTTGTTGGGACTCTTGGATCTTCGCTGGGGCGGCGTGCGACATGATATGAGCGGGCAGTCGAGGGTTCGCGGGTTGTGTGCCGTGTCGGTCCGTTCAGGGGAATTTCACGCACTGTTGGGCAAGCTCGACGATTGTTGCCTGTGTCACTTCTGCTAGCTTGCGTCCACGGTTCCCGCACGGTCAGCTCACTGGCTGAAACACCATAGAGGGGAAGACCAGCTCGTATGGCATCTGGAAAGAATGGGATTCGGGTTCAGTTGTGCATTTGGTTGAAGATCAGGAGCAAGTATCGACCCTTCGGCAATTGGTGGCGTCCGTCGCCTCATCTACCTGGAGCCTCGTAGCAGGTCACCGAGTGGCTGGCCGAACAAGAGAGTGGCATCTTTGGCGCTATCGGCGAGCTCTTGTTGGCCAATGGTGGCGGGTCGGACTTCGGGCCAATCTAAGAAATACCGAGCCGAGCATCGCTCGGTCTCCTAGGAGAGGGAAACAATGAAGAGAATGAAATGGCTAGCGCTGCTAGCTGTCTTTGGCCTCATGACCGCAGCATGCAGCGCAGCAGAAGAAGCAGCCGACCCTGCGATTGACGCCGCGGAGGAAGCGGTCGAAGATGCCGTAGGCGGTGGCGACGACAGCGGTGGCGACAGTGATGACG
>CAYUKM010000038.1:2209-14752 GCA_964445255.1 uncultured Acidimicrobiales bacterium
GTGATGACGGTGGCGACGGCGGCGGTGATGACGGTGGTGACGACAGCGGTGGCGACGACGGCGACGATGAGGCAGCCGACGCAGGTGACGGCGTGGTCTTTGACTTTGGCGTTACCGAAGACAGCATCCGAGTCGGCCTCAATGCAGACCTCTCCGGCGTGTTCGTCGGGCTCGTCTCCCCAATTGTCGATGCACAACGGGCGTACTTCGATCGCCTCAATGAGAACGGCGGCATTGACGGCCGCGAAGTGCAACTCGTCATCATGGACACCTCCTTCGACGTACCAACGCACCTTGACAACTACGCCGAGTTCGCCGAGGAGAGTGCGAACGGCGTGGTCATGATCAGCCAGTCGACGGGGTCACCCCACACCAGCGCGATCGCGCCGGAACTTGCCGACGATGACCTGATCGCCATTCCGTTGTCGTGGTACTCGGGATGGGCTGACCAAGAACTCGGCGCCAACGTATTCGAGCTGTACACGAACTATTGCTTCGAAGCGATGAACGCGATCGAGTTCCTTGCGGGGAATTCACCTGCTGATGCTCCGACCGTCGGAATCGTCACCTTGCCTGGCGAGTACGGTCAGGACAACGCCGCGGGCGCAAAGATCGCCGCTGCCGAACTCGGCCTTGAAATCGTCTTTGACGGTGAAGGTGCACTCGGAGGCGAAGACCCCTCGGGCGTCGTTTCTGAGCTTGTCGCCGCCGACCCCGACATCGTGTACATCGCCAGCTCGCCGGGCATCCTCGCCCAGGTTCTGGGTGGTGCTGCTGCACAAGGACTCGACGCCATTTGGTCGGGAAGTAGCCTGAGCTACAACCCGTCGCTGCTTGGCACCGAGGTCGCTCCTGCGATCGACGCTTTCTACTTCCACAGCACTTACGCCGCTCTCTGGAATGCAAACGACAGCGTAGGCATGCAGGACATGGTCGCTACCTTGACCGAGCGCGTCCCGCAGGGCACCTACGCAATTGCTGACAGCTACGTCTTTGGTTGGACCGAAGCGATCTTCACCGAAGCGGTTCTGCGTCAAGCATCATCAAATGGTGACCTCACCCGCGCCGGTGTTGTTGCAGCAGCGAACGAAGTCACCGTCGACTTCCAGGGCCTTGCCCCAGACCAGACTTGGGTAGGCGAGCCAAACGACTTCGCTGTTCGTGGTTCGTTCATCTACGACATCACCCTTGCTGACGCGACTCTTGAAACCAGCATCACCCAACCAGGTTCTGCTGGCTTCTCGCTTCTGGCAGAGAACTTCGTTGGCGAAGTCGCTGCTGGCCACGAGTTCAACGAGCCCTGCTTCATTAGCGAAGGCTAGAGAAATACATTGATCCCCTCGAGCCCTCGTGGTGAAGCTTCGGCTCCATCACGGGGGCAACCTCACAAAGGGTGTAGATCCAAGGAGCCAAAAGATCGCTGACGGGATGCTTGATGACATCCAACAAACCCCGCGGTGACCGCTGCGTACCTCGGCGGCGAATTACAGGGCTAAGACCCCGCTAAGTAGACTGAGTAGGTGGGGAATCACTTACGAGCGCGAAGCCGGGCGCTATTGACCGCCGTAGTTGCGCTCTCGCTCGTTGCTTCCGCCTGTTCATCTGGGGGTGAACCCGGCGAAGATGCAAACGGTGCCGCAGCGACGTCGTCGGTACCAGGCGTTGTCGACAGCGCTGCTGAGGCGTCCACGACCACCACCGCGGTCCCCGAGGATCCTGTCATCGCTGTTTCTTCTGACGTGGGCGTGAGTGACGAGACCATTCGAATCGGCTACTCACTCGACCTCAGCGGGCCGGCTTCGGCCGAGGACGCGCTACTGCTCGATGGCCACTTTGCCCGGATAGATGCAGCCAATGATGCTGGAGGAATCGCGGGCAGGGAGATCGAGATCGTCGTCCTCGACAACGGCGGGGATCCCTCCTTGCATCAACAGAACCTCACCTCGCTCGCCGACGACGTGCTGGCGATCGGTGGGCTTACCCAACCTGCGTTCGACGAGGTAACGGCAGCGGCGCTCTCCTCCGGGGACCTCCTGGTCATCGGCAATCGAGCTGTGGAACCGGGAGTCTCGGTTCCGCCAGGGTTCGTTCCGCTACGCCCGACCGTATGTAGCGATACCGAGACCGGCGTCGCTGCTCTGGCTGCGTCGAGCGACGACCAGACGCAGCTGGCATTGCTTACGAGTGATGAGGACTGGGCGCAAGGATCTGCCGAGGTTGCAAGAACCATTGCCGAGGACCTTGAACTAGAGGTAGTGCTCGATAGTTCATTCGATCTCGACGCGGACGATGCTCAAGTTGGTCTCCTCGAAGCGCTGCTGGATGCCGATGCCGAGATGGTCTGGGTGTCTGGCTCACCCGTGTTCTTGGCCGACGTCGCCACGGTTCTGACCATTAGCGATGAAGAGCAGTTGTGGACGTGGGGAGGAACTAGCGCAACCTCGGCAGCGTCGGTCTTCGCTTCCATCGTCGGTCCAGCGCTTGGTGACGTGTACCAAGTAAGCCAGGCCGGCCCTCTCGTCGAAGACGACGAACTTAGCGATGTCCGTCAGGCGCTAGCAGGTGCGGCTCCCGAGCTCACCTACGGAGAGGCTGCTCCCGCGATCTTGGGATGGCAACAAGCCGACCTGCTCGTCACTGCACTCACTGAGGCAGCGGACACCGATGATCTCACCCGCGCAAGCGTTGGTGCGGCTGGAGTCGCCCTCGCGCCCGATATCCCCGAAGCGGCCGTCTACGAGATCCAACTCACCTCGGACCGCAATACAACCCTGTCAATGCCTGGCTCTTCAGGCCTCGAAGAAGTCTTCACCGAATCTGACATCCCCAGATCCGTCTCCAGCCCCTGCGGCTAGAAAATCTGTGGTCTGATTCCGGTGATAATTACCGGTTTTCGACCACAGAACTAGCTGTCATAGTCGTTCGCTAACGTGCTGTTGAAGCTTCCCCCGTTCTCTCAACAGATACGGCAAAGAACGTGGAAGCGATTTTCTCATTTGCGGCCGATCGTCACGGTGTGGTGACGCGGACCGAGGCTCGCCAGCTCGGCTTAACGGATACTCAGATCGAGAACCTGTTACGGCAGGGAAGGTTGGAGCGGGTAGCGCCGAGCACGTATTTCGCTGTTGGTTCACCTGATAGTTGGCATCGGCGGGCGCGAATCGCGGCCATGAGCGTCGGTGGTCTTGTCAGTCACCGGGCGGCGGCAGGTTTGCACCGCGTCGATGGATTTGGTCTGAATCGGATCGAGGTCAGTGTCGACAAACACCGTCGCCCGCGTTGGTCAGTCGAAAAGGTGCACCGATCGACACAAATGCGGTTCGCTAGTCCCGTCGAGATTGACGGCTTGCCAGTAACGGGACTGCCCAGAACAGTGCTCGATTTGGCCGCAGTTCTGCCCTGGTCCAGGTTTGAGCGAGCGATCGATGCAGTTATTCGCCAGAAGTTGTGTGACTGGCCAGACCTCTGCGAGGTGCTTGCTCTCCATTCGATCCAAGGAAGAAATGGTTGTGGACCCTTGCGAGCGATCCTGGATGAGCGATACGGCGATGACAACATTCCAGATAGCGCCTTCAATCGTATGGTTGGGCGATTGTTGGAGCGATCGGGAATGCCTTCGCCCAGGTACGAGTACGAGATTCTGGATCGCTCCGGCCGATTTGTTGGGCGCGTCGACCTTGCCTACCAGCGGGAGCGAATCGCTATCGAGTTGGACAGCGTCCGTTGGCATCTCAACCGTGAGAGCTTCGAAAAGGATCCCCGAAGAAAGAATCGGCTGATGCTCGCAGGTTGGACGGTTCTCACCTTTACTTGGTCGGACTTCGTGGACCGTCCTGGCGAATTGGTGCGGGATGTCTCGGCGGCGCTGCGCCTAGCGGCATGAGTGCAGGATTGTTTTGTGGTCTGATTCCGGCGATAGTTACCGGTTTTGGACCACAGAACTAGCCGTGAGGAATTTGTGGTCTGATTCCGGCGATAGTTACCGGTTTTGGACCACAGATTACTTGGTGGGCGGCCGGGTCGCTTGGCGGCATCTCCGGATCGTAGCCTGTCGCGATGTTCATCAACGGTGAGTTCATCGACGCGATCTCTGGGAAAACCTTCGAGGTCACGAACCCGGCGACGGGGGAGCGCTTGGGCGAGGTGCCCGACGGCGACGCCAGCGACGCCGAGCGAGCCATCGCTGCCGCGGATGCAGCGTTCGCGGACTGGTCGCAAACCACCGCCTATGAACGCGCCGACATCCTCATGGCTGCATGGAACCTCATGCGTGAACGCGCCGAGGATCTTGCGACCCTGATGACCGCCGAGCAGGGTAAACCGCTTCGTGCGAGTCGGGCCGAGGTGAACTACGGCGCAGACTTCATCCGATGGTTCGCGGAAGAGGCACGCCGACTAACCGGCGAGTGGATCCCGTCGGCACGGGCCAATCAACGCTTTCTCTCGGTGCAATCGCCAGTGGGTGTCGTCGCCGCCGTGACACCGTGGAACTATCCGATGTCGATGCTCACTCGCAAGATGGCGCCTGCTCTCGCCGCCGGGTGCACGTTGGTTCTCAAACCCGCCGAAGCAACGCCACTCAACGCCAAGGCGATCTTCGAGGTCTTCCATGATGCTGGGGTGCCTGCGGGTGTGATCAACATGGTGACGGCCTCCAACCCTGTACCGATCGGTGAGGTGTTCACCAGTGATCCCCGGGTCAACAAACTCACCTTCACCGGGTCTACCGCGGTCGGGCGCACGCTCGCAGCAGCTGCCGGCGCGTCCCTGAAACGAATCTCGGTTGAACTTGGCGGACATGCACCGTTTCTGGTCATGCCCGATGCCGACCCGGTACATGCAGCGAAGGGCGCCTCGGCGTTGAAGTTCCTCAACTCCGGGCAGGCATGCATCAGCCCGAACCGGATCTATGTCCACGAGTCTCACGTAGAGGCCTTCACGACGACCATGGCCGAACGAGTCGGACGGATCGTGACCGGTGACGGCTCCGTCGATGGGGTCCGATGCGGTCCACTGGTGAACGAGGCCGCCGTCGTCAAGGTCGAACGCCAAGTAGAAGACGCCACCTCCAAAGGTGCCCAAGCGCTCGTTGGAGGTCACCGACTGACCGACGCGGATTTCGCCGCAGGTCATTTCTACGCGCCGACCGTGTTGGCTGGCGTAACCACAGACATGGTGATCGCCTCCGAGGAGACGTTCGGGCCCGTCGCCCCGATCATCACCTATGACGACCCCGACCAGCTCCTCGATCTCGCGAACGACACCAACTACGGGTTGGCTGCCTACGTCTACACCAACGACCTCTCGACCGCGCTCCGAACGGTCGAAGGACTGCGCTTCGGAATCATCGGTGTGAACGATGTGAACCCCACCTCGGCATCGGTGCCCTTTGGCGGGATGAAGGACAGCGGGATCGGCCGCGAAGGGGCTCGTGAGGGTCTGCTTGAGTACCTGGAGACAAAGACTGCAGGTTTGGCCATTTGACTCTGACTCTCCACCAGCTCTGGCGACTACTATTCGTTCATGAGCGGAGTCAGTTGGAACGAACGGTCCACCACCGATTGGTTGGCGTCTAACGGCCGTTGGTACCCGCAATCGAAGTATCCATCGGGTTGGACGATGTCCTCATTGCCCCCAGCACCCGAGCATGCGCGCACCGGATCGATCCTGCGCCGGGCCGCCAACCAGATTGTTGCCGATGTGCAACAGGCTTCCGATAACTCGGGTAGCGGCGATAGCCCTCTTCGAGACGGAGGTTGGAGCTCAAGGACGAGTGCTCCGCCCACCGCTGGGTCCAGTTCGCCTCGTGGGCCGAACGGAGCTCGCAGCGAAGCGCCTCCTACAGTCGGCCGGGCGCAAACCCGCAACCGCTCCTTCCTGCCCAAAGAAGCGCCTCGTCGCCAGAGCGGACCGGCCGAGGCACAGGTAGTGGGGCAGAGCACGTACAAGCCCAAGGTTGGGTCTGGACCTCCGCCACCTTCGGCATTGCCGCCTCCTCCGGGCAGGGTTCGTGACGAGGCGCCCAGCGCTCCCGCCCCGCCCGCGAAGCCATCGCCGCCTGCGGTACGACAAACCGCTGCTCCTCGTGAGCAATCGGATCTAGAAGTCGTCGCCGGTGACCTCGGCAAGGTTCTCGGGGTCGCCAAGCGCCGTATCACCCGAGCTATCAACGAGGCCGCTGAGCAAGGTCGATGAATCCGCCCGATCTGCGTGTGACCGAACGCCTCTCGGCGACGGAGGGGAAGATCACGCTGTCGGGCGCCCAGGCGCTCATGCGCATTCCGGTCGACCAGCACCGAATCGACGCGGCAAAGGGATCGCGACTGGCGACGCTTATCAGTGGCTATCGAGGTTCGCCTCTCGGTGGGATCGAGGGCATCATCGCCCAGCACAAGTCGGTCCTCGACGCGGCGGACGTGCAGTTCATCAGCGGTGTGAACGAGGAGCTGGCAGCAACGGCGGTTTGGGGCTCACAAATGGCAGCGCTCGAAGCCAACCCTCGCTTCGATGGCGTCCTCGGCCTCTGGTACGGCAAGGGCCCGGGCGTCGATCGATCGGGCGACGCCTTCCGCCATGGAAATTTCGCGGGTGTCCATCCAAAGGGTGGCGTCCTCGCACTCGCCGGTGACGACCCGGAATGTAAGTCGTCGACGATCCCCTCCGCATCGGAGTTCGCGCTGCACGACGCTGGCATGCCCGTTGTGTATCCCGCTGACGTCGCAGACGTACTACGCCTGGGGCGTTACGGAGTTGAGCTCTCGCGTGCATCTGGCCTGTGGGTCGGGTGCAAAGTGCATACCGACGTCGCCGACGGGTTCGCCACGATCCCCGCAGATAGCGCCGATGTCGACGTCACGCCCTACGTTCACGAAGTTGACGGCCAACCGTGGACGCACACGGTCAACAACAACTTGCTAGCACCGCACTCGTTGATGCTCGAAGAAGAGCTGTTCGGGCATCGGACTCAAGCGGCGTTAGGCTTCGCCCGCGAAAACGCGATCGACCGTTCCTATGGTGCGAGCGATGCGTGGCTCGGGATCATCGTGGCGGGTAAGCCCCACGGCGATGTCCGTGATGCACTTAAACGCTTGGGTATCGAGGGCCAGCTTGAGGCGCTGGGCATCCGGGTGTACGTGCCCGGACTGATCTCGCCGCTCGAACCTCAAGGCCTCCGGGCCTTCGCCCACGGCCTTGAGTCGATCCTGGTCGTTGAGGCGAAGCGGTCGTTCATCGAAGCCCAGGTTCGGGACATTCTCTATGACGATCCGAACCGTCCGTCCGTCTACGGCAAGTTCGACCTTGAGCGCGAACGCCTCATACCGCTCGCCGGGGCATTGTCAGGACCCACGCTGGTCGAACCGTTACGACGAGTACTGACCACGAAGATCGATCCATCCCGTCTCGCTCGTAAGCGTGAGCTGATCCCGGTCGTCGGCGATTCCGGGCTACCCGGACGGACGCCTTACTACTGCTCTGGTTGTCCGCACAACACATCGACCACCGTTCCCGATGGCTCGCTGGTCGGAGGCGGCATCGGCTGTCACTCGATGGTTCTCTGGATGGACCGGTCGACCGTCGGGCTAACCCAGATGGGCGGCGAAGGGGCGCAGTGGGTCGGCACGGCACCGTTCGTGCACGACGCGCATCGGTTCCAAAACCTCGGCGATGGAACCTTCTTCCACAGCGGATCGCTCGCAATACGTCAAGCCGTCGCCTCGGATACGAACATCACCTTCAAGCTCCTGTACAACGGCGTGGTCGCCATGACCGGTGGCCAATACGCGGCAGGCGAGATGCCGGTTCCCGAACTCACCCGCTGGCTCGAAGCTGAGGGCGTCGTGTCGATCGTTGTCGTGACCGACGACGTCGACAAGTACGCGAGTGACGCAGGGTTCGCCCCCGGTTGCCGGGTGGTCGACCGGGCCGAACTCGACGAGGTGCAGCGTCAGCTTCGAGATATCCCTGGCGTCACCGCGCTTGTGTATGACCAAGGCTGTGCGGCCGACCTCCGGCGCCGTCGCAAGCGAGGGACCATCGAAACACCGAACACTCGGGTCATGATCAACGAGGCGATTTGCGAGGGGTGTGGGCACTGCGGTGAGGTGTCGAACTGCATGAGCGTGCACCCGGTGGAAACCCCGTTCGGACGCAAGACCCAGATCCATCAGGAGTCGTGCAACCTCGACCTCAGTTGCCTCGGCGGAAACTGCCCGGCCTTCGTCACCGTCGAGATCGACCCAGACGACGCTGTGGTCGCCGACGCTCCGGGCGCGGCGTATGGCGTTGGGGAATCGCCACCCGAACCCGAGCGAGTCAGCGACGCCTCGTTGCTCATCGTTGGTGTCGGTGGTACGGGTGTAGTGACCGTGTCCCAGGTGATGTCGACAGCGGCGATGCTCGATGGGCTTGTGGCGATGAGTCTCGATCAGACCGGCTTGGCCCAAAAGGGCGGCCAGGTGGTGTCCAATCTGCGCATCGGTCAGGAGATCCATGAAGGTGCGGCCAAGGTTGGAGCTGGCGATGCCGACACCTTGTTGTTGTTCGACATGGTCGGTGGTTCGCAACCGAAGGTCCTTGAGCGGGCCAACCCAGATTCGACGGTCGCGATCGTATCGACGACTCAGGTGCCTACCGGGCAAATGGTCACCAACCTCGATCTCGAAACCTTCCCCGACGCCGATCGTTTCCGCCGAGCGATCGACGCGGCCACCAACAGTGCTTCGAACCGCTACATCGATGCCGAGGCCATCGCTCGGTTCGTCTTCGCGTCGCAGCCTGCGGCCAACCTGTTGATCGCAGGGATGGCCTACCAACTGGGACGGATTCCCGCGTCGGCTGCGTCAATCGAAACAGCGATCGGCCTGAATGGCGTGGCGGTCGATATGAACATCGCAGCCTTCACCTTGGGTCGACGACTCGTGCACGACCCCGACCTGCTCACTGAATTGAATGAGGCATCGAAGCCTCGCCGCAAGAGTCCGCCCGCCCCGACCCGACAGACCAAACGTCTGTTGGATGAAGTTCCCTACCCCTCCGAGGAGCTCTCTGAGGTCCTGCGATGGCGCATCCCGGAACTGATTGCCTGGGGCGACGAAGGTACCGCTCGTGTGTATGTCAACGACATCGCCGCGGTTCGGCGTGCGGAGATCTCAGCGGGGATCGACGGCGATCCGCTCTCGACAGTCGCCGCCCGCCATCTCTTCCACCTCATGGCGTACAAGGATGAGTACGAGGTTGCTCGGCTTGCCCTGCAGGCGGACATGGAGGCCAAGGCGAAGGCTCGCTTCGGTCCCAACGCCAAGCTGTCCTACCAACTCAAACCACCGTCGCTGAAGAAGGTAGGCGTCGATCGCAAGATCGCCATCCCCGAGAAGGCGGCGCGAAAGACCTTTAGCGGGCTGTTGCGGACCAAGAAGGCGCGAGGGACCCGTCTCGACCCCTTCGGTCGTTCCGAGGAACGACGCATCGAACGAGAACTCATCGGTGAGTATCGAGACCTGTTGGTGCGACTGAGTTCGCGCCTTGAGCCCGGGAACGTTGCCGAGTTCGTCGAGATCGCCGATTTGGCCGACATGATCCGCGGCTTTGACGAGGTGAAGCTAGCCAACGTCAAGCGATACCGCGAAGCCGTTGCGGAACGTATGGCCAACCCGTGACAGGATGACGTCATGAGCGTTTCAGTTAAGGACATCGACGGACTGCGGGCACTGATCACCGAGGACTGGGGCGACTGGACCGATCCGGTCGAGATCACCCAAGAGATGATCAATACCTTTGCCGAGGTCACGAAGGACCATCAGTGGATCCACGTCGACGTCGAGAAGGCGAACGCTGGCCCGTTCGGCGGACCCATCGCTCACGGTTTCTTGACACTGAGCCTGGTCTCGCACTTCAGCGTAGAGATGGGCCTCGAAGTCGACGGCCTGCTCGGCGTGTTGAACTATGGCGCCGACAAGCTGCGTTTCCTGAACCCGGTTCCCGCAGGTGCCCAGGTGCATGCCAAGGGCCGAATCGTCGACGTTACCGAGAAGTCCTCTGGGGTATTGATGAAACGCGAGATCGCCGTGCACGTGGTCGGCGACGACACGCCGGCGCTCGTCTACGAGAGCCTGGGATTGCTTCTGGGCTAGGAGCTGGAGGCTCCGTTTGACCGTCCCGCGGTTCAAGCGAAGCCACAGTTTCTTGCTGGCAGCCTGTTCAAGGTGACGGTCTTGGTATCCAAGGCGTTCCCGAGCCTCGTTTCGGCGGCTAGTGCAGAAATTAGGCCCGGTGGTGCGGGTCCTGTAAGAAAGTAGACACAGTCCGTATCGAAAGAAGGTCTGGGAATGAAGAAGGTGTACGACTCAGCCGAGGCGGCGCTCGACGGGCTGCTGTTCGACGGCATGTTCATCGCCGCAGGAGGATTCGGTTTGTGCGGAATCCCCGAGCTTCTGCTTGGTGCGATCAAGGAGGCCGGCACCAAGGACCTCACATTCGCATCAAACAATGCGGGGGTCGACGACTTTGGCATCGGCATTCTGCTGCAAACGAAGCAAGTCAAGAAAATGATCTCCTCCTACGTGGGCGAGAACGACGAGTTCATGCGCCAATACCTTGAGGGAGAACTTGAGCTGGAGTTCAACCCCCAGGGAACGCTGGCAGAACGCATGCGATCGGCAGGATGTGGAATCCCGGGCTTCTATACGAAGACCGGCGTCGGTACCGTCATCGCGGAGGGCAAGGAGCACAAGGAGTTCGACGGGGAGACCTACATCCTCGAAACCGGCCTGTTCGCTGACCTCTCCATCGTCAAAGCCTGGAAGGCCGACACCACGGGAAATCTGGTGTTCCGCAAAACCGCCCGCAACTTCAACCCGCCCGCAGCGATGTGCGGCAAGGTCTCTGTCGTCGAGGTTGAGGAGCTCGTCGAACCAGGCGAGCTCGACCCCGACAGCATTCACCTTCCCGGGGTATACGTGAATCGCATCATTCAAGGTGAGCACGAGAAGCGAATCGAACAACGAACCGTGAGGGACAGCTAATGGCTTGGGATCGCAATCAAATGGCCGAACGTGCCGCGCAAGAGCTCGAAGATGGCTGGTACGTGAACCTCGGCATCGGTATCCCGACGCTCGTGTCGAACTACATCCCCGATGGCATCGAAGTCACCTTGCAATCGGAGAACGGCATGCTCGGCATGGGGCCGTTCCCAACCGAGGAGGACATCGATGCCGACCTGATCAATGCCGGCAAGCAGACGATCAGCGAGTTGCCACACACGTCGTATTTCGACAGCTCAACATCGTTCGGGATGATCCGCGGGGGCAAGATCGCCATGGCGATTCTTGGTGCGATGGAAGTTGCCGAAAATGGCGATCTGGCTAATTGGATGATCCCCGGCAAGCTCGTCAAGGGCATGGGCGGGGCGATGGATTTGGTGGCAGGCGTGGGTCGCGTGGTTGTCATCACCAGTCATACGTCCAAGCACGGTGATTCCAAGCTGCTCAAGTCATGCACGCTCCCACTTACGGGCACTGGTGTGGTCGACAGGATCATCACCGACCTCGGCGTTTTCGACGTGGTTGAGGGCGGTCTGAAGATCGTTGAGATGGCGCCCGAAGTCACCGAAGAACAGATCCGCGAGTCGACCGAGGCGACCTTGGTCAGCTAGTCGCCTAGTTAAGAAGTCTGCACAACAGCAACTGTCACAACCGGCCGACTTGCGGCCCGGACGAGAAGCTGTGAACGTGATGTGATGTCCGCAGTTCTGAACCTCGACACCATTCGCATCTTCATCCACATTCTGTCCGTCGCCGTATGGGTAGGTGGCCAGATCGCAATGATGGCGATCATGCCAATTCTCAAAGAGGCTGGCATCGAGGGCCTCGCCGCGAAGGTCGCACAGGGCTTTTCGAACATCGCCTTTCCGGCACTCGCTGTCGCCATCTTTTCGGGCGTCTGGAACATCCTTGCGATCGACATGGCCAACGCCACGATGGTCTGGAACATCGTCTTTGGAATCAAGTTCCTGCTCGTGATCCTCTCAGGATTTGGTGCCGTCAAGCACAAGAACGCGACGGATCCAAAGCAAAAGGGCCTCTACGGCGCCATTGGCTTCGGCTCCGCCGTAATCGCAATGTTCCTCGGCTACGTGATCTGAGTTTCCCGCTCGTTCCTCGCTCCTGGGTTGCTGGCCACACCTTGCAGGAAGCTCAAACCGCGAGTCTGATTGTGCCGCCCATGCCGCGAAGCCATGTCGCCGCAGCGCCGCGAGGAGCGTCCACGCCCTAGATGGGACGCGGCAGGAACGTCGTGGGTTCGTATGGTTCGCCGCGGGATTGGAAGGACTGCACGACGTTCGGTCCTCCTCTTTGGATTGTGTGAAGGATGTCGTCGGTCAGTTCTGCGCCAGCATCCAGCAGGACATCGACAAGTTCCCAGGTGACGAGAGCACCGTCGGTACCGAATGCGACAACGTTCTCGACGGCGTGCTGAAGGGCCGAGCGGTGGTAGCTGATGAGATCGACGCCGGCGCCGCGCTCCAGGAGCAGCTTTGCAACCGCT
>CAYUKM010000038.1:14852-22027 GCA_964445255.1 uncultured Acidimicrobiales bacterium
GTAGCTGATGAGATCGACGCCGGCGCCGCGCTCCAGGAGCAGCTTTGCAACCGCTACCCGGTCGTGCTCAGCGGTGAAACGTAGAGGGGTCCACGTGTCGTCAGGGCGGTGACCATCGGGTGGATAGCCGTCATCGAGGAACTTTCGTACGGTCTCGATGTCATCGTTCTTGATGGCCAAGCGAAGGTCCCAGTCCTGCTTCTCACCTGGAGACATTTGGTCGTAGACGTTCTGACGCTGCCATCTAGCCCACTCGACAGTACCCATCGGCGGCCCGGGAGTGGAGCCTTCGCTACCACCAGACACGTGCCACCCCTATCGCCGTCGTTCCAGCGTCACACTATCCGCCGACTGAGTAGCGGGCGCTACGGATCGAGTGGGCCCGTTGCTTGGCCAGTTTTGCGGCCGTGCATTACGAGGTCGCCAAGTGCGTCCATGACGATCGCAGCGTTCGCGATGTGGTCGTCGTCTGTTAATTCGATCGGTGGTCCGATCGAGGCGATGACTCTGTGCTTGCCGAGGCGCGCCTTAGGCAGTGGTGTGCCCGGGGGCCAGGTCTCTTCACACAACGCGAAGCCCACAGGGACGATCGCCGCTCCGGACCCGCGTGCGATTCGAGAGACTCCCGGCCGCCCCGGGCCGACACCGTTGACCTGATCTTCGGGGCGGGTGATTCTCCCTTCGGGCATGAGCGCAGTCGACTTGCCTGCAGAGAGAGCGTCGATCATCTCCCGCTCGGCCTCGGCACCTTGGCCCTTGGCGAACGGTATGCAGCCAATGCCATCGAGGAAGGCGCTGGATGCAGGGTTTGACCAGAATCGAGCGTTCACTCCAATGTGGGCCGGGATTCCGAAGTGGCCGAGCACGACGAGCGCAGCGACCAGGTCGAAGAGGCTGCTGTGGTTTGCGACGATCATCGATGGACGATCGGTGGGCAACACGATGCGTTTGGGCATCTCTACAACCGAACTCATGCGGGAAAGGACGCGTGCGCCGCGAACGGCCGCCCAGAACCGTCGATCAGGGCCAAGGTCAGCGAAGAGCGGACGCGCTTCGCCGGGGCCGAGGTCGATTGTCTGCACGGGGTGAGTGTACCGGTCTCGACTGCAAGCCTTTGTGGCCGGTGGACTACGATGCGGCCGACCATAGGAGGTTTGATGGTCGAGCCCGACTTTCTTCGATTTTCAACGTTGAGCCTGCACGCAGGTCACCAGCCAGACGCCGAAACGGGTGCTCGTGCGGTCCCGGTTTATTGGTCGACATCGTTCGTATTTGACGACACCGACCAAGCCGCGAGCCGCTTCAACCTGGAGGAACCGGGCTACATCTATTCGCGAATAGGGAACCCGACTACGGCGGTCCTTGAGGAACGAATCGCGGCGCTCGAAGGTGGTGTCGGGGCTGTCTGCACTGCAAGCGGTATGGCTGCCTTTCATCTTGGGATTGCGACCCTCATGGGCCAGGGCGGTCACATTGTTGCCGGTAGGAATCTGTACGGCGGCACAGCGAACATTCTCACGCAGACCCTGCCTCGCTTTGGGATCACCACCACCTTCGTCGACCCGCGTGACCCTGACGCCTACGAGGAGGCGATCACCGAGGACACCCGACTCGTCTATGGCGAGACGCTGGGGAACCCGGGCATCGAGGTGATGGACATCCAAGCGGTCGCTGATGTGGCGCACCGAAACGGCCTGCCGTTGATGGTCGACTCCACCTTCGCCACTCCATACCTCATGAAGCCCATCGAACATGGAGCGGACATTGTCATGCACTCGATCACCAAGTTCATGGGCGGGCATGGCGTGGCGCTCGGTGGAGTGTTGGTCGACGGGGGACACTTCGACTGGGACGCGAGCGGAAAATTCCCAACCCTCACCGAGCCCTACGACGGCTACCACGGGCTGGCGTTCTCCGAAGAGTTTGGGCCGGCGGCCTTTATCGCTCGTGCGCGGGCCGAAGGCCTGCGAGATTTCGGAGCGGCGATCTCTCCGATGAATTCGTTCCAGATTCTCCAAGGCATCGAAACCTTGCCGCTGCGCATGGCCAAGCACGTGTCCAACGCCGAAGCGGTCATTGCGATGTTGGTGAACCATGATGCGGTCAGTTGGGTATCGCATCCCAGCGCCCCAACCCACCCCGATCACAAGATGGCCAAGGATCTGTACCCAAAGGGGACGGGCGCGATATTGAGCTTTGGGGTGAAGGGCGGACGAGACGCCGGGCGAAAGTTCATCGAGAACGTCCGGTTGGCCTCGCACCTCGCAAATGTCGGCGATGCCCGAACTCTGGTTGTTCATCCTGCGTCGACGACGCATCAGCAAATGTCGCTCGAAGCACTCAAAGTTGCTGGCGTGGGCGAAGACCTCGTCCGTTTGTCGGTTGGCCTAGAGGACGAAGAAGACATCATTGCCGATCTGAACCGGGCGCTTAAAGCGTCGCAGCGATAGGAGGCCGGACATGGAGATCACGTACCGAGGCGAAGCTGTTCGAATTGCGACCGGTGGCAGGCCCCACGACCCCGAGCTTCCCGGAATCGTCTTGATTCACGGTTCTGGGATGGATCGCACCACGTGGCAAATGCAGAGCCGCTGGTTTGCCCATCATGGCTATCGGGTCGCAGCTATTGACCTTCCGGGGCACGGGCTGAGTGGTGGGGAGCCGCTTGAGAGGATCCCCGACATGGGGGAGTGGCTTGCTGGTTTGGTGCACGAACTCGACATGGCGCCGTCGCATTTGGTCGGGTTCTCGCTTGGCACCTTTGTTGTGCTTGAGGCAGCGGCTCAAGATCCAACAAGCGCGGAATCGCTCGTGCTCATCGGCACCGCAGCAGCTATGCCGGTACATCCGGAGCTTCTGACGGCCAGCGCCGAGGACATCCCTCGTGCAAGTCGGCTGATGACGTCCTGGGCGCTCGGCAGCAAGGCACATAAGGGCGGCCATCGCTCGCCGGGAACGTGGCTGGTTGGGTCGTCGACGTCGTTGATCGACCGATCGCCGCAGGGTGCCCTGTCACGAGACATGGAAGCCTGCAACGTCTACGACGGAGCGGTGGAGGCGATGACGAAGGTGGGCGTTCCCGTGACGTTCATTCTCGGTGCTGAGGACAAGATGACACCGATCAAGGCAGCGACGAGTCTTATCGATGCAGCGAATAACAGCACCGTTGTGAAGATGGATGGGATCGGCCACATGATGCCGATCGAAGACCCTGTCGGGGCGCGCGTCGCCATCGCCGAGGCGATTGGTTGGGACGGGGCACGAGGTTAGGCACGTGGAAATTTTCGGGGTCATCAACGCATCGCCGGATTCGCTCGCTGACTTCTCGGTGGCTACCACCGCGGAGGACGCCGAGGCGTATGCTCGCAAGCTCCTCGCCGAAGGCGCTGACCATATCGACCTCGGTGGTCAGGCTTCCCATGGCGACGCGACCATGGTGACCCCCGACGAGGAGTGGGCGATTCTCGAAGCGCCACTTCGCGCAATCGCAGCGCTGGGCGTCACGATTTCGGTCGACACCTGGCAGGTGGAGACGGCTAGACGAGCTTTCGACGCGGGAGCGTCGGTGCTCAACGCAGCCGAAGCGCTTCAGGACACAGCGATGCTTGAGTTCGCTGCCGAGCGAGAGTGTGATGTGGTCCTCCCATTCATGTTGGGTCCGGATCCGCGTCACCTCAAACATGTCGAGGGGGATCCGGTTGCGGTGATGATCTCGTGGTTCGACGAGCGTCTCCGAGAGGTGGACAAATACGGCATCCGGGATCGCTGCTACCTCGACCCCGGAACCGGCTTTGGGCCGGGACATTGGGACTGGAACGACCGTGCTGAGTATCAGCGCAAGATCTACACCGGGCTGGATCGGCTGCGCACCTTCGATCTACCGATCTACGTGCCGGTGCCGTGGAAGCAGACCCCGGACCGTATGGAGTTGATGGACATCGCGTTGTCGCACAACATCGACTTCGCCCGGTCGCACTATCCAGCGCAAGTGCGAGAGCGCCACAACGCCCTGAACCCTGACTCCCCATAACAGGGCTTAGTTCTGTGGTCGGAAACCGGCGATAGTTACTGGAAACGGACCACAGATTTTCTATTCGCCGATGTCTTCGTTCCAGAGTTCCGGTCGCTCGGCGATCATGGTCTCCATGAGTGAAACACAGGTTGGATCGTCCACGACGGTGACCTCGACTCCCCGCGATCGGAGGAGTTCCTCTTCACCCATGAAGGTTTGGTTCTCGCCAACGATCACTCGTGGAATCCCATATAACAGGATCGCTCCTGAGCACATCGAGCACGGCGACAACGTCGTGTACAGGGTGCTTTCTCGGTAGGTCGAAGCCGGCAGCCGGCCCGCGTTTTCAAGTGCGTCCATCTCGCCGTGGAGCGTTGGGCTTCCGTTTTGAATGCGCTTGTTGTGACCGCGTCCGATGATCTTTCCATCGTGAACAATGACCGAGCCGATGGGGATACCACCTTCGTCCCAACCGGCCTGTGCCTCATCTACCGCTGCCTGCAGAAACGGATCCATGGATGGGAGTCTTCCAGATCGCGAACAGAATCAGAACTTTGACCGATGCGATGCGGCCACCTGCTGACCATTCGGGCACACTGGCAGAAGGTCTTCCAAGCAACGAGTAGGGGAACAGCGATGAGCGAGACGGCAAACGATTCAGGTTGGTGGCGCGATGGTGTTGTCTACCAGGTCTATGTCCGGTCGTTCGCTGACGGTAACGGTGACGGGACTGGCGATATTGCCGGTCTTCGCGACCGGCTCGACTATCTCAAGGATCTCGGCGTCGATGCTCTTTGGATCAACCCGTGGTACGAGTCGCCACTGCGTGATGGCGGGTACGACGTAGCCGACTACCGCAAGATCAACCCCCGCTTTGGCACAGTCGAAGAAGTGGAGCTGTTGGTCGCCGAAGCGCACGAGCGGGGGATTCGCATCATCGCTGATCTCGTTCCAAACCACACCTCCATCGATCATGCCTGGTTCCAAGAAGCGCTCGCCGCCGGACCCGGCAGCGCAGCTCGCAACAGGTACCACTTCCTTGACGGCAAGGGGGATGGCTCGGAGCCGCCGAGTAATTGGAGCGCAGTATTTGGAGGTTCGACGTGGGAGCAGGTTGATGATGGCCAGTGGTATCTCCACATCTTTGACACCTCTCAACCAGATCTCAACTGGCAGAACGAAGAGGTCCGGGCCGAGTTTGACGATGTCCTGCGCTTCTGGCTGGATCGAGGGATCGACGGATTCCGCATCGATGTCGCGCACGGTTTGGTCAAAGATATGGAGTACCCGGACGTGGAGAACACCGGTGCAATCCTGGAAGTGGAGCTGACAGAAAATCATCCGTATTGGGATCGCGACGGTGTGCACGACATCAACCGCCGATGGCGAGCGATTCTCAACGAGTACGACGACCGGATGATGGTGGCCGAAGCGTGGGTCGCTGCAGACCGGCTTCCCCTCTACTTGCGACCGGACGAGTATCACCAGTCGTTCAACTTCGACCTGCTCGAGGCCGAGTGGGACGCGAAGGAGTTCGCCGAGATTATCGATCGTTCGGTTAGCGCAGCCGACAAGGTCGGTGCCCCCTCGACGTGGGTTCTCTCGAACCATGACGTGATGCGTCATGCCAGTCGCTACGGGTTGCCAAAGGGAACCAATTGGCGCAAGTGGCCAACGCAAGGCAAGCCCGAGGAGATGGATGCAGAACTCGGCCAGCAGCGAGCCCGCGCTGCTGCGATGATCACGCTTTCGCTGCCGGGGTCGGCCTATGTCTACCAGGGCGAGGAGCTCGGATTGCCCGAGGTCTGGGATCTCCCTGAGGATGTTCTTGACGACCCAACCTGGGAGCGGTCGGGACGAACCGAGAAAGGGCGCGATGGAGCTCGCGTACCGCTGCCATGGGAGGCTGATGGTCCGTCGTATGGGTTCGGGGACTCTTCGCCGTGGCTCCCGCAACCTTCGGCCTTTGGTCCACTATCGGCCGCCGAGCAGGTTGGGGATGACGCGTCGATGCTTTCCTTGTACCGCAAGGCGATCAAACTTCGCCGTGAACATCTTTCCTCGGGGCTCGATTTCGCTATCGAAAAAGTCGAAAGCGGGTTGCTTCGATATCGACATGGCCCCCTGCATGTTGTGGCGAACATGAGCGACTCGCCGGTTGGCTTGCCCGAGGGAACCGTCATGCTGGCGTCGGGACCAGTAACGGATGGGTCACTGGCCGCGAACACTACTGTGTGGCTTCTTGAACACGTTTAGTGAACAAAATATCTCGCTGAGCGGGTGTCTTCCGCCCAATATTGTTAATACCTTCATATGGGTCCCGCGAGCGTAGGAATTTTCTGTTTAGTTATTCATAACTAACAACCGGTGTGGTCAGTCAGGACGGGGAATTTCACAGCACCGGCAAGGCGACAACTGGGGTAGTCATGGACAATGGCAACAGCAGCGGCACGGTGGCGAAGCTCATGGTGTTTGAAGGTCAACGTTCCTATGTTGATGCGTTACGTCTAGCGCTCGACATCACTGAGGACCTCCGAGTGGTAGCGAGCGATGTTCACGTGACGGAGGCTTGTCGACGCGCGACTGAACTGGGAGTAGACGTGGTTGTCTGTTCCAATTCGCCCTCACCGGGGTACACGGGACTCAAGTTAGTGCAGCTGCTACTTGAGGAAAGTAGTCGACTGGGTGGGACACCACGACGGGAGCCTCCGATCCCGACAGTCATATTGACAGAGTACCCCACAGCCGGACTCGCCGACGCGGCTCGGGCCTACAGCAATGTATCGATCGTGTCCAAACGCAGCCCGATCACCGACGTGGTGCGCAGCCTTCGATCTGTAGTGCGAGGCCAGCGCGTCTTCCATGGTGTGAACGAGGATCCATTCGGGTTGAGCAAGGCGGAGATCGAAGTGCTCGAGGCGCTGGTGCAGGGCGGGACTGCTTCTTCTATCGCTGCCGACCTTCACCTGAGCGTGCATGCAATTCGAGCCCGAATCCGCGGAGTCCTTACCAAGTCGAACTCGACGAGCCAGCTGGAAGCGGTTTCGAAGGGGATCTCAAGCGGGGTGGTCGCTCCACCATCGGTTGGTCTACTCGGCGGCGATGCCTATGAGGTACTCGCCGAGAACCAAAGCGAAACCGGCCTCTAATTTTACGTTCGCTT